>CAZOGY010000004.1:51535-67547 GCA_964579305.1 uncultured Hyphomicrobiaceae bacterium
GCCCGGCCTTCCGGCTCGCTTGCAAGCGCGGCTGATAGCAGGCGCCGGACAATGGCCTCCCAATCGGTTTTATTGCGGTCGAGCTTTGTGCTTTGCTTCGGCTTCTGAATGTGCTTTGCCGGCTCCGGCCAGTCTGACGGACTTTTTGGCTCAAAACGCTCCGTTCCAACAATTCTCAATCCCATAATTCTGGGCAAGGCGGACGCAACAAGCTGGGGCTCATCGGCTGCGCGGCACAGCGAATTGTGCAACAGTCGATCCAGTGGTTCATAGAGCGCTGGCCTGGCCCCGACGGACTTTCCCGAATACACGTCGCACGCGAAACTCAGCGCGCTTTCTGCGGTTTTCGGCGAGCAAAAGGGAACGGCCAATGCCAGGATATCGATCGCTGTGCTCAATCGCGCCGCGGTCGCCTCGCTGCCTCGGTCCTGATCGGTGGTAACTCCCAAAGACTGGAGTAAATTCTTCGCGATTTTTCTGACGAACGCGACTAGCTCTTCGATCTCGTTATTCTCTTTGGCCCGTGCAAGAGCCTCTTTAACGTTTGGCGCGACGCGGCGATGCCTTGGATTGATATCGGGCCTTGGATTGAGGGCCAGCCGGATCACGAGTGCGAGACTGAAAAAGATATCGGCCGCGGTATGGTTATCGATGTATTTGCGCATTTCGCGCTGCACGCAACGCGTGGGAACATCGTTGAATACATGATAGAGGCCGCGACGCTCTGAGACCAGTGGCCAGCCGGTGGCCTCAATCAGCCTGAATATGCGACGCGGCGCGTTTCGGTCGACCGTCTCTTCCAACCAATCCAGTTCGTGGTTGGGATCGCAGCGATGGGCGCTTAGCTGCTCCAGTCGGGCGGTTCGCGCTTGCGCCTCTTCGTTCGGCTCTTCGCCACGCTCGCGCTCATCGATCCGCGCTTGAAAGCCCACGATCCAGGCCTCGCGCGACAAATTCTCAATATCGAGCCGGTCGCGCTGCGTGCGCCGTTTGATCTCTCGCAGAACGCGATCGCGGACGTCATCGGCATCTTTCACGAAGCCAAGCTCGTCAAGGATCGCCGCCTTTCGCACGCGCCAATATATATCGGCGTCGTGGTTGTCCCAGATATCGATGATGGCTTTCGCCGTCTGGCCAGCCCCGAACCAAAGCGCACGCATTGCCAAGGCATGGAGCAGTGCAGCGCGCTCATCACCGGTCAAATTGTCAGCCGTGGAAAGTTTATTGGCGAGACGCTCTTTGTCTGACATTACATTGTCAGTCACCATGGCTTTGAATTCAGCCTCGGTGTAATCGCAATACAGCAGAAATAGCTTCAGTAATTTCCTGCTTTCGTAGTCTGATTTCAGAGTCTCAAGGCTGCGCAAGAACAATTGCAAGAGCAAATCGCGCGGTGGACGGAAGGTCCTCACACACCCATAGTCGAGGTGCGCAGCGCGGTCCGTCGCTTCCGCGCCGCCCCCCTCAACCGGTGCCAACCTATTCTGATCATTCGCAAGGAGATCGATAAGCTTCTTGCACAAGTGCTCTGGGAAATTTTCGAAGCACTGACCGAGCCGCCAGATCAACTCCGACGCAAAATTATAATAATCGATACGGTCAATACGCTTTTCCACGTCGATGGGCGAAGGTTGACCCGCCTGCTGATTGAACGACTCCTCCAAGTCCGCCAATATTTCCCAGAGTTCTCCACCTTCGCTATCATGCTTGTGGGCTTTTTGTGCTCTCCCGCGGGCAAATATATTCGTGCGCTTCTGCTTTGCCGCATTCCTTTTCTTTTCAACGAGATGATCAACCCAGCCGACCGTCAATTCCGAGAGCCGCCGTTGATTGCGCAACGGCGTGATGATCCAGGCGGGACGTACAGCGCGGGTCCGGGCCCACTCTCGAGCGCGGGTGCGCAGGCTCCGGGTGCCGTCCGCGCCGTTGCCTTCAGGGGCCGCGCTGACTTCCAAAGAGACACGCGGCCTGTAGAGCGCGGAGAGATCGTCACGGGCGAACGGGCCTGGCTCCTGGCGCTCCTGCCCTGGAAAATCGTCCACGTTTGGGCCGATCATCCCGTTCTTGCGGTCGTTCTCGTCAATTTTTGGAACGCTTCCATTCGGCCAATGTATGACCGGGTACGGTTTACCTAATTCAAGCGCACGGAAAAACCAGGATAGCGCCTTTTCATGGACCAAGTGGCTCGGCCACGCTTCAGCGCCAGGGATGCGGGCCAGATCAATGGGGACAACATTATATTTCTCGAGCCGTGCCCGCGTGGGCTCGCCCATCTTATACCAACCGACCAGATAGATTTTCAGCATAGCTGCATCCAACTGATCACGGACCCAACCAGCCCATTCCAGAAAATTCGGGTCTTCGCCAGAAAATCCGATCAGGCAAAATACATTCTCCACCATGGATTGGCGGACACAATTCACAAATGGCGCAAACTGCTGACGATAGGTCCGAAAATCTTCCTCGGTGATTACGAAAGGTTCGGTATCGGGAAGACTTCCGTGAAGCTTGACAATGCGCGGCCGTGACGATCGTGGCAAACCCTCAGCCGTTGTGACCACATCATATCGCCGGCGCACATAATCGTCCGCTGCTTGCTCAAGTAGATTATCCCAATTTGTGGTGAATATATCGGTCCAGGGCAAGCGGACAAGCCGGCGATGGAGTTGGCCAGGGCGAAAGAGATCCGATTGAATTTTGCGCGCCAGGAAACTGTTGAGGGCGGAACGGCCAAAACTCGTTTCATATTCCAGAGCAAGCCGCAATAGCCCGGTTTGATTGTGGAGCTGACGGCTTGCTTGCTTGCGCGCCTCATCGACGACGGGATGATCTCCGATGCCTGGCAGACACATGGCGTTTGGGTAGAGTTCGTCGACCATGTCTTCGACGAGGCGGCGCCAGTTGGGAAACTCCGGTGCGCTCTTGGACAGCGAGATGGCGTTGCGACTGAAGCCCGACCCGACGAGAACCGCAGCGCCGCCAACCGCGCCGTCCCCTGTCGTGATGTTGGTCGTGTTGCCGTGCCGCCAAAGCGCTTCTCGGATCTTGACGACCTGGTTGGCTTCTGGAAACCTTTCAAACATGACGCGCCTGAACTGTCGTAGGTGAATTGGACTGGTTAAGTAGATGTCTCAGATTTGGAGGAACCGCGGCAGGCTAAGGCGTTCATGCGAAATCGAGAAACGAATGTCAAAAGTCATTAACGGGCGAGACCTTCTGAATAGCTCTCCGGTCGCGGTGCTGATCTGCGATCACGGCGGCAAAGCCATCTACCGTAACCAGCGGTACGAGGATGCGTTTTTTGCGGCCGTTGAGTGTCCGCGCCGCGCAGCCGCAACAAGCGCAGATAGCGATCCGGTTCCGGGCATGTGGGTGGACGGTGCCCCTCCGCCATCGGCGCGCCGCCACGACGGTGGCCGGGATCTGTTCTATCGGTGGGGCAGTTGGGACGTGAACGCCGAGCCGTTCGCTTTTATTGAATACCCCGAAATTCCATGGCTGCGCCATCGCAAATACCTGGACCGTGCATTCATGGTTCACAGCGAAAGCGGCGCGGACAACGGCACCACCTATTATTGGTTTCAGGACATCACCTCCGAGTTTGAACTGCGCAAGCAGGAGCTTATGGGGCGTCGTGGTGGCGATGCCCTGATCCAGGCAATCCTGAACGCGCGCAAGCGTGACAGCGCTTATTTCCCGGGCGTGCACCACGAAATCGCGCAACTTGAGGATGTCGGCGGCGATTTCTTTTTCGCGCGCACGCTGGATCCGTCGACAAAGTTGTTATTGGTCGGCGACTCAGCGGGCAAAAGTGTGCGCGGCGCCATGATCAGCCTCGTAGCCGGGTCGATCATGCAGGAAATGAGCCTGGACATCAGTGGACGCCTTAAGACAGGCGGGAACGGAAATGGTACGGGACCCAACGATAGTACCCGTATTATAGAGACCGAATTGGGCGACGCACCGGCCCAGAAAATCCTGGAAGACCTGCACAATCGGTTCAGTGAGCGGCTGGAACTGAAGGGTAATCTACCGGTGTTCCGGCGCCGTGACATTGGTCTGGATTGTGTCGTTGCGCTGTTCGATCTCGCGGCCGGACGTGTCTCAGTCGCGCAGGGCAATTTGCCGATGTGGCGCGTTCGAAATGGGGAGATTACGCCGCTTTGTCAGCTTCAGGAGCAGGATGGCAAAAGCGTCGGCTCGGTTTCGGCTGGGACGTTCGATCATCAGACATTTGATCTTGAAGAAGGCGATTTGTTCTTCACGGCTACGGATGGTGTCTACGATCAGCCTGGCAGAGGCCACCCTGCACAGGATTACGAGGTCAAGACCTACGGCAAAGACAGTTTCACGCAATTTCTCCAAGATCAGGCTCAGAGGATTGATGGCATTCAGGCTGCTCAAGAACGTTGGGATGCCGCAAAAAGCGTCTTGACAGACGCCTGGGCCGATCTAGAACTCTTCCGCGGCAGCAGCGCCGATAATGAAGCGCCACGGATTGACGACACGCTTATGGTCGTCTGTGATCCGTACAATTTGTAATCGGCGGGTTTGCGATTGCCCAGTTCGTGATCGCCACGCCATCAACTACCGTAAATGCTAGTTGCCGGTCGCAGTGTGGTGGAACGGAACCAGGCTGCGATGTTTTTCGTTTGCCAAGCTCGGCAAATTAGGGCGAAACAGCGCTGACACAAAGTGGCGTTATGTGCGCGCCGTGAGAAAGATGACTTTGAGATGGCTGAAGCGCTGTCATTGGCAAGAACCTCGTTGATCTACTACCACGGGCCGATTTCTGAGCAGACGCTCGTCGGGATTGTCGAGAACATCGATGATTGGCACGCCCAATTTCCTGACGAAGAGCACCGTGAACGTATCGTGAGTGCTGTCATCGAACTTGTTCACAATATGTTGATCCACCGTACCCAATCTGGCGGAGAGAAACCGACGGGGGACCTCAGCGTCGGACGCGACGACGACGGGACTTACGTCGAGACGAGCGCTGTTGCCGACGACGAGTCAATCACGATACTGAAAAGGGCCATGAAGCGTATTGCCGGTCACAGTGAGGACGAGTTCGAGCAAGAGTACAAGCGTCGCTTGTCCAACCGGGATCAACGGCACGGTCTTGGTCTTTTTGACGTGGCGGAGACGGCCGCAATCGTAGAGGGACGCCGCATGATCAAGGTGACAAGCGGTCGGACGCGGGGCGAGCGCCGGCTCAATATCAAGGCCTACATCCGCTAATAAGCGTATCGGCAGCTTTCTTATCGTCGACTGCTACGGTGGACTAATGCCGGAATTTTACCATTACCCTGGCACGGACCTTGAGCCTGAGATTGATTTCTCGCTGCGCGATGACGTTTTGGCGATCCGCGGCCCCAGTTACATGGTCAATGCTGAGGAGTTCTACGAGCCGCATCTCGACTGGCTTGACAACTATCTGTCGTCAAAGACGCCCGACATTACATTTGAATTTGCAATGACGCGGGTCGCATCGCGCTCGAAGTTCCAAATCGAGTTTATCGTGTCAGCTCTCTTCCAGGCGTCGACGAAACGCAAAGTCACGGTTCGCTGGCGCAACCCCAGGAACTCCGATGCAATCGCGACCTTTGGGCGCCGGCTAAAAAGCATTATCGATGCCGAGCTTGATAAGGCCGAGGCTGAGGCAGCAACCGCCGAAGCCAGCCAAGGAGGCGACACGCCAAAGGCTGGCGACCAGGACGATGCGCGCGGAACTGAGGGACAGCTGAAGGACAATTTTGTCTTCCAACTGGTGGATGCCGATTAAGCGTTTGAAAACGTTGTGTTGTACGTCGTTCGCGCTGGAGGCGGGTGACCCGAACACGGCCTAACTATTGCCAATTGCGTTTGCAATCGTGATCGATTAGGACGCGTCACTGCCCGTTTTGGTCCCCGCACGGGTGGCCGCAAGCGTATTCGATAATCCGCGCACGCCTCGCGACCGGTTTTGCATCAAACCTTTCGGATTGATCCTGAGTGCCGTTGACTTGCCCGGGCGTACGGCGAGTTTTTGCTCTGCCTTTGCAGAAGCGTCCGTCACCGGCGCCGGAGCGGCCGATGCTGCTGCTTGCGCGTCGGCGGTTGCTAAAGCCTGCGCATCTGTTTCCGATACGGAAACGCCGGCTTGCTTGGCAACGTCTGCTGTTGTCTGTGACTGCACGAACGCGGCCGTTTGCGCTGCAGTATCCTTCCGCTCAGACTTGATCGCCGCGTCGCCCGAAGCCGGCTCGCCTGATGGCAACGCAACTGGCGGCGTTGCTGGAGCTTGGGCTTGATCCTTATCCGCGTCCTGGGACTGTTTTTCGGCTTGTGCGGCGTCCTGCTTCGGTGCGCTCTCATGTTCGGCGCCGGCCGGGACGGTCTGATCCGGTGCGTCATTGGAGTTTGCAGGCGGCGGCGCGGTCTCTTTGACCGAACGGCTATCGGTCAGCGCAGCGGTCCAAGCCGCAACCGATTTGGCCGGATTGCCGACGGCGACATCTGCTTGTGATCCGGGCGCCGGCGCATCGGCATCCGCCGGTGATGCGTCTGTGCCGCTGGATGGTTCCGCTTCGTTCATTGGCGAGACCGCATCACGATCATCGCTGCCGTCGACGTTGGCGCCGCTTTTGGCATCTGTTGCCGCCGCCTGAACCGGATTTGGCGCCTTGCCGCGCTCACCACTGTGTTTGTCGTGGGCGGAGGCATGGCCATTGACCAATTCAGAGCCCGGTTCGACAGGCTTTTGATCTTCTGACTGCGGATCGGCTGTTGCGCGGGTGAAGCGTCGGGCCACCGAGCGAAGCACCGAGAATGTACTTTGGCTTTGCCCGGCAAGCGCCGGCTTCGCCGCATCGTCCGCAGCGGTCGGCGGGCTTGCGGCGTCTTGGGATGTGACGGCGGCGTCCTCACCCGCCGTGGCGACCGCCTCATCGGCTGCGACGTTGCGCGGCTGAGCCGTCAAGACAGCTGGATCTGCGTCGCCGTCGGCTGGATTGCCTGAGACACGCGATGCATCTGCCAGATCGGACGGCGGCGCCATCTCGTGGGGCTGGGTCGCACCTGCCGGCACCACATCACGCGTTTGCGCTTGCGCGCTTGAGAGGCCAACGTCTGCGCCGTTCGGGCCGGCCTCTACCGGGACGCCCGACTGAGTCTGGGCTGGAGCATGAGCCTGGGCTGTGAGCGCCGGCTGCGCCGTCATCCGCGTCAGATCGAGTAGCGGTGTGCCCGGTGCTTTTAGCGCCGCCTGGCGTTCGCGGGCCGTAAACTTCAACGCTTCCAGCTCGGATTTCAGTTCGGCCTCGCGGATCTTGAATTGCAAAGCCTCAATGTGACGACGCAAACGCCGCTCGGCGCGTTGGCGGGCCCGGTTCGGGCGCGTCACGAAGCGACGCGGCATCCCGCGCGCGCCAAGCGCGACAACCGTAAATCCCAGCGACGACCCAGCTTCAATCAACAGCGTGATCAGCACCGCCAAGACATTGCGCACGTCGCCCGCGCCAGCATCGATCTTGTAGCCACGCGGCAAGACCCAACCGATCAGCGACGCAATCGTCTCAGCTTGTGGATCAGCTCGCTTTCCAATCACCTTGATTGAGCCCAGCTCAGTCCGCGTCTGGCGCAATTGCCGTTCCAGTTCAGCCGCTTGCCGCGCAATCGCCAGCTCTTGACGCAGATCCAGTACCGGCTTGCACGCAGCAAGGCTGTCTTGCCGCGTGACGTCCTGGCACTCGTTCGTGCGCCGCCAAATATTTCGCGGAATATCGGCGTTGGTGATCTGCGATTCGACGACCTCGGCCGGTCGGTGCGCGGGCAACAGAGAGATGTTTTGTTCCAATCGGCTGGCGCGCTGGCTCAGGGCGCGGCGCCGATCGGTTGTTGCTTCGCGAAGTGCCGACGTTTCATCGCGGGTGGAGGATGCAAAGCCAATGGCGCTTGCCATCGACCAAGCAACGCACAGCAGCCACACAGACATCGCGCCAATCGCCATAAGGCGCATTCGCCCATACCAAAGGCCAATCGCCACGAACGGCAGCAGTGCTTTGAAACCATCGGCGGCAAGACTTGCGAACGCATAAAGGTAGTTGTCGAGGGACGTGGTGCCCAGCGTCAGGCCGAAACGGAAGTTCATCGCCGCCGAGATCACGAACATGGCCGAAGCCACGGTGATCCCGATGAGGAAGACGAGGACCCGCGTTAGCTTACTGCCGACAGCTTCGCGCTGTTCCTCAGTGCGCAATCGATCATCGATGGACGCAGCCACGGCAACGCCGCCGGCCGCGGCTGTTTGCCCACCTTCTTGCATCTGCCCCGCCCCCAAAGCTTGCAACCGACGCTGTCGCGCAACGAGGCGTCAGCCCCTCACCCCAGTGCCATGTCGGAATTATGCTTATCCTGCATGATTTACCTTCACCAGCCCTTGCGTCCCGTGTGCAACTTTCACTTGAAATTTTAAGTGTGGGATCGGCAACAGAGCTGGCCAAGCGGCGGAAATTCTGGGGTCTGACGCGCCGCGCGTGGACAAATCTGCGGCGATCAGGACCCACAACTGAGACGTGCACCGCTGTTGTGCCCAATTGGCGGGTGCGATCTGTTAACGACATCGCTATAGAGGCGCGTGAGAGACAGCGGCACGCGGGTGAACGTCCGACGTGCCGCAAGCAGGGGGCGCTTTTGCCGATTACGGACAGCGCATCGCAGAAACGCAGGCCGTGACCTCATGACACCACAAGCCGCCGTGGCGATTGATCAGCGGCTCTGGACCGCATTTTCCGGATACAGTCCAACCTTGGATTTCGTCGACGCTTGGCTGGCACTGCAGTGTCAGATGATCCCAGGCGCGCGGCAGGGCTGGTTGTTTGTGGAAAGCCCCGACAGCTCATTCAATTTGATTACCCAATTTCCGACGGACCCTTCTGACGATCCGCCCGATGCGCTGTCAGATGCGCTTGCCAGTACGGTCGAAGCCTGCATCACGCAGGCTAAAGGCGTTGCTGAGCCGATTGGGGCGCGCGTGTTCGGCGATGCCGACGGCACAAAAGCGGCGCACCCTGAAGATGAGGACTGGCTGGTTGCGCTGCCACTGATCGCTGAAAACGTGATCGTTGCCGTCACCGTGGTTGGCGTCGCGACGCACGATCCAGCGCGGCTTGGCTCGGCCATGCGCCATCTCCAATGGGGCGGCGGCTGGGTCCTCGACTGGTTGCGGCGACAAAGCCAGGACGGCGACCACCCAACGGATGGCGATGTCGAAACACAGCTGGTAAATGGCGCTCACCTGCCGACCGGCGACGCACCTGCGTTGTCAGCACCAGAGCCGTTGGATAACGCTTCCGCCGCACCCGCTGGACAAAAGGCGCACCGCGAAGACGTCTCGCACTTCGATGTCGGCGGGCTTGATCAAGCGCCGGACGTTGTCCGTGTCCTCGCAGCTATCCTCGAGGCGAAACGGTCCAAAGACGCGGCCGTCGTGATGGCGACGCGGTTTGCCGGTGCATTTGGCCTGGAACGCGTGAGTGTTGGCGTCCGTCAGGGCGCTCGGACAAAAGTCCTCGCCATGAGCCACGCCGCCTACGCCAAACACCGCATGGACGAGTTGCGGCGCGTGGAAGCCGCAATGGACGAAGCGCTTGACCAGGACGCGGTTGTCATCATCCCAGAACCCGACGGTGCGCCAAGTCTTGTGACCCGAGCCAACCAAGCCGTGATCGAGGCTGGTGCCCTGAAATCGGCCGCAAGCCTGCCTGTGGCGGGGCCGAAGAACACGCGCGGTGCCTTGACGATCGAAGCCACGCGTCAATTGCGCGGAGACGAAATTGCCAAGATCGGTGCAGCGGCCCGGCTTGGCGGCCTGATCCTGCTGGAAAAGTACATCAACGATCGGCCCTTGCCGGTGAAACTGACCGCTGCAGCGCGCAATGGGGCGACGAGCCTGGTCGGACCAACCCGGCCGCTTTTGAAAGTGTTTGGCGGCTTGGCACTTGCGGGCCTGTTGGCAATTGCCGTGATCCCAGCGACCATGGAGGTGCGCGCGCCGGTCGTTCTGGAGGCTGCCGAACGCCGCGTCGTTGCAGTTCCCTACGACGGATACTTGCGTGCGGCCTTTGTCCGTGCCGGTGACCAGGTCACACAGGACCAGGCCCTTGCGCAGTTCGACACCTCAGACTTGCTGCTGGAGCGCACAAGCTTGACGGCTGAGCGCAATCAGGAGCGCTTGCGGTTTGAGGCGGCAAAAGCGGCCTATAAACAAGCCGACGCCAAAGTCCATGAGGCTCGCGCGGAAAAAATCAGTGCCGAATTGGCGCTGGTGGAAAGCCGAATTGCGCGGTCGGAAATCAAAGCACCATTCGATGGGCTGGTGATTTCGGGAGACCTTTCGCAGTCGATCGGCGAGCCGATGAAGACCGGTCGCGAGTTGTTTGAAATCGCGCCAGCGGGGGCCTATCGGCTGGTGGTCAATGTTGACGAACGTGATGTCGCGCTTGTGAAAGCGGGACAGCCGGGGCGTTTTGTTCTGGCCGCCCGTCCCGAAGACAGTCATGCGTTTGAAATCGAACGTGTGACGCCCGTCTTAAAAGCCGAGGGCGGGCGGAACTTTTATCGTGTGGAAGGGAAACTAGCGGCTGTATCCGACGTGTTTCGACCTGGGCTCGAAGGCCGCGGCCGAATTGAAGTCGGCTCCGCATCCATTCTATATCTGTGGACCCGTGATCTGATTGCATGGGCACGATTGCAGATCTGGGCCTTTTTGCCATGATGCGAACTGCCACCACCTGTTTGTCGGCTTGGTGGGTTTGATATGTTGGCCGGGTCTGGACAACGGCGAATACGGGTGGCTGTCTGATGGCGCTCTACAGCCCATATTGGTACCGCGCTGAGAACCTCAGGCCGCAATTGAAACGCCATTGCGCGCTTGGCCGTCAGGTCCATCGTGGCCAAATCTGGCACGTGGTTTCAAACCGCGCGACCGGCGAATACTTCCGCGTGACGCCGCCGGCCTACGTGATGATCGGCCTGATGGATGGGGAGCGAACGCTTGCCGACGTCTGGCGCAGCGCGGCGGATCAACTGGACGATAACCTGCCGTCCCAGGAAGAGGTCATCCAGCTTCTGGCGCAACTGCACCAGGCAGATTTGTTGAACGCTGGGATCAGCCCCGATCTTGGCGAACTTGCTCAGCGGCGCGACAAGCGCGAGCGCGATCTGAAATTGGCGATGGTGAAAAATCCATTTGCGATCCGCGTACCGCTGATTGATCCCGATGCCTTTCTGACGCGCTGGCATCCCTTTGTCGCACCAGTTTTCAGCTTGGGTGGTGCCGCAGCGTTTGTGGCGCTGCTGATCTACGCGATTGTTTTGGCGGGGCTGAATTGGCCTGAGTTATCCAACGATGTTCGCAGCCACCTGGCCGCGACAGAAACGCTTCTGCTTGTGCTTCTGGTTTATCCAGTGATCAAGGCTGCGCACGAACTTGGACACGGCTTTGCCATCAAGCACGGTGGAAGCGACGTCCGTGAAATGGGCGTGATGTTTTTGTTCTTCATGCCCGTGCCTTATGTCGATGCCTCGGCGGCGACGCTGTGGCCTAATAAGTGGCGGCGCGCCCTCGTGAGTGCCATGGGCGCTTTCACAGAAATTGGCATTGCGGCCATCGCCTTGATCGTCTGGGTGAATG
Organism: uncultured Hyphomicrobiaceae bacterium; assembly: GCA_964579305.1. GTDB lineage: Bacteria > Pseudomonadota > Alphaproteobacteria > Rhizobiales > Hyphomicrobiaceae > JBCBWG01. The sequence goes on from CAZOGY010000004.1 coordinate 63,213, forward strand.
CCGAGCCCGGCTGGGTCCGTTCGCTCGCATTTACAGTCATGGCAACCGGCGGTGTTTCAACGCTTCTGTTCAACGGGAACCCGTTATTGCGTTTCGACGGGTATTATGCGCTTGCAGATATTATTGAGATCCCGAACCTGGGACAACGCTCAATCAATTACCTCGGCTATTTGCTTAAGCGTTATGTCTTCGGCGCCAAACGTGCAAAGTTCCCGACGCTTGCGCCAGGTGAGCCGCCGTGGCTCGTGTTTTACGCGATTGCAGCTTATCTTTATCGTCTCTCTGTCGCCTTTGCGGTCGCGGTGCTTGTGAGCGGATGGTTGTTTTCGCTTGGTCTTTTGCTGGCACTGTGGGCTGTGACACAAATGGTGGTATGGCCGACCTATAAGGCACTTAAGAATGTTTTTGTGGGGGAGGGTCTGATGACGGTGCGCAAGCGAGCGATCGGCACGACGGTCGGAAGCGTGGCTGTTATCCTCGCGCTGATTTCGCTTGTGCCGCTGCCTTACAATACGATTGTCCGCGCGATCGTGCAGACCGACGATGCAGCAACGGTGGTTGCTGGCGGTTCCGGCTTCATCGCTGAGGTGATTGTCCCGGAAGGCGGGGCCGTTGCGGCCGGCGATCCGGTTTACCGGCTTGAAAATGCGCGCCTGCGGGCGTTACGCGCTGCAAGCATTGCACAGCTCAAGAGCTTGCGGGCAAGCCTTGAGGCAGGGCGAGCAGAAAACCCAACGGCGGCGCAAGAGGCTCGAGAGCAACTGAAGCAAGCTGAGGCGGCCGTTGCCCGGCTCGATACGCAGATCGCCGATCTTGTCGTGAGGGCCCCGTCTGACGGCACATTCGTTGCGGCCGATCCGCGATTGCCCCTTGGACGGCACGTGGAGCAGGGCAGCACGCTCGGCTACGTCATCAGCGCCGAACGCAAGAACGTGTTGCAGATTGTTGCGCCGGAAAGCGCGGCCGATCTGATCCGTGAGCGTGGGCGCAAAGTCGAAATCTGGTTCCCGCATGCGCCAGACCGCACGTTTGAGGGCCGCATTGTCCGGCAACGGCCCCAGATCGACGACAAATTGCCAAGTCCGGCGCTGTCCAACCTCGGGCGCGGGCCGTTCCGCCTCGATCCTTCAAAGCCGGAAGAGCTGACGTCGATCACCAGGTTCGTCGTGTTCGATGCAGCCATTGAAGGGCCGCCCCCGGAAAACATGATTGGCGCCACGGCGGATGTTCGCATCGGTCTTGGATGGTCACCGCTGCTCGTTCAAATCAGCCGGCCGATCCTGCAAGTGCTGCTCAAACTTGTGGCGCGCTGACCATGGACGGCGCACCGACACCACCCTTGAACTATGGCACGCAGCCGCTTGCGCAACAGGTGCCGCGTCGCGTGCGACTGCCGGCGGCTTTCAATCCGCCGCGTCCGCCCGCCTGGACCGACGCGCCAGACCACGCAGTGCGCCCGGTTTTCGGCAAGCGGCCGGGTGAGCGTCCCGATGAAGACGCAAGCGACATCGTGACCAAAAGCTGGCGGCTGGCACGATATTCATGGCGGGAAGCGACGCGGGCACGCCTATTGAAGCACCCGATCGCCCGCGCAGCCCGAAGAATCGAGGCGCGCAGAGAGGCGATCGCAAACGAACCAGATGATCGGCGCACGCAAGACAGGCTTGTTGCCCGCATTGCAGCGTTGCGACCGGTGCTTCGTGCCGAGGGCCTTGGTGGGCCCGCGACGGAAGAAACGTTTGCGCTTGTCTCTCATTTGCTCGGCCACACCCACGGCCTGACGCCCTACACCGTTCAGCTCGAGGGCGCGTGGGCCCTCCTGATGGGCCTGCTTGCGGAAATGCGCACCGGCGAGGGCAAGACGTTGACCGCGGTGATGACGGCTGCTGTGGCCGCGCTTGGCGACGTGCCAACACACGTGGTCACCGTCAACGCATACTTGGCGGCCCGCGATGCTGAATTTGCCAAACCGCTGCTGGATGCACTGGGGCTGCGGCTTGCGGTTGTTGATCAGACGCTTGAACTTGAGGATCGACGCGCGGCCTATGCGTGTGACGTTGTCTACGCGGTCAATAAGCAGCTTGCCTTTGACTATCTGCGCGACCGCATTCAAGCGCGCGGGACCGGATCCCTTCTTGAGCTGACGGCGGCGCAGCTTGCTTCTGACGACATGCCGGCGCCGGCAATGCGCGGGCTGCATTTCGCGATCATCGATGAGGCCGATAGCGTTCTGATCGACGAGGCGCGGACGCCACTTGTGATCTCGCAAAAGCGTCCGAACCCGGATCTGGTCAAGCTCGCCCAATCGGGACTGATGCTTGCGCGGATGCTGGAGGCCGGTCGGCACTACACGATTGATGCCAAGGAGCGTCGTGTCGAGCTGACGGAGCCTGGTCGGCGCCAGATCCGCGGCGCGAAAATTCCAAACGCCTTATTGCTGCGCGGGCGTCGGCGGCGTGAGGCTGCGGCAACACTCGGGCTTGTCGCGTTGCACTTGTTGAACCGCGGCGAGCACTACGTTGTCTCCGACGGCACGGTCGCGATCGTTGATGAGTACACCGGCCGGTTTATGCCCGATCGCAGTTGGGGCCAGGGCCTGCAGCAAATGGTCGAGCTCAAAGAGGGTGTAAGCCCGAGCGATCCAACCGAGACGATTGGGCAGATTACGTTCCAACGCTTTTTCCGCCGCTATCGCGCGATCGCGGGCATGACCGGGACGGCGCGCGAAATCCGACGCGAAATGTGGTTTGTTTATCGACTGGCCATGGTTGCGATCAGGCCGCGATTTCCGCCGCGTTTGCGCCGCCAAGGGGTGACGGTCATGCAAACGGCCGACCAGAAGTGGGCGCGGGTCGCTGAGCGCGCCGCGGAGCTTTCTGAACAGCGACGTGCGGTTCTCGTCGGCGCGCGCACCATCGCGGCTTCGCAAGCGGCAAGTGCGGCCCTGACTGCCGCGGGCCTGGACCATGAGGTTCTCAACGCGGAGAATGACGCCGCTGAAGCAGAAATCATTGCACAGGCAGGTCAGCTTTCTGAGGGACGCGGCCGGATTACGGTTGCAACCAACATGGCCGGGCGCGGAACGGACATCAAGCTGTCGGAGCCGGTGATTGCGGCCGGGGGACTTGCCGTGATCCTGAGCGAGCGCCACGACGCAAGCCGGATCGACCGCCAGCTCATGGGGCGGGCTGCCCGCCAAAACGAGCCCGGCAGCTACGAAATCATCCTGTCGTTAGAGGATGACTTAATTAAAAATGCTAACCTCGCGCGGGCAGCGCGGCTGGTTTCGTGGCATCTGCGCTGGTCTCGGCCGCTTGGTCAGCTTTTTAGCCGGCAGCTCTTTGCGATCGCGCAGGGGCGGCTTGAAGCCGTTCATGCCAAGGCCCGCGCCGCCAGTGTCGCAAATGACCGCAAACTGGTGCGATTGCTGGCTTTCACCGGCCCACTAGAGTAAGCCGACCGGAAAACTTCCGCGCTGTTCTTCGCACGATGGGGACGTGAGATGAGACAACCCAGCCAATTCCGACGTAGTGCGTTCGCTGTGATCGTTGCATCGTCTGCGTTCGCTGCCGCGTGTTTACCGATCAGCGAAGCGTTTGCCAACGAGGGGTTCGACTGCGTGGTTGAACCGAGTGCCAGGGTCGAACTGGCAACGGAAAGCGCAGGTGTTCTCGACACGGTGGGCGTCAAACGCGGTGAACGTGTGCGGACTGGCCAGGTTCTGGCAAGCTTGCGTTCGGCGATCGAAGCTGCCGCCGTTCGCGCGGCCAAGGCCAAAGCACGCGATGACAGCGCGCTCAGGGTCAAACGCGCCAAGGCCGCCTATGAGGCGCGCCGACTGCAGCGGCACCGGGGTGTGATTGCATCGCGCGCTGTAACCGCGCAATTGGCTGACGAGATTAGAACCGCAAGTCTTGTAACGGCGCTGGAGCGTCAAACGGAACAAGCTGCGCTGAAACGCGCGCAACATGAATTGGAAAAGGCGGAAGTTGCGCTGAAAGCCCGTCAGATTGTTAGCACGATTGACGGGGTTGTTTTGTCCATCGAAAAAGATCCCGGTGAATACGTGAATGGTGAAGCGGTCATGACCCTTGTGTCGCTTGACCCGTTGCACGTTGAAGTCTTCACGCCGATCCGAATGGCCACAAAACTGACGCCAGGTGGAACGGCGACAGTGACATCGCCAAATCATCCGCCGGCGAAGGCGACAATCGCCGTTATCGATAAGGTTGCAGATGCGGCAAGCGGTACGGTTAAGGTTCTCTTGAAATTGCCGAATGCCGACCTTTCGATCATTGCAGGCCAGAACTGCCGCGCGCAATTCGCGTTACAGGG
>CAZOGY010000005.1:0-18100 GCA_964579305.1 uncultured Hyphomicrobiaceae bacterium
TTTTCGTGTCGATGTTTCGAACACGAACATCGACGGCCCGAGCCGCTTTGCGGCCTTGGGGGGCGAACCCGATTGGATGCGACATGCATGAGAAAACGGCGGCGGACGAAAGACGTCCACCGCCAATATCGCAAGCGACACGGTTTACGCGGCCGATGTCGGGCCCTTGCGCAACTCGTCGCGGATCTCGGTTAAAAGCGTTTCCGTTGGCGTTGGAGCCGGTTCGACGTCTTGTTGTTCGCCTTCGAACGCGCGGCGCATGTTGTTGATGCCCTTGACCATCAAGAACACAGCGAAGGCCAGCACGAGGAAGCTGATCAAGTTATTGATGAAGCTTCCGATGTTGATTGCGACAGCTTCCTTGCCGTCGGCGGCTTCGGAAAGCGCGATCTTGTAGGCGGAAAAATCGATGCCACCGAGCAGATAATGCCCGATTGGCGGCATGATTACGTCCTTGATCAGTGACGTCACGATCGTGCCGAAGGCGCCGCCAATGATGATGCCGACGGCCATGTCGACCATGTTGCCCTTGACCGCAAACTCGCGGAACTCCGAGAGGATACCCATTGTGTGACCTTTCGCACGGCTGGTTCTTCCAACGTATGGCGCATGCTGCAACCCGCGGTGCCGATACTGCGTGTGCCTGGCGCCCTACGACATCTGGCTGAGCGCACGGGTCGTTTGATCCGCACGCCACGTGTTTCCTGAACCATGTTTTTGACCGATCCACTAGAGCAATATCCGATCTGGCGGAATTGCTTGTGGTCGGATGATGCTCTTGGGCAAATTGGTTTCAGTGCAATACGGGTCGCGATGCCGCAAAAACAGCACTATGGTTGGTGGTGCTGGTTGAAGTTGAGGCACTGCAACGGCGACAAGCCGAAGTTGCTTGCGGGCCATTCCGTGCGGTGCGGCAAGCGTAAGGATCCCGACATCCGTGTTTGAAGGCCCAATCGTTCTGGCGCTGGCGTTTCTTTATGCCGGGATGCTGTTTGCCGTCGCCTGGTATGGCGACTTGCACCTGAAAGCGTCGGCGCCGCCTGGCGGACGACCGCTTATTTATGCGCTGTCGATCGGCGTCTACTGCACGACCTGGACGTTCTATGGAAGCGTTGGGAATGCAGCGCGCACGGGGTTCGATTTTATCCCGGTCTATCTCGGCCCGATCCTCATGTTCTGTGTGTGTTGGCCTTTGTTGTTGCGGGTCATCCGGCTTGCAAAAGCGCAAAACATCACATCGATCGCTGATTTTCTGGCGGCGAGGTACGGCAAGAGCCCGGCCGTTGCCGCGGTCGTCACGATCGTCGCCGTGATCGGCATGTTGCCTTATGTGGCGCTGCAACTCAAAGCCGTTTTGATCACGACTGACACGCTTTTGTCGGCCACCGTGCGGGATCTTGCTCAAACCGGCGTTGCGTTCTCGTCGGACGATGCGCGCTATGCGGCTTCAGGATTGATTGTGGCGGGCCTTCTTGCCCTGTTCGCTATTTTGTTTGGGACCCGCCATATCGATGCAACTGAGCATCAAGACGGTATGACGGTCGCAATTGCGGCTGAGAGCCTGTTGAAGCTGACGGCATTCGTCGCGGTCGGGCTTTACGTTGTGTTCTTTGCATTTGGCGGGCTGGGACCGTTCCTGGCGGAGGTTCGCGCCCATCCTGAGGTGCAGCGGGTCTTTTCCCAGGCGCCAAGTGGCGGCAGCTGGTTGACGGTGACCTTTCTGGCTTTTGTTTGCGCGCTGTTGTTGCCGCGACAATTCCATATGACGGTTGTCGAAAACCGTTCCGATTTCGAACTCAAGCGCGCGGCTTGGCTATTTCCCGCGTATCTGATTGCAATCAATCTGTTTGTGGTTCCGCTGGCGATGGCGGGATTGGTTTTGTTTGGCCCCAACGCCGTGGACCCCGACCGCTTTGTTCTGCTTGTGCCGCTTGCCCAGGGCGCGGAGGCGATCACGATGCTCGTGTTCGTTGGCGGTGTCTCGGCGGCCACGGCGATGGTGATTGTCGAGGCTGTCGCGTTGTCGATCATGGTCTGCAACGGCCTGATCATGCCGCTCCTGCTGCGCCACCGCGCGCCTGAGCTTGATGCGCGCGGTGAGCTTGGGCCAATGCTGCTGTTCCTGCGCCGCGTTGTGATCGTTCTCATCGTGCTGCTTGGTTATCTCGTCGAGCGCGCGCTTGCCGGGGCGGCCGGGTTGACGGCAATTGGGTTGATCTCGTTTGCAGCGATCGCGCAATTGGCGCCTGCCTTCTTTCTCGGGCTGTTCTGGCGGGGGGGCACGGCGCGCGGCGCGATTGCCGGTATCCTGTCTGGTGCAGGTGTTTGGGCCTATACGCTTTTGTTGCCGTGGGTCGTCACGGCCGGGTGGCTGCCCGAAACGCTTTTGACCGATGGCCCGCTTGGGATTGCCTTTCTGAAACCGCAGGCACTTTTCTACCTGTCGTTTGATCCGGTTTCGCACGGTGTTTTCTGGTCTTTGACCGTGAATACGGCGGTGTTTGTCTACGTTTCGCTGTCGCGCCAGCCAGAGCCCGTGGAACGTCTCCAGAGCCAGTTCTTTGTGCACGACGTGGTCCCGCCGACGCACGATGACCCCTCATTTCGGCTGTGGCGCAGCTCACTGACTGTCGGCGATCTTAAGGCGGCGGTCGGTCGTTACCTGGGGCCGGAACGGGCGACAGCTTCATTTGCGACGTTCGCGGCAAGCCGCGGCATGGCACAGCGCGATGACATGCCGGCCGATCCACAGTGTCTGAGGTTTGCAGAACATCTGCTGACAAGCGCGATCGGTGCCGCCTCCTCGCGCTTGGTGCTGTCGCTGTTGCTGCGCCGGCGCAATATCGAGGGAAAAACCGCACTGCGCCTGCTTGATGATGCCTCAGAGGCGCTGCAGTACAATCGCGACCTGCTGCAGTCCGCGATTGATCAGGTCAAGCAAGGCTTGGTGGTGTTCGACCGGGATATGCGTCTGACCTGCTGGAACCGGCAGTTTGTTGACCTCCTTGCCCTGCCGCCTGACCTGGCGCAAATCAACGTGCCGCTGGACCGGATCCTCGCCTTTTTGGCCGAACGCGGTGATCTTGGGGAGGGCGTCGCCAGTGATCTGGTTGCCGACCGGCTCGACCGGATGGTCGTCTCCAGGGAGACGCTGCACGAGCGGCTTCTGGACACCAAGCGACACATCGAAATCCGCACCGCGCCAATGCCGCAGGGCGGGATCGTGGCGACCTTTGCTGACATCACCGAGCGGGTCGAAGTCTCCAATGCCCTGGCAAGGGTCAATCTGACCCTGGAACGACGGGTCGAGGAACGCACCGCAGAACTGTTGTCGCTGAATACGGCCCTTGCGATTGCCAAGTCGCGGGCCGACGAGGCAAGCCAGGACAAGACGCGTTTCATTGCGGCTGCAAGCCACGATATCCTGCAACCGCTGAATGCCGCGCGGCTGTATGCAACAAGCATGGTTGAGCGGGATTTGCCGGGCGATGTTGCGCGCATTGCGGACAATCTGGATTCCTCGCTGAAGGCGGTCGAGGAGATTTTTGGCGCGATTATCGAAATCTCGCGGATTGATGCTGGGCGCGCCGATCCGCAACTCGGGCCAATTGCCGTCAATGACCTGCTTGAAAATCTCAAGGTGGAGTTTGCGCCGTCAGCCACGGAATGCGGGCTTGAGCTTCGGTTCGTTGGAACCTCACTGTGGGTCAATTCCGACCGGCGGATGTTGCGGCGCCTGCTTCAAAACCTGTTGTCCAATGCAATCAAGTACACGGATCGCGGCCGCGTTGTCGTCGGTGTGCGGCGATCAGGGCGCAGCGTCGTGATTGTCGTGGCCGATAGCGGTCCAGGCATTCCACAGGACCAGCAGCAGCTCATTTTTCGCGAGTTTCAGCGGTTGCATGCGGATCGATCGGGGCCGCGCGGGCTCGGCCTGGGCCTATCAATCGTGGACCGGTTATCTGGGGTGCTTGGCGCGCGGGTGGCGGTTCGCTCTCAAGTCGGGCGCGGATCGATGTTCATGGTCTCGTTGCCGATGGCGGATCCGGCGGCGACACCGCTCAGGCAGTCCGAGCCGAAGCGGGCGCTTGGCAGGCTTGAGGGCGCGCTTGTCCTGTGCATCGACAATGAACCCGCTGTTCTTGAGGGGATGGAGACGTTGCTGCGGAATTGGGGTTGCGATGTCATTGCCGCCCACGATCAGGAGAGCGCGGTCAATGGTTTCAAGAGCGCAGATCGCGTTCCAGACGTGGTTTTCGCCGACTACCATCTCGATGAGACGACCGGCCTGAACGTGATTGCGGAGCTGCGTGCGATGTCTGCGCAGGACCTTCCGGCCGCGATCATTACCGCGGATCATACCGAACTGACCGAAGGCGAGGTGCGCCAGGCGGGTGTGACCCTGCTCCGTAAACCGATCAAGGCGGGTGCGGTGCGGGCGATGGTGGCGCGGTATGCCCGGCGGACCTTGCGCGATGCGGCTGAATGAGCCCCTCGCGCGAAAGCCCGCAGACCAACGCGGGGCCGCGCGTTGACCCAAACTGGATTTTGCCTGACCAGGTCAGGCTCTCCCTATCCGCATGATGCCGCGGCGGCGGCGGGCGCGCCTCAGCTTGACGCGTCGGCTGTCGCGTCCTGCCAGTCCTCAGTCGAGATCCGGTTGACCGCAATCACCGCCTGCGTGCGGCTGTCAACGCCCAGTTTTTGCAGGATTGCGGAGACGTGCGCCTTGATCGTGGCTTCGGAGACGCCGAGCTTGTAAGCGATTTGCTTGTTCAAGAGCCCTTCGCCGAGCATCATGAGGACGCGCACCTGTTGCGGCGTGAGCGTGGAGAGCCGGCGGACGAGATCGGACGTCTGTTCGTCGGTGCCGCTTCCGTCAAGGCCTGAAGGCACCCAAACATCACCGTCGAGCACGCGTTGAACGGCCTCCCGGATGACTTCGATGGGCTGCGATTTCGGAACAAAGCCGGATGCGCCGAATTCGATTGCGCGCTGGATCACGGCGGTTTCTTCCCGCGCCGACACGATCATGACGGGTATTTCCGGATGCTCACCGCGCAAGTACAAAAGACCCGAGAAACCCTGCACGCCCGGCATGGTCAGATCGAGAAGGATCAGGTCAAAATCCTTGGTCTCGGCGAGAACGGCGTTCAGTTCATCAAGCGAGCCGACTTCGCGCACGTCGAAGGCGCCTGTCCCGTCTGATAAGGCGCTATTGAGTGCACCACGAAACAGCGGATGATCATCGACGATGATCAGTTTTTGCGCTGAAGTTTCAGCAGCCACGGCGTAACCCTCCCTGGCCGGCGCTGCTGGGCTCGATCGGGCAGTCCGGTGCAAGCCGCAGGCGCCGGTTCTTGACGTTGGCGCCAGCTTGGCCGGCGCACTGCTACCAACGACTATGGCCAAGCCATCGCCACAATGGCAAGGGGTCTTGGAGCGCTGTCGTTAGCTGAAAACGGGCAAGCAAGATCATGATCGACCGGCGTGAACGCAAACCGTACTGGATGCACACCAAATGGCAGATGGTGGCCAGCCTGGTGCCATACCTGCTCGTCCTGATCGTCATCCCGCTGTACAGCGATGTGCTGAATTCCAACAAGTTTCTTGGCTATCCGCTTGGATACTTCATGGCCGGGCACGGTATCATCATCATTGCCTTGTTTACGGTCGCCAGTTTCGTAAACCGGCAGGATGCGGTCGACCGATGGCATGGGGCCAGTGAAGACCGCTAACGGTTGATCTGCGAAAGCTGCCGCCTGACCAGGTTTTGATGGCGCGCGCTGCGACATTCAGCGCGTCAACTATCACCTGCAAACAGCGCACAGCCGCACAAACGACGGAATGGCCATGGCAACGGTTGCAAGGGCGCGGTTTGTCAATCCGCGCTTAGGCGTCTTCTTCGGTATCTTTGCGAGCCTGTTCGCGTCGTTTTTTCTCCTGATGTTGATCTTCTCGGAGCTGGGCGTTGCACGCGGCTGGCTTGAGCTTGCCGTGCTGACCGGGCCGATCGCGCTCTATCTCGTGTTCGCGATTGCGTCGTTCACAAATGATCCATTCGAGTTTTTCGCGGCCGGGCGGCGCGTTCCAGCAGTCTACAATGGACTTGTGCTGGCGATCGCGACATCGGGCGGCACGCTGCTTGTCTCGGGGACGGGCCTGCTGTTTCTGAACGGGTACGATGCCTGGTGCCTGATGATCGGCGTGATCTCAGGGTTTGTGGCGATGGGCGTGCTGGTTGCGCCGTTTCTGCGCAAATTCGGCGCCTTTACGGTGCCGACGTTCTTAGGCAGGAGGCTTGAAAGCCGGCTGGTCAGGATCGTCTCGGCGGCCTGTTTCGTGCTGCCCATGTTGTTGATCTTGATCGCTGAGCTGCGCGTCGGCGTCTGGCTTGCCCGGATCATGACCGGCGCCAGCGAAGAACTCATTTTAATGGCAGTGGGTGCGGTGGTCGGCTTTGGCGTCTTGGTCGGCGGCATTCGTGGCACGACATGGACGGGGTCGGCGCAAGCCATCGCCGTTTTGATGGCAACGGTCGTGCTCGTCGGGATTGTCGGCGTCTTCATGACGAACTTGCCGGTTCCGCAGTTGAGTTCCGGTCCGGTTCTGCGCGACATCGGCCGGCTTGAGGGGGCTTTGGGTGTTGCAATCCCGCAGGCAACCGCGGGCGCGTTCAATCTGGCGCCGGCAGGGCTCTCTCCCATTATCGGGCGGATCGCCGAACCGTTCTCAAGCGTCAGCCTGTTGAACTTCATCATGGCGATCATGGTGCTGATGATGGGCGTGGCCGCGGCGCCGTGGCTCGTGCCGCGGGCCCAGACCACAGTAGGCGTCCACAGTGCCCGCAAATCACTGAGCTGGGCGATTTTCTTTTTCGGTTTCTTGATCGTCACGGCGTCCAGCGCGGCGATCTTTCTGCGCCACCTTGTGATGGACCGGGTTGTTGGCCAGAGGCCGGGCTCGGTGCCGGACTGGTTTCAGGCAATGCAGACGGCTGGGCACGCGGAAGTCGCGGGCGGCCAGGCCCGGTTGTCGATGGACGGGCTCTTGTTTCACCGCGATGCGATCTTGCTGTCGCTGCCGGCTGCTTTGGATCTGACGGCTGTCCTGGCGTACTTGATCTTGGCCGGTGCGCTTGCGGCCGTCCTCGTTGCAGCCTCCACGACGACGCAGGCGTTCGCTGCGCTCCTGGCGGAAGACGTCGTCGCAGGCCTGCATTGGGCGCCGCCGTCACGGATCGCGCGGATGGCTGCGGCGCGGGTTGCAGCGGTTGGCGTTGTTGGGTTGGGCACGCTGGCTGCCGGGGCGTATGTTGCCGACCCGTTGGCGCTGGTGCTGGCGGCCTTGTCGATTACGGCGGCAACCGTATTTCCAACGCTCATTCTTGCGATATGGTGGCAGCGCTTTACGAAATGGGGTGCGCTGGCGGCGTTGCTGTCGGGATTTGCGCTCTCGTTGACCGCGACCATTGCCGCACCCGTTCCGTGGGCCATTGTCGCGAACCCGACCTTGGTGTTCATTTGCGCGCTGATCTCGGCCGGCGTGGGGGTCGGTGTCGCGAAATTGACGACACTACCAAGCCGCACCGCGGTTGAGCGTCTGCGCGAGATGCGCATTCCGGGCGGTGAAACGATCTATGATCGTGAGCTGCGACTGCTGCGACTGCGCCAGAGAGATCCTTTGACCGGGGCATAACAGGCCATGGCCTAGCGTGACACGGCGCCGGAACCGACGGCTAGCATGTTGGCCAGGGTAAGCAGATCTGAATGTCTTCGGTGCGCCGAGGGTGGCTCGTCGCGTGTATTTGACGTGGCCCGACAACGCAGCGCGCGTCTCGTCAACCAAGTTGGATGTCAATCAGATGAGCCAGGACGATCGCGGGCAGGGGCAGACTGGCCATCTATATGGGCCGATCGAGCCCTATGCGGCGGGCAGTATTGACGTTGGCGACGGACACCGCGTCTACTATGAAGAATGCGGTCTGAAGGACGGCATCCCCGTTCTGATCGTGCACGGTGGGCCGGGTGGGGGTTGCAGTCCGCTGATGCGGCGCTACCACGACCCCAGCAAGTACCGGATCATCCTGTTTGATCAGCGCGGCTGCGGTCGCTCCACGCCACACGCCAGCCTGGATGACAACACAACCTGGCATCTGATTGCCGATATGGAGCTGCTGCGTCAGCGCCTTGGTGTGAAGCGGTGGCAGCTCTTTGGCGGGTCATGGGGCTCAACGCTTGCGCTCGCCTACGCCGTAACGCATCCCGATCATGTGCTCGGTCTGATCTTGCGCGGCATATTCCTGATGCGCCAGCGCGAGATCGACTGGTTTTATAAAGACGGCTGCAACTGGCTGTTCCCGGATGCCTTCGACGCGCTTGTAAACGTCATTCCTGAAAACGAGCGGCATGATCTTGTCTCAGCCTATCACCGGCGCCTGACGGGCGACGACCCCCGGCTGAGGGTTGAAGCCGCCAAGGCTTGGAGCCGTTGGGAGGCGACGACGTTATCGCTGCGCAGCGATCCAAACCGCGTGCGCGCCTTTGCATCGGAGGCTTATGCTCTCGCGTTTGCGCGGATTGAAAGTCATTACTTTATCAATCGTGGATTTTTTCCTTCAGACGATTACCTGCTTGCCAATGCGGCAAAACTGGCCGCCATTCCGATCACCATCGTGCACGGCCGTTTCGACGTTGTCACACCAGTTCGCAATGCGTGGGACTTAAAACGTGCGGTGCCGCATGCAGATTTGCGGATTGTGCCTGCGGCCGGGCATGCCATGAGCGAGCCCGGCGTGATTAACGAACTCGTCCAGGCGACGCGCTCATTTGTTTCGCGGGCGCGCTGAGCCATTTCACTCAGGTTGTCCGCGAAACACCTGTGTTATCTTCTGGATGCTTCTAGTTCATGCATGTCGCATCCAATCGGATTCACGCCCCAAGGCCGCAAAGCGGCCCGGGCCGTCGATGTTCGTGTTCGAAACATCGACACGAAAACGGCCCGCCCCCGTGGAGGGCCAACGGCCCGTGAGCGTGATAGAGCTAAAGCGAGGCGCATTTCATGCGACACGCTTTAGAGTTGGCGTTCGCCATCGCCAGGTTCGGTCTCTGGTGGTGTCTTTTCCAGCCGACGCAAACGATCCTGAAATTTCCGCAGGATGTTTTCAAAGTAGTTGAGCGTTTCTTCAACTTGCTTTTCAGAGGGCAGGCTTAGTCCGGGTGCCTTGGGGCCGCTTGGCGTTTCAACGCGTGCCAGGGCGTCTTCCAATCTGCGAACGGTGGCTTTTAATGCCGCATTTTCTTGGCGCAGTGCGGCCAATTCCTTCGCTTGGGCCTGGGCCGTATCGGCCATAGCCTCGCAAGCCCAGTCATCTTCTGTCTTTTGGCAGAAGGCCATATCGCCGTTGCGGGTGTCGAGGCGAACAAAACCGCCGTCGGTCGGGCTCATTGTAAAGCGCCCCGCGCCGTCTTCACGTGCCTGGGCCGTGCCAGCGGCGGCGGCAATGGCGATTGTTACTGCAACGGCAAGGCCGCGCATGGCAGCGTTGTCGAACGTCATGGAACTCACTCTCTTGTTGTGTGGCAAGGGCGCTTGGCGTGCGCGCCCCATAATTGTGTTTGCGTAGCACGAAACTGCGGCAAAATGAAATCTGCCGTGATGACCCACTTACAGCGAGCAATGCGTCTCCCGTTTGCAAGTATGCGCTGTATTGTTTGGTGCAAGCCCGCAAATACGCGAGATTGCCTCTTATAATTAACTCAAGTTTTACGGCTGCAGCCGATTTTGTTTGCGACGGTCTGATTTCGTGCCGCGTTTGGGCCAATTCGAGGCGAGCTGAGCACGGAAACCGCGATTGATTTCCGAATTCGCCCGCGCTCACTCCACTCCAGGTTCGCAACACGCTGCACAATGCCGGTTTCAAGGGGCGAAGGAAATGTCAGACGCTGAGTCTTCAAAGCAACAAGAGAATGAATTTGTCAACGTCCAGGCAAATCTGGGCGAAACGTACGCTTCTGCTGATACGTCCTTTGATGACGTTGCGGTTGCGACAAATGAATTGGATTTTCGCTCCGCGGAACTGACCGCCGCAGATCTAAGCGAAATGAAAGCGATGATCGCTGAATTGGCCGAGCATATTCGCAATGCTGATCGCCATAACTGCGAAGTCATGGCCGCTGTTCGCGATGATATTCGCGAATTGGGCGAAGTTGCTCGCCGGGCGCGCGCGGATGTTCCAGCACCATTGGCGCCAGCTCTTTCACGCGCCGAGGATGCGTTAGCGGAGTTGGCGTTGCTGGCTGGCCAATTGCAACCGGCAACTCACGCCGCGCAGCCGACGGTGGCACAAACCGAAACTGCCGAGATGCCAGCGGGGAAACTCACGTCGGGCGCTGGCTCAGCGGTTGATTTTGAAGGCGTCAGCGACGTGGCAGGCGCAAGCGATGTCGCCCGCGCGGCGCAATTGATGGACGTGGACGTTGCGGTCAATGAAGCGATTGATCGGACGGACGGGGGCGCAGAGCCGGCGGATCTTCCGGCGGCAGGTGAATCCGGTGTGGTCCTGAATGATGCCGACGGCCGCGATGACGCAACGGAATTCCAGTCCGGATCTCAGACACCCTCTGGGGTGGCGGGCGATGTGTTGAAAACCGCTGACCATGACGGCGGATTTGGCAACGCGCCGGGTTTTGCAGTTGCGGCTTCGTTTGAGCCTGAAGCGGGCGAAGCAGTGTTCAACAGCGCGCCGGATTTCCAAGGCGACTTCGACGCGGGCCGTGCTGAGCGCGAAGCCAACGTCGCCGATCAGGGTGGCGATGCAGATCGCAACGATGAGCCGTCTTTCGCCACGGTCCCTTCAGAGGTGGGGTTGGCTGCCGGCGCTGCTCACGATGCTGACGATGCCCAAGAGGTTCGCGACGCGCAATTTGCGTTGAATGAGACGCAAGAGGACGAAGCCGCCGACACCGATCCGATTGGCCCTGATACGCAGGCGTCCGATGAACTGGGCATCGTGCCGAACGACGCGCAGATCGCGCGCATCGTTTCATCGCTGGAAGCTTCGGGTCGCTTGGCTGATGCTGACATTGCATCGGACGCCGACTTTGACGGCGAGACGGACTTTGCCGTCGAGACGGATTTCGGCGATGCGACCGACGGCGATGTTGAGATGCCTGCGCAGACCGTTTCCCTCGTTGACGCTGGCGATGACGTGAAATTGGAAGCCAACGAGCGCGATTGGCTGGATGCCCGTCTCAAGCAGATCGAGGCGCAGTTGCAGGCAGGACCATCGCAAGCGCACCTCTCGGTTTCACTTGATGCATTGACCGCGCGTGTGGGCGATCTCCAAAACAACTTTGAGACTGTGATTGCCGAACTTTCGACGGATCGCGATCAGCAGACCCTTAGCGCGATCGAAGCCTCGCTGATTGATCTGGCCGGACAGGTTGCGCGCAGCCAAAACGACCTGGCGCGCCTGGACTCGATCGAAAAGGAAGTCGCAGCGCTTTCGGAACGGATGTCGCCCGAGCTTCTGTCTTCACTCATTGCGCCGCGTTCTGACAACGAAGACGCGTTCGGCTTTGCGGCGATGGGCGATCCGGCTCCGGTGGATTTCCAGGCCCTGGCCCAGGATGTGTCTGCGCGCGTTGCGGCGCAACTTTCCGCTGAGATGGCGATGCGCCCGAATGACGGCGCAGATCACGACCAACTGCGCGAAATGATTGCTGAGCTGGTCGATAAGCAGCGCGACGGCGATGCAAGCACGAACGCTATGCTCGATACGCTGCAGCAGGCCATGATCCGCGTGCTTGACCGGATGGATGCGGTTGAGCAGGCGCAGCTTGCTCTCGTCGATCGCATGCAGTCGATGCCGCCGACGTTGCGGGATGCGGCGCGCGATGGCGAGACCGAGGCCAGCGATGCGGCGCATGACCGTTCGGCCTTGGAGGAAGCTCAGCGTGCGCTTCCGATCGCGGTTGGTCAGTCGTCGATGGCGGCGCGTGATTATGCGGCGCAGCCTGCGTCAGGGAGCCGATCTGGCGAGCCGATGCTTGCATTCGGCGGCGCGACCGAGGCGCGGTCCGGCGATGTTGCCGACGACGCCGGCACCGAGCCGACGTTGCGGGCGGCACCGTCACAGGCGGGGTCTGCTGGTGACGCGGGACAAGCAGAAACCGAAACGCCGGCCGGCTCCATCCAGGACGATCTCTTGGCAAAGCGTCGCGCGTTCAGCGAAGCCGCCCGTCGCGCTGCTGCCCGCGCCAGTGAACGTTCTCACGAAGCCGCGGCGAAAGCTGCTGCTAAGGCAGTTGGCAAGGACGATGACGGCGAGCGCAAACCGGCTGGCGGCCGCGTTAGCGTGTTGGGGGCGATCAATCCGGCTGGCGATGGGAACGGCATGGCCGCGGAGGCAGATACGGTTGCCGAGCCGCCGAAGAAGAAGCGTTCGCTGTTCAAGTTCTGGGCCTCCGGCATCATCCTGGCGGCAGTTGCGCTTGGGACAAGCCGCTTGGTCCTGGTGTTGCACGAGCGTGCCAATGAGGCACCGGTGACGGTGGTCGCTGGCGCCGACAGTGCCAAGGCCGTGACCAGCGCGGATACGGCTGAACCGGGTCCGGACGCTCACAACGGGGCAACTGCGCAGGCGGGTGAACCAAGCTTTTCAGACGCCACAGGCGACGCGGACGCCACGCAGACGGCCGACGCAGGATCCAGCGAGGTTCCGCAACGCGCGACATTAACGCCGCGGGACGGTGGCGTTCTGAATGACGAAGACGCCGAAGCGCCGCCGGCTGCCATTGGTCCGGCTTCGCTGCGCACGGCGGCGATCAACGGTTCAGCGTCGGCGCAATTTGAGATTGGGACACGGTTTGCCGAAGGCCGTGGTGTGGCCCAGGACTTTGCCAAGGCCGCAGCTTGGTATCGCAAGGCGGCCGCTGCGGGCTTTGCGCTTGCTCAGTATCGGATCGCCACGCTTTATGAGCGCGGAATGGGTGTTTCGGCCGACGTGCGACAGGCCAAAATGTGGTATGCGCGCGCTGCGGTGCAGGGCAACGTGAAGGCCATGCACAACCTTGCCGTGATCACGGCTGGCACGGTCGCCGGTCCACGCGATTACAAGACCGCGGCGACGTGGTTCCGCAAGGCTGCCGATTTCGGATTGGCGGACAGTCAGTACAACCTGGCAATCCTCCACCAAAATGGTCTTGGCGTCGACAAAGACCTAAGCGAAGCCTACCGTTGGTTCGCGCTTGCCGGCAAAAGCGGCGACAAGGAAGCTGCACGCATCAAGACGGCCATCGGCGCAAGCTTGTCGGATGAAAAGCGCGCTGCGATCGACGCTCAGGTGGCCATCTGGCAGCCGAAGCGCTACGAGCGTTCCGTCAACGATGCGGGGTATGCTGGCCAGCTCTGGAAATCCGAGGGCGGCAAGGTCTAGCGCTAAAATCGATCGTACGGCGTCGCTTCGCGAGGCCTGGATCGGTTGAAATTGCTCTATTTCTGAGATGATAGAGTATGATTATCCGACCACTGGACTGTGACTGCGGTTACATGTGGTCGGATTATGCTGCGGCACCTTCCAGCGACATTTGCGCGGGTCGCGACCGAGTGACGCGCGTACAAGAGCGATAACGCGACGCGGGGCTGATTTATCAGGTCCCGCGTTCTACGTTTGGCTGGGCTGCTGAGAAAGGCGTTGACCCTATCGCCGGGGGCAGCGTACCCGACCGCAAGACGCGCGTGTGGGATTGTCGCAAGTCCGCCGGTCCGCGGTCGTTGCGCTGATGTGTGAATGCGGCCGCTTTGGTCTGGCAGGTGCACGATGGTCGCGAGCGCGGCGGTCTCAGAATGCGGCGCGGACAATGCGGCGCGGACAGTGTCTCCGGCGGAGCGGAACGGCGAACGGTCAGAACGCATGAACTTTTATCTCCCGATCGCCGAGATGTCCGTCAATGTGCTGATCTTTCTTGGCATGGGCGCCGCCGTCGGCTTTTTGTCCGGTCTGTTCGGCGTTGGCGGCGGCTTCCTGATGACGCCGCTTTTGATTTTCACTGGTATTCCGTCCACCGTTGCCGTCGGCACGGGGGCCGTGCAGGTGTTGTCATCGTCCGTTTCGGGTGCTTTGGCGCAATGGCGCCGTCAAAACGTCGACGTCAAAATGGGCGTCGTTCTGATGGCCGGCGGTGTTGTCGGTTCCGCGATCGGGGTGCAATTCGTTCGCTTTCTGCGTGAAGTCGGCCAATTCGATTTTTTCCTGGCGCTCTCTTACGTGACGTTTCTTGGAATCGTTGGCGCCTTGATGATGATTGAAAGCATCAACACGTTGCGCAAGAGCGGGCACGGCGATCCGACGTCGATGCGCAGGCCGGGCCAGCATAATTGGATCCATGGCCTACCGTTCAAGATGCGGTTTCATCGCTGCAAGCTCTATATCAGCGCTATTCCGCCGATCACGATCGGCGCTGTCGTCGGGTTTTTATCCGCGATTATGGGGGTCGGCGGGGGATTTATTATGGTCCCGGCGATGATTTATCTGTTGCGCGTGCCCACAAAGGTCGTGGTTGGGACTTCGCTGTTCCAGATCGTATTCATTTCGGCAATTGTTACGGTTATGCACGCGGTTCAGAACTATGCTGTCGATGTCGTTCTCGGCCTCATTTTGATGGTCAGCGGCGTCATCGGCGCTCAGTTCGGGGCCGTTGCCGGCGAACGTTTGCGTGGTGAACAATTGCGCTTTCTGCTGGCGGCACTTGTTCTACTCGTGTGCGTACGGATGGCGTGGGGGCTGGTTGCCCCGCCCGATGAGCTTTATTCCATTACATCGCAACTGAGTGGTGGCCATGGCTGATCCGCTCCAAGTCATCGTGGCCTCCCTGGCGCTGGTGCTGGTTTCGTTTGCCGCCGCGGGCCCTGCCTGGTCGCAGGTGGCCGTGCCCGGTGGCGTACTAGAGCAGCAAGCTGATCCGCAGCGCCCGCCGCAAGCCTCATCCGGCGGGCCATCGTGGACGCCGAATGTCCAAGCGTCGCCGCAATCGGGCGCCGCGCGCGCACCCGACGCCGGCCAGGGTGCCGGTCAGCAAGGCTCCTCAGCGCCGGCGCAAGGTGGCGTTGATCGCGGCCAGCCTCAAAGGCCCGCGCCAGAGCCATCGCGGGCACAGGCTGGCGCGCCACGGAGCGAAAAGGTCGAAGCGGACGTGTCAACGCGCAGTGTCGCGATTACGTCGAGTTTCACCGGTGTCGAGATCATCGTGTTCGGCGCGATTACGAACGCCGATGCGGCCGTGGCTGACGCTGGCGATTATGACGTGGTGGTCATTCTCGAAGGCGCCGCGCAGCAGCATATCGCCCGGCGAAAATCCCGGGTCGCGGGGATTTGGGTCAATACGCAGTCGGTGACGTTTGATGCGGTTCCTAGTTACTATGCGATTTACGCGACGCGGCCGCTCGATGAGATCGCCGATCCGTTTACGTTGCGCCAGAACGATATCGGGTTTGAACGTATTCGCCTGCGGCCTGTGCGGGGCTGGGAGACCGGGCTTTCTGCTGGCGGGCTGTCTGATTTCCGGCAGGCCGTGATCCGGCTTAAGCAGCGAGAGCGGCTGTATATCCAGGATGAGTACGGTGTGAACTTCGTCGGCCTGTCATTGTTCCGCGCCGCTGTTGATTTGCCAGCAAATGTGCCGGTCGGGCCTTTGAAGGCGCGCGTGCATCTGTTTCGCAGGGGCGCGTTGCTCGATACATTCAGGACCGTGGTGCGTTTGGAGCGGCAAGGGCTTGAGCGTTGGCTTTATGCGTTCGCTTTTCAATTGCCCATGCTGTATGGCATGTTTGCGGTTCTGATTGCTGTTGCAGCCGGTCTTATTGCGTCTGCGTTTGTTGTACGCATGGGCAGGTAATCTGCCCTCCCCCCTCCGCGCCATGGGTTTGGCGGTGGCCCAACTTAATCTTGCTGCGTGCATGTCGCGTCGTGTCGGATCTGATTGTTCAGGTCGCAAGCGAGCCTTTCATCACTGCGATGCGGTTCAATCGCGCGCAGGCGCATGCGGAAACAAGCGCTTTTCGATGATCGGGTAACGCAAGCCAAGTGCAATGGCGCGGACGACGAAAAAGACGAAAAGCGCAAGCCAAAGTCCGTGGTTTCCGTAAATCGGTTTGAGTGTGAAAACCGCGGCCAGATAGAACACAAGGCTCAGAAGCATCATGTTGCGCATCTCGACCGATTGCGTGGCGCCGATGAATACACCGTCAAGCTGGAAACACCACACGCCAATAATCGGTAACAGCGCAGCGTAGATCAGGAACGTTCGGGCCTGCTCGCGAACACCTTCGTTCGTTGTGGCAAAATCGATCATCGCTGGGCCGGCCACGAGCATGACCAAGGTCATGGCCAGCGCGGCGACGGCGGCCCAGAGCGTGGAACGGGCCACGGTTTGGTGAAAGCCGCTTTTGCTGCGGGCACCGACGCTATGGCCGACGAGGCTTTCTGCGGCGAATGCGAAACCGTCAAGCATGTAAACGCAGATCATGGCCATCGAAAACAGCAGCGCGTTCGTTGCAAGCGTCATGTCGCCAGCGCGCGCGCCTTGAGCGTGGAACAACGCAAACGCGAACAGCAGGCACGCCGTGCGGATCATGATGTCGCGGTTAAGCGCAAAGGTGCGCAAAGCTGCCGCCGGATCGAGGATGCGGGCCCGATCGGCGCGGGCATCGCGTGCTTTGAGGTCGCGAAATGCGATCACGAAACCGGCAGCGGCGGCCACCACTTCGGCAATCAAGACGGCGAAGCCTACGCCGGCCACCCCCATATCAAAGTACATTACGAAGACCACGGCGAGCACGATATTGACGATGTTTAGGAGGATCTGAAGCCAGAACGCGACGCTTGCGCGGCCGAGGCCGATAAACCAGCCAACCAATGCAAAGTTCGCAAGTGCGGCGGGCGCGCCCCAAATGCGAATGGTGAAATAGGTCAGCGCCGCGTCGGTCGCACCTGGCGACGTTCCCATGGCCCAGAGCGCAAACGGGCCAATGAAGGCTTGCAGGGCCACAAGCGCGAGCCCGGCAACGGCTGCGACAATCATCGCGCGCCAAAGGTTTGCAGCGATTTCAGGGGTGTCGCCGGCGCCTGCAGCCTGCGCGGTCAGGCCCGTCGTCCCCATCCGCAGAAAGCCGAAAATCCAGTAGATGTAGTTGAAGACATTCGATGCGATTGCGACGCCGCCCATCAGCGTTTCGGAACCCAGACGCCCGATCACAACGGTGTCGGCATAGCCAACCAGCGGTGTCGTGGCATTCGACAGCGTGATCGGCAACGCGATTGCCAGCACTTCCAGGTGGCTGTATGTGCGCTGCGACTTGATGACCGTTGGCGTGTCGCTGTCGAAACGATGGTCAGGCTCGATGCCGGTGTCGTGGACGGAGGCTGGCGCCTTGGGCGTGGACTTGGTCATTCCCGGCTTCAAACTTTATCGCCGGCATCAGTGTCACGGCTGCGACCGCCGAGCCCTGAAAGGATGCGGGTCAGCAGCCAGATTGGAATAACCACCACGGCGCCGAGCAACAGATAATCGAATACCGAGCCGAGCGCGTCGAAGCCAAGATTGTAAAGCCGCGTGATGAAGAGCTGCAGCCGATAGACAATGTTGTCCGGCGTGATGCCGAACGCGGACAAGACGATCCCGACGACAATCGAAATCAGCACCAGTCTGATCACAACGGCAAGCGGGTTGCCGCCAAAGATCTGCTTCAAGTTCATGGTTTGGACCCTTCGGTCGGCAGGTGTGGCAAAGGCCGCGCGGTTCGGATTGCCCTTCGCCTACCGTGCTAAGCGATCCTGCCGGTCACGTCGAGCCGACAGGCGCTTAGGCTGAACTGGATAACCACTGAACGGCGTTTGATTTCCATCCATCCGGTCGCCAGTCGTCAGCGTTGCGATCGGGTGGGCGCTAGGCGAGGTGAGCAACGAGAGTTGATGGCTGCCATGTCCGGGGACGGCGAGCGCGAGCAGAAAGGGAGAACCTCTGGCGGTGGGGCGTGTGCGCCGGCGCGCAAACGGGCTGTGCAGGGCAAGCCGGCGCGCACCGCGCCAGCCAAGAGCAAA
>CAZOGY010000005.1:18200-37995 GCA_964579305.1 uncultured Hyphomicrobiaceae bacterium
GCCAAGCCTGCGGCCAAGGCTAAGCGTAATCCCCGCCCGGGCAAAATGGGCCGGGCCATGGCGCTTGCGAAGACCGATGGCGCACACGGCTTGCCGGCGGAGATCGCAGACTGGTTCCATCGGCGCGGCTGGACGCCAAGGCCACATCAGCTTGCGATGCTGGCGCATGGGAAGGCCCGCCGATCCGCATTGCTGATTGCGCCGACCGGGGCTGGCAAAACCATGGCCGGCTTCCTGCCGAGCCTTGTCGATTTGAGCGCGGCGCGTCAGGAGCGCAAAGGTGCGGGGCTGCACACGCTTTATGTGTCGCCGCTCAAGGCGTTGGCCGTCGACGTGGCGCGCAATGTCACCGGTCCTGTCGCTGAAATGGGATTGCCGATCTCGATTGAAACGCGCACGGGCGATACGTCGGTCGCCAAGCGCCAACGGCAGCGTCACAAGCCGCCGGATATGTTGCTGACAACGCCGGAACAGATTGCGCTGTTGCTGTCCCACGAGGACGCACCGTATCTGTTTGCCGACCTGAAGACCGTTATTCTCGACGAACTCCATGCGCTGGTGACGTCCAAGCGCGGCGACTTGCTTGCGCTTGATTTGGCCCGTCTGCGGGCGATCGCGCCTGATCTTGTTGTCACGGGGCTGTCGGCCACGGTCGCGCGGCCAAGTGAGCTCAGGTCATTCATCGTACCGCAATCTGCGCCGGAACAGCAGATTTCGATGGGGGCGCTCGTCCAGACGCTTGGCGGCGCGCAAGCCGATCTGACGCTGCTTGAGGGAGATGATCCGCTGCCATGGGCCGGTCACACCGCACGCTATGCGATGCAGCGGGTCTACGATCAAATCCGCGCGCATCAATTGAGCCTTGTGTTCGTCAACACGCGCAGTCAGGCGGAAATGGTTTTTCAGCAGCTTTGGGCGCTGAATGAGGATAGCTTGCCGATTGCCTTGCACCACGGGTCGCTTGAGGCGCAGCAACGGCGCAAGGTCGAAGCCGCCATGGCGGAAGGAAAGCTCAAGGCCGTTGTCGCGACATCGACGCTCGATCTGGGGATCGACTGGGGCGACGTCGATCTCGTTATCAATGTTGGGGCACCCAAGGGGGCCAGTCGTCTCATCCAACGCATCGGGCGTGCCAACCACCGGCTAGATGAGCCTTCAAAGGCGATCTTGGTGCCGTCAAACCGCTTTGAGGTTCTGGAGTGCCGCGCCGCATTGGAGGCCGCGCGGGATGGTGAGCAGGACACCGTCCTCAACCGCACCGGCGCCCTGGATGTGCTTGCCCAGCACGTGATGGGCGTTGCCTGTTCCGGGCCGTTTTGCCCAGAGGCGCTCTACGCAGAAGTGCGCTCGGCCACGCCCTATAGTGCGTTACCGCGTGAGACGTTTGAGCGCGTGGTCGATTTCGTTGCGACAGGCGGCTATGCGCTGCGCGCCTATGAGCGGTTTGCACGGTTGCGGCCAACCGGAGATGGCAAGTTGCGTTTGGCGCATCCGCGGCTTGCACAGCAGTACCGGTTGAATGTCGGCACGATTGTCGAGTCGCCGATGCTGAAAGTGCGGATGGTCAAGGCGCGGTCGCTGCCGGCGGCGGCTCGCGGTTCAGCAGGACCAATCGGGCGGCCCGGCGCACGCGATGCCCGATCCAGTGCGTACGGTCGTTTGCCAGGTCGGTCGCCGGCAAACCGGTTTGCGGCAACAACGGGAGCGGGCACCGCGCAGGGAACCCAAAAGGCGCTGAGCGGTGGCCGCGTGCTGGGCGAACTCGATGAATGGTTTGCCGGCGAACTGGTGCCAGGCGACACGTTCGTTTTTGCCGGAGAGATCGTGCGCTTCGAAGGCCTGCGCGATCATGACGTCTATGTCTCGCGGACGACGGCGACCGATCCGACCATCCCATCGTATCCGGGCGGCAAGTTCCCCCTGTCGACGCACCTTGCTCAACGTGTGCGACGCATGCTGTCGGACCCCTCGACCTGGAAAGATCTTCCCACCCCCGTGGCTGAGTGGCTGGCTTTGCAAGCCTTGCATTCGGTGACGCCCGGCGAAGACGACGTGCTTGTCGAGACGTTCCCGCGGGGCGGGCGGTGGTATCTGGCGGCTTACCCGTTCGAGGGGCGGCTGGCGCATCAGACGCTTGGTATGCTGCTGACGCGGCGGCTCGATCGCACGGGCGCACGGCCGCTTGGGTTTGTGGCAAACGATTACGGGCTCAGTGTCTGGTGTGGCGGGGACCTCGACGCGCTGATGGATGCCGGTCGCCTGTCGATGGCTGAGCTGTTTGATGAAGATATGCTTGGTGATGACCTCGATGCGTGGCTTGCCGATTCGCATCTCCTCAAGCGGACATTCCGCTATTGCGCGGCAATCGCCGGGCTTGTGGAGCGGCGCCATCCGGGCAAGGAAAAGACCGGGCGGCAAATGACGTTCTCGTCCGACCTGATCTATGACGTGCTGCGCCGCCATGACCCAGGGCATATCCTTCTGGAGGCGACGTGGCAGGACGCGGCGGCGGGCCTTTTGGATATTGCCCGGCTGGGGCAGTTTCTTGCCCGGATCGATGGCCACATTCGGCATGTGCGGCTGGATCGTATTTCACCATTGTCGGTGCCGATCCTGCTTGAAGCCGGTAAGGAGCCGGTGCATGGCCAAACCGGCGATGTGTTGTTGAGAGATGCCGCTGAGGCGTTGATTGCAGAAGCGATGGGTGAGACACCGGATGACCGCTGAGGCTTGCGTGGGGCCTTGGCGTACGCCTCCGACTCACGGCCTGCTTTCTGTGGCACTGCGCTGCGCGACAGCAACGGTGGCCGCGTCCCCCATTGGGATCATCGCATGCATCAACTCAAACCAGAGCGCTATGGCGACGATGACTATGCGACGCAGTCGCTAACGCTTGCCGGCGTGCCCTTCGTGGCGGACCAGAGCGGCGTTCTTTATTGGCCAGCGCAGCGTCTGTTGATCGTATCGGATTTGCACTTTGAAAAGGGCTCAGCGCGATCGGGGCGCGGGCATTTCCTGCCGCCCTACGATACGCGGGAGACCATTCTGCGTCTTGCCGATGCGATCGACCGCCATGCGCCTGAGACTGTCGTCTGTCTTGGGGACAGCTTCCATGACGTGGGCGGATGCGCCCGCATTTGCGACGAAGACCTGCGCGCGCTTCAGATCCTGCAGGAGGGGCGTCGGTGGATCTGGGTGACCGGAAACCACGATCCCGAGATCGACCCACGGATCGGCGGCGAAGTGGTTGGGGAACTTGCGCGGGCTGGGTTTGTGCTGCGCCACGAGCCGCGTGCGGCGGCGACGACACGCGAGATCGCCGGGCATCTGCATCCGGCTGCGCGACTGTCGATCTATGGCGCGACGCTGCGTCGGCGCTGCTTTGTCGGCAATGGGCGGCGTCTCATCATGCCGGCCTTCGGGGCCTATACCGGCGGGCTCAACGTGCTTGATCCAGCCTTCGGTCCGGTCTTCGGCAATGATGGACTTTCCGTCTGGATGATCGGTGAGGAAGGGCTGTATCCGGTCGCGGCAAGGCAATTGCGTCCCGATTGAGACGTCCAGTCAGGCCAGCGATTGGTTGAAGACTTTGCTCTCGCGTGCTGCCCAGTCGTCCGCCTCGCTTCCGATCATCGCGGCATAGTTGTCATGGCCGGCGGTCTGGCAAGCAGCGCTTAAACGGGCCTTGATGTCATCCAGCAGGCCAAGCCCACTGAAAACGAGGCCGGTATAAAGCTGAAGCACGGTGGCGCCGGCCTTGATTTTGTCGACAGCGCGCGCGCCATTATCGATGCCGCCAATCCCGATGAGCGGAACCGTTCCGTGCGTGAGCTGGTAAACCCGCGCCAGCATTATCGTCGAGGCTTCGAATAAAGGCTTGCCGGACAAGCCACCGGTTTCGCGAGCATGGCGGTGATTGGATTGCAGTGTTGCCCGCGAAATCGTTGTGTTTGAAATGGCTATACCGTCCACGGCCTGGTCCATGAGGCAGTCGACGACGGCGGGCACGTCAACTTGCGCAATGTCGGGGGCAAGCTTCACGACAATGTCCGTTCGCCGGCCGTTCACGTCCGCGGCGTGGTCGCGCGCTTGCCTCACGCGCTGCAAAAGTTTGGCCAGTTCCTGCGGCGCTTGGAGGTCGCGCAAGCCTGGTGTGTTCGGCGACGACACGTTGATCGTGAGATAGTGTGCAAGTCCTGCAAATCGCGTCACGCCGGCTGTGTAATCCGCTACGCGATCGTCTGTGTCTTTGTTGGCACCCACGTTGATGCCGAGGCCGCGCCAGGCCATTTCCGCACCGAGTTTGTCTGCGCGTCTTTGCAAGCGCGCGACGACGGAAACGTGCCCGTCATTGTTGAAACCATAGCGATTGATCACCGCCCCTGCATCGTGCAGTCGGAAGACGCGCGGCCTTGGATTGCCAGCCTGCGGGCGCGGCGTGACCGTCCCGACCTCGGTGAAGCCGAAGCCCGCACGGAGCATTGCGTCAGGCACTTGCGCGTTCTTGTCGAACCCAGCAGCAACGCCAACCGGGTTGGCAAGCGGGGTGCCGAACAGCGACGTGGCGAGGCAGGGCGCGTCGGGTTTGCGCGTCGCGGGCATCAGGCCTGACTTGAGTGCGCGGATTGTCAGGTCGTGCGCCGTTTCTGCGTCCAGGGCCATCAGCGCTGGGCGAAGTTTGTCGATCAACTGGCGCATTCTCAGACCCCGTCGTTGTTCTGCGCCAGATCGAACGCGATCCCAAAATCGGGGATTTGCGGGACCCCGTCGCCATCGAGCGGGAGATTAAAGATCTGCAATGCTTCGGACGGATCAAGCGGCCGATACAGGTGTGGGAACAGCGCACCACCGCGTGAAGGCTCCCACTTGAGTTCAACGCCAAGGTCGGCGGCCGCAAAGGCAATGCAAATCAGGCCGGTCTGGCCCGCGAAATGTTTCGCAGCCGTGCCTTTCAGTTGTTCGCGCGTGGACAGATGGATGAAACCATCGCGCGCATCGTCTGCTGATCCAGCGTAGCGCCCTGCAGCGACGGCGTTTTGCCATTCATCGCGCGAGCAGATTTTGAACACGTGGCTTGGGGGCTCGGGCGCGGGCGTTGCGGTCATGGCGCTTGTCCTGTTTTTCGGGCGCGTTCGGCTTGCGCCGCGACACATGTCGGCGGCTGTCATCGGTGGGTTTCGTGGGCCGCTCGGTTGGGCCGTGGCGCGCTGTAAGCGCTTGGCATTATCGCGGGTCTAGCTCAGGCCCGCGAGCGTTGGCGGCGGAGTTCGTCTCATGTTTTGCAAAATCAGTCTTTCACGAATTCTGCCTATTCGGTTGCTGTTGCACGTGTTAGCCCCCGCGGCCACGCCACACCAAGGCCGTGTCGTTGCCGTATGAGTGCTGCATTTTCGCAGCCGCGGTGACGTCGGCCGCTGCGCAGCCCAATACGGCTGCATTCCATCAGCCGAAGGACCGGTCGTTCGCGCGTCCGGCTCTTACGGATCTCAGTGCCTGCGTTCCCATGAGGCAAGCCCATGGCGATCGACGTTTTCCAAGACGACTTCTCTGACTTTCTGTCCGTTCGCGTTCTATCGCTGCGCCAATTGTTTCACGAGAGCGGCCCCTTTCGCCTGCCGTGGAAGCAACGTGCTTATGCTTGGCAGACTGATCATGCGACCCGTCTCGTCCATGATCTGATCGGGGCGTTCACGGCGGATCGCCATAACTATTTCCTGGGCTACATCTCGGTGGCGCGATCGTCGGACACGGATGTGTTTGATCTGATCGACGGCCAGCAGCGCCTTGTGACCCTGACGCTGTTGTTTGCTCATCTGCGCGATCTGTTGCGGGCGGGCGCACCCGCGTCGGCGGAGGGACTGGAGACGTCCGCAGCGCTTGATCGGGCGATTTGGCACCACGCCAACCGCAATGGCGATGTCCCGGTGGTCTCGCTACAGGCCCATGTTCAGCCCTATTTCGGCAAAAGCGTTCAACGCCTTGGAGCCACGCTTGAAGAGACGGCCTGTGCGGTCGATGGCGAATGGATGGCGGCGTGTGAACACCAGATTGCGGACAACTTAGCAGCGATCCGAGAAACGATTTCCGAGGAACTGCCGCCTCACGCGCTGCAGCCGTTTGTTCGGTTCTTGCTGCGGCGCTGCGCCGTTGTTTTGCAGACGGTGGCGAGTGACCAGGATGCCTGGGAAATCATGGCGACTGAGGAAGAAACGGGCCTCAGTTTCCATTCCTCGGAACGTTCCAAAGTGACGTTGATTTCGGCGATGCCGCGGGCGGACCAGGATGCGGCCAGCGCCATCTGGGCAGATTGGCAAAACCGGATTGGGCCTGAAGGCATGGCCCGGCTTCTGGCACATTTGCGCATGATGGCGATTGGCCCGCGCCGCAAAGGCCAGCCAATCAACCCGCTGGAAAACGATCTGCTTGAAAGCTACGCAATCCACCAAAACGGCTTAGCGTTTGTTCAGGATGTGCTGGCGCCGCATGCGGAAGCGATGGGCCTGATTGCTGAGCGGTCTGCGCCGGGCGCGCCAGAGCCAGACAAGCTTGCGCGCTCGTTTGAACGGCTGTCATGGCTGCCGTTCGATGAATGGATGGCGCCGGCGTTGGCCTTTCTGCGCGTCAACGGATTTGCAGCCCCACAAGCGGTGATCTTCTTCCAGGCCCTCGACCGTCTCGCCTGGATGATGATGTTGGCTGGGTTTGACACGACGCGGCGGGAACGCCTCTGCGCGCAAATCGTCGGAGAGGTCGTGTCCGGTCAGGTCCTGCAGGCTGGCTCGTCGTTGCAGCCAACAGACGCGCAGGTTGCGGCGGCACTTACCGTTTTGCGCAGTCGGACTTTTTATCAAAAACGTACCGCACGCATCCTTGTGATGCGCCGGTTGGCGGCCGCAACGGGCGGCGATCCTGGCATGCTTGATGGTCGCCGGGTGACGTGCGAACACGTCTTGCCGCGCAACCCGCCAAAGACAAGTGATTGGCAGGCGGCTTTTGCAGCCAACGGCGGCCATAAACATTTTGCGGATCGGCTCGGCAATCTTGTGTTGCTGAGTTCCCTGGACAACCAGGCCGTTGGCACGCTGCATTGGCATGAAAAGCAGCCTGTTTTGGCGCAGTGCGCCTACGATTTATCGCGCAAGGCCGCGCAATGGCCGGAGTGGACGCCGGAGACGATCATGCAGCGCAGTGAGGAGATGATCGACAGCCTCATGCGAGATCTTGAAGCGACAGGCGAGGCTCGACCGTAGAGCAATATTCGATCTTACCGGGTCGCTTTGCGATTCACAGACCGGATGTGATTGCTCTATTTCCAGCATGATGGAGTATCTTCATCCGACCGCTTGACCGCAATTGCGATCACGTGTGTTCGGATGATGCTGTACTGGGATGACAGTCTCTGGGGCAGCAGTTTTCTCATGGCGCTGAGATGGCAACCGTTCGATCACGGTTGGTTTGAGAATTAAATGGCCGGGCGGGTTGCGGCTGGCAAAGCCTGAAAAAGCCGTTCAATGTCGGGCGTGATCCAACGCCGGTTCCGTGCGGGTCACCGCAGCTCCCACCGGCATCGCTTCAACCCGCCGTCCCGCGAACACCACCGCAATGTCAAATCCCATCGCCGATTATGCTCTGGCCGCCGAAGACCTCAGTGTCGCCGAGTTGCTTGGCGGCCGGTTTGCGTTCGAACTGCCGTCGTTCCAGCGGCCCTATGCGTGGCAGGCGCAAGATGCGGAACATCTGGTCGATGATATCGAGGCAGCAATGGCGGATGCGCGGGTGCAGCCAAATCGCCCGCCCTACTTTCTTGGAACCATGTTGTTTGCAGCGGGCGGGCCTCACGCCCCGGTACGCGCGGCGATGGTGGTGGATGGTCAACAGCGCCTGACCACGCTGACAATCCTGTTGGCGGTGCTGCGCGATTACGCCGACACGCCGGAGGCCGCCGCGGCGCTCCATCGCCATATCGCTGTTTTCAGTTCCGTCGATGAAGCGCTTGCCGATGCCTTCCACTTGAAGCTGCGGCCGCAGGATCAGCGGTTCATGGCGCTTGGAATTCAAAAAGCCGGTGGTACGCGCCGTACGCGGCGACAGGCCACGCTTTCTGCGCATTCGGATTCGCAAAACAATATCGAGGCGGTGCGCAAACTGTTTCAAAAACGGTTCGGTAAGGAGCGGACCGCGCAGGAGCGCCAAGCCGTTGCGCAGTTTGTGCTACACAATTGCCGGGTGTTGACGATGCGCACGGCCGATTTGGATTACGCGTATCAGATTTTTCTCACGATTAACGGACGGGGGCAGCCGCTTAGCGACGATGATATTGTCATTGCCGAAGTGATCGGGCCGCTTTCGCAAGACCAAAGGGCGCGATACGCGTCCATCGTTGCGCAGGTTGACCGCTACCGTGAAAAAGCCGAGCGGCAGAAGCTGCGCGCGAAAACATTCTTCTCGCATCTGGTCGCAATTCAAGGCTGGTCTCGCCAATCGATGATCCAGGATTTGCGACGCGCGGTGCAAAAGCGAGGCGGCGCGGCAACGTTTACGAGCGACGTATTCCAACCCCTTGCGGAAGCCTACCTGCTGACCCGCTGTGACTTCGAAGCCGTGCCCGCGCCGGGCGCGCTGGCAACGTATCTGAAAAAACTGCTGCTTTTGGAATTCATTTGCGACGATGAATGGGTCGGCGTGGCGATGCAGGCGCTATCGCGGTTGCCACTCGATAGCGTTGAGCTTGTGCATTTTCTTGCGCGACTGGATCGGTTTGCGCATGCCCAACTTGTCTTGCGTTCCACCCGTGATGAACGGCGCAAGAGATATCGGGCGATCTCGAAAACGATCGAAACGGATGGCTTGCAAGATCCCGAATTGCTTTTTGCTCTCAGTGAGGCAGAACAAGAGCGGTTATTACGGCGATGTGCGTTTGCTTTGAATGAGACGGTCAACCGGACAGATAAGGCGATCTTGATCCGGCTCGAACTGGAATTGTCGGGCGTTGCGCCTGAGACCTATCTTGAAATGTTTGATCCGGAGCGGGCGGACGGGCCAGCGGTTACCGTTGAGCATGTTTTGCCGCGTGGTCAAAAGCTGCCGAAAGGAAGCCCATGGCGGGACCTCTATCCCGACTACGAGCATCGGCGGGTGCTTGCGAATGCGATGGGTAATCTTGTTTTATTGAGCGAAACGCAAAACCGGCTTGCCGGTCAGAAAAGCTTTGCTGAAAAACAAGCCGTGTTTTTTGAAGGCGACCAGCCGCATGTGTTCGTTACAACCGAGATGTTGCGGGACACTGAGAACTGGACGCCGGCTGCTCTGAGGGGGCGGCACGATCGGTTGATGACCAAACTCATGGCAGTTTTCGATTGGGAGGGTACGGTGCCCGAACTTCCCCTACATCCGGGAACTGCGCCGGCGAAGAAAGGCCGGCGCACAGTCAAGCGGCGGGCCAAGCGGCGGTCATGATGCCGCGCGGCGCACCGGCGGCACTCATAAGCGTGCTGCGAAAGCGTCTCATGCCATTGCGATGTTCTGGAGTGCGAGTTGATGACGGGCGAGCCCCCCATCCCAAATCCAGAGGCCATACGCTTTAGCGATTGAGAAGCAAGCTGGTGCGGAAGAAGTGGCCTGAGCGTGCTTTCAGACCGCGCGGCAAGAATGGGATCTTTTCAATCGTCGATGCGATTTCTTCGCCTGGAGAGCGGATCTCGCTTTCGTCGATGATGTTGCCGATCAAAGGCGCCTCCACCAAGGCAAGCGCCTCGCTTGCATGACTGACTTCGGCGATCGTGCTTCTACCCGCTACGGCATAGAGAAAGACTGCGTCGCAAGCGCGGGCCAGTCCGACGGCGCTTGGCAGATTTGCTGCGGCGTCGCAGATCGGCGGAAGCTGTAAGACAACTTGGCCGTAGCGGGCCAGATCGTCCTTGAACAGACGCCGCATGTGATCTGGGTTGCTGAACAGGCCGCGTGCTTTTTCATCGGGGACCGCGGCAAGGCGGTCGAACCCGTCGACATCCGTCACGATTTGCGCAGCGGTCACTGGCGCCGATGGGTCCCACTTCGCAGGCTCCTGGTTTGCGGGCGATGCGGCAACCGATACGTCAAGCAGGACGGTGCGGCGGCCGGAGGCTGCAAAGACCTTGGCTAATGTGCGCGAGAACGATGCGATATCGATGTTGCCGGTTGGTGCGGCCAAGCCCACAATGCGGGCACCGGCGATGTTGGTGCGATGCATGACGGTCTCGATCGGCGCGGTATTGACCGGTGGGTTTTGACGGTCCGGCCGCGCTGATGCGGTGATCTGTGCTGTGGTCATGGCTTTGTCTCCACCGGGGGCGAGCCCGCTCTTTTGCTTGCCGTTGTCATGCGCGCTGGCGCTGGGGCTGGATATGGCCGAAGCTTGGCAGCCGTCATCCCGTCCGGCGGGCTGGTTCATTCAGGTCTGATTGTTCTGTTGGCTCCGGCGTACCACTTCGCTCGCGATCGGGGTCGATCATAGCTTGCGGGACGCGTTGTTTGATGCGCGCGATGGTCGGGACGCCGGTGAGTTGCTCGAGGTGGTCGGTGCCGCGCAAGCTTGTGTCAAACTGTTCAGCAGCCTGGGCGAGGCCGAGGCTGACGAGGATTGCGCCGAGGGTGCCGGCCAGCAAGATCTTGAGCACGGAGGTCAGCGGTTGGATCGGGTCCGTTGGTGGGTCAACCACCCGCACCAGCGCCGGTGCCTTCAAGAGGTCAAACGCGCCGGAGCTGCCGAGCGACCGGACGGATGAAACAACGCGACGATAGTTTTGGCGGGCCTGCGCGAGCTCCGATTGAAGCCGCTGTTTTTCAGCCAGTAGGGTCCCAAGCCGTTCCAGTTCGTTTGCCTTTCGCTGGGCACTTGCCTCCAGCGCGGCGATCTCGCGTTGCAGGGTCGCGGCCCGCTCCGCCAACGGTTGCAGTGCCCGAAGTTCCGCAAGTTCGGTGCGGGCGCGATCGACCGAGCCCCCCGCATCCTCGTTGGCTTGCGCGATCTGCCGTGCGCGCTCGCTGATGAGGCTAGCGAGCGGCGCGGTCGTTTCAGCGCCGATCGCCCCTGCAATTTTCTGGGACAACTCCCGCTGGGTTGTCTCCAGCGACAGCGTTTTGGCCTCGACCGTCTGCCTGTCGGCGGTGCGGTTGGCGCGCAGGGTTTGAAGCGTGGCTGGGGTTAAGTCAGGTGCTTCGGTCTCAAGCCGGCGCAACTGGGTCTCAAGCCGCGCGATCTCATTGGCGCGCGATTGCGCGAGGAAGGACTTGGCATCGTTGCCGCCGTCGGCAGGATTGAGCAGGACCTCAAAAAGCTGAGTGATCAGCAAATTGAGATGCGTGGCCAGGACTTGGCGGTCCTCGCCCCGGAGCG
This sequence comes from uncultured Hyphomicrobiaceae bacterium, assembly GCA_964579305.1. GTDB lineage: Bacteria > Pseudomonadota > Alphaproteobacteria > Rhizobiales > Hyphomicrobiaceae > JBCBWG01. The sequence continues at coordinate 29,575 of CAZOGY010000005.1, forward strand.
CGATCCGCATGAAGCTATCGCCGACGGGCTCGACGCTGATGCGTCCACGCAGGTTTTCAACGGCGCGGCCAACGTCTACGGGGCTCTTGAGTTCGGGGTCGATCGACGTGACGACCTTGCTCAAGATGAACTGGCTCTTGAGAAGGGCATCGATGCCTTTGATCTTGGCTGCGATTTGCTTTTCGTACGTGATCCCGCGGCGGCTGCCTTGCAGAGCGTCGCTTTCCTGCAGCATCAGCAGCGCCGCGCTCTCATAAAGCCGCGGCAGCGAAAGCGCGAGCATCACGGTTGCCGGCAGCAAGATCAACAGCGGCACGATCAGCAGATAGCGGCGGCGCCAGGCGACGCGGAACAGAGTTGCCAGAATGGTCGCATTCATGCCGCGTGGTCCTTTTTTGCAGCAAAGACAGGGCGGAAACGGTACAAACGCCACCGTGTCTGAAGTTTTCGTGTCGCGCCAGGGATGCGTGTCATCGCACTGCTCATGGTGTCCCCGCAGCCAAGGCAATGATGGACTGCCGCATCTTTTCGAGATCAGCTCGCGTCAGTTTTGTTGCGTTGGCCCATGTCGCGCCGATCCGATCGCGCAATTGACGGGCCAAGCGGCGCGCTGCGGCCGTGTCTTGTTGGTCAAGCCAGATCAGCCAGCGCTGGTCTATGACACCGTCCGCCATGTCGAGGAGATCGCGGTCGATGACAGCCCGGCGCGGGCAGATTTGCGCAGCGGGGTAAATCACTTGTGAGTCACCCTCTCGGCCATCGAGCGGGTCGAAGGGGTCGGCGGTTGGCAGGTTTGCATGCCACTGGATGTAGCGCTCGGCAGCCGTTGTATGCAGCCAAGCGCCAGCCGTCAGCCGGTGGCGCTGGGTATTGTAAATCCAGACCGTGCGGCCCTTGGCGCGTTCGACCGCGATCGTCTTGCGATCGATGCCGTAGCCGTGGTTGATCACGATCACATCGAACAGGCCCGCAAGCGCTTTGTTTCCTGGCGTGTTGAGGTGGCCGGCAAGCTTGAGGCCGGGGCCGGCAGCGCGGCGCAACGCAGCGAGGCGGCCCACCAGATCGCGGCCGCGCGCGCTGGGATTGCTGGGCTCATCGGCGCCTGTGAAAACTGGCATCGGTCCGCCTTGCTTTCGCAGATCGGCGAGGAGGGCTGCGGTGAACTTGGCTGTGCGGTCGAGACCGATACGGTACTGCAGGGCGCGCAACGGGTCATACAGCAACGGCCCTGCCGCAAAACCCGCCTTGCGCGCGCTGTCGAGTTCTTCGATGAACGGTTGGGTGCCCCCGCGCAAAGGCGTTTCGACCGCGGCCGTGTTGCCGGTTAGGCCAAAGCCCACCAGACGCTGCATATCGCACTGTGCTTGACGGCGGCGGTCACCCCGCGTTGCGCCGAGCCAGGACAGGTGCGGTGGATAGCCGAAGTAAAACCCGGCCGGTTTGGTCGCGCGCGGCAGGCGCATCGGCAGGACGTCGACGGTGAAGGGTACGCGATGCACGTCGCCCGGTCGGTCCGGGTCCGCGACTTCTAACGCGCCTTGATAAAGCCCCGGTCGCGCGTTCGTTGGGACCTTGACCCACACCTCGATGCGCCGTGCCTGTCCAGCGCGCAGCGCAAGAGGCTGGGACAGCGGCCGCAACATATGATCGGTCAGGCGCAGGAGGCTGCCGTCCGCGGGGCGGCGCGTCAGACGGTACTGTCCGGCCCAGGCGCGCGCGCCAAGCGCCGTGCGCGCTTTGGCATGTTTGAGCGGCAGCACACGGATACGCGGGCGATCGATCGTCCGCGTGGACGTGACCTGGAAGGTGACGCGGACATCGGTGCCACGTGCGGTGACCTTTCGGTCCGGCGCCTGCACTTCTGGCTTGGGTGATGCTCGTGTTGTCCGGTCAGCTGATGCCAACGATACGGCGATTGCGTCCGTTGCCTTGCTGGTGGCTGTGTCCTTTTCGGCGACCGGTGCGGGGGTGGGTGCAATCCGCCAATTGGACCGGTACCAGTCCTCGCGATAGCGGATCACTTGGTTCAAGGCGGCGCGTGAACCTACGGGCTCGACCAGAATGGCTGAGATGAAGCGGCCATCTGCATTGATGCTTTGCACGTCAACCACAATGCCGCTTTTGCGGACAAGCACTTCAACGGATTTGCGGGCGCCGCGATCACGGCCAAACGCCGTCCAAGCATCGTCCTCGACGGTATGTTCGCGATCCAGGCCGCGGAGATAGCGCTGCGCAATCCAGTCCGCCGGCGTCAGATCTTGAGCCAGCAGAACGCGGCCATTGACGGTGATGCGCCGTTTCAGAGCATGGGGGAGGAATTCCCACTCGCCGGTATCTTCGCTCCAGACCGTGACCCGATAACGGCCCGGATCGGCTGGAAGACGGATCTGGGTCACACCGCGCAGGCCGCTTGAAATCACCGGGTCCGGCATGGGCCGAGTGCGCGGGCGGACATTGCGCCCCGACACGCGGGCGTCGTCCGGACCAATCCGCTCAAAGCCGGGCGGTAATGGGGCGTCAGGACCGCGCAAGGCATACCCGCGTGCGCGACCTGGGAGCCGTTGCAGCGGGACGAGGTCAAATCGCTCGATGACCACGTTGGTTTGCTGCGGGAATGGCCAGAACGCGATCAAGCGCACGTCGGCGGCGTTCAATGGGCGTTTGTTGGACGTCTTCAGTCCGTCGAGGCCAACGCGCAATGAAAACGGTCCAGGCGGGAAACTGCGTTCGATGTTGACCCTGTTTGCGTAACCATTGGACAGGCCATCATCGATACGCAGCACGATCTTTTTCGGGGACGGGCCTGTGACGCGGCCTGAAATAACGGCTTCACGGCCTGAGAAATCTTGCGGCTTGGCATAGCGCTTGACAACGGCTGGCACACCGGACGGTAGGCGAATGGTGCCTTCGGGCGCAGCGCGGTTTGGCTTGGCGTTCGTGCGTGGGCGTGCCGGCGCGGGCTCGCGTTGGGGCTGACGGGCGACTGCCGGTTGCGATGGGCCGCGCGCGCTGGCTTGAGGCCGGCCCGCGAGGGAGGCCGGCTGCAACACCATCTCGGTGATTTTTATGTCGGCTGCATCATTGGCCGGCCAGAATGCGATCAGGCGAAGGTCGGCGGCGTTGAGAACGCGTCCGTTCGTTGCTTTCAGTCCTGTGATTGCGACGCGCAATCGAAACGGCCCCGGCGGGAACTCACGCTCCACGTTGGCGCGCGTGGCGTAACCTGTCGATGCGCCGTCGTCGACGCGGACGACCGCGCGAATTGTCTGCTGTCCGGTAACCTCGCCTCGGATAAACACCTCGGCGTTGGTGCCGTCCAATGGTGCGCGTGGGCGCACGATGATCGGTGCTGGTCCGGCACCCAGGAGCTTGACACCTTCGGCTGCCGCTTCTGCACGGGTTGCAAACCGGCTGATTGAGACACGCCCGCCGTCGAGCGGGAAGACAACCAGTTGGCGAATGTTCGATAGGTCCAGGGCCCGTCCGGACGGCGTTGTCAGCGCGCGGGCCGGGACGGCAAGGGAGAATGGTCCGGGATTGAGCGTCAGATTGAGATTGAAGCGGTCTGCGTATTTCGGCCCGAGGCGATCATCGACGCGGATGACGATTTTGGTCGCACTGCCGATGACGCGGCCCTCGACCACGATTTTTTCATCGGGTTTGATCGTCAGCGGCTTTTGGGCCCAGTACTTGACTGGCGCCTGTCCCGTCTGGAAATCGGCGCTGAGAGCCGGTGCGGCGGCCAACGCCATTGTCAGCATTGGGGTGAGGGAGAGCGCTGCGGCGCAAGCAGCCCTTTTGCAGGCCAAATTTGCGCGCGCGACACGTGCCACGCGTTGCAACATGCTCGGGTCGAAAAGCGTCATGACGGCTCGTTCTCGATCTGGCGTTTCACGACAGCAGGAATACCGGCTGCAAGCACGTTGGGTGGTAGATCTTTCGTGACGACACTTCCGTTGGCGACCACCGTGCCGCGGCCAATGGTGACACCGGCGCTGACGATGCAGCGTGCGCCGAGCCAGACATCGTCTTCCAGGATGATCGGTCCGGTCTGGTTATCATCATCAGCCTCGCCGGCGGCTCGCCGCTTGGCGTTGAGCGGGTGGCCCGGATAGCCGGTCAATCGGCAGTCGGCGGCGATGCGGACGTTGTTGCCGATCTTGACGAGGTCGGCGACGGCAATGTTGACGCCCCAGGAGATGCTGCAGTTATCGCCGACAATCAATTTGGGCGGGGTTGCCGAGACCGACCGGCCAGACATCAAGGTTTTGCCGGCGACGCGGCAATCTGATCCAAACGTCAGTTTCAAGGGGCCCAGTATCAACGGCATCCCGCCGTAGATGAAAAGGCGCGGCGCTGGTGCATCCAGGCGGGCTTTGAATAAAGGCGTTATATAAAGAATGTGATAGGCGCGGCTTAGCACATGCACCACGTTGCGGTGGGCATAGTACATCGCAAGGTGAAGGCCCGGGATCACAGGCACACTTGCCGTGCGCACGGCATAACCGGCTTTGTAGATCAATTGCGCGAGCGGGGTTTCACGCGCTTTCACCCATTCGCGGAATGAGCGGTTTGGTGAGGTGACATCGGCCATCGGTTTGAACTCCAATCATAAGCGGCGGTTCAGCTGCGTGCGACGCCAGCGCGATATCCGCCAAATCGTGGTTTTCGGCTCAATTTTTCTGGCGAGGGTCGTTGTGTTTCGTGCTCGCGGCTGACGCGATAGACCATGCGGCTAAACGACGTCACGAGGCCAACGAGGATGTAAATCGGCCAACTGAAACCTTGTGTCAGGAATGCACCTGACACCGCAAAGCCGACGAGGCCGGCCAACAGCCCCAAACCGATCGCTTCGATTTCAACGCCGGCCGCTGCTTCTTTCGCGCGGGCAATTGCTTTTCGCGTCGTGGAAACGGCAGCGAGAAACATGCCCAGGAAAAGTCCAAAACCAATCAAGCCGGTTTCGGCCAGGACGCCAAGCCAAGTGCTATGGGGCGCACGCGCAATGCCCCGCCAGCGCGGTGTGTAATAAAAATACTGGCTTGGGAAGTTATACATCCCGACCCCGGTGAAGGGGTGATAGGCGGCCATATTGAAGGCGGTGGTCCATGTCTCGATGCGTTGCTGGGCAGAATCATCGAGGCCGCCGCGTTCGCTCAGTTCGCGCACGCCCCCCGATTCCCGGTTGCGCAAGTCCATGCCCCAGACAATGAGAAGTAATGCGGCCACGCCGAGAAAGGCCAGCAGCGCCTTGGAACGCACCAGGATCAAACCGAGCAGCCCGCTTGTCGCAAGCAAACCAAGGGCAGCGCCACGGCTTTGTGTAAACAAGATGCCGGCGACAATAATCGGTAAGCAGGCTGCGGCGACAAAACTCAGCGGCCGTGTTAATCCAACGCGCATGAGAAAAGCGAGCGCGAGACCGAATGGAAACATCAAGACCAGGGCCAGGTCGTTTGGATCGCCGAGCTTTGATGATCCGCGTAACGGCAATCCGCGGCGCGCGTTTTCAATGTCTTCGGGCGTTGAATACAACGTGCGGCCGATGGTGACCCGTGTGCCTTCGACGAGATCGATGCCGTAGATCTTGTTATAAATGGCGACCAGGCCGACCAGGGTTCCAGCGATCAAGATGATAATGATACCGCCGATGAAGTGCTCAGGCCGGCGCGGTGCCCACGCCAGAAGCAACGTCACTGCGGCGATCTTCCAGTAAATCGAACCCCAGGCGGACAACGTGATCTGCGGTTCTGCGGCCGTGACCGCGCCAAATGTCACGAAAATAAAGAACAGTACGAATAGCAGAAGTTCATTGCCGGCTGGCACGTCGTTCAAGTCTTCAAGCCATTTGTACCAAAAGACGATCGCCAGGGCGGAAAGTGTTGCGTTGCCGAGTGCAAACAATCGCAGGCCGTCGGTTTCGATTGGAACATATGTGACGAGCGCGATGTAGCTCATATTCAGCCAGACCGTTGCTATTGTCGCCGTGAGGGCGGGCAGCATGAAACGAGCCCGGACCGTTTTGTCCGTCAGTGATCGTGAAATTGCGATGATGGTCATGCCTGCCAGCGCGGCAGTGCCAGATAACAGGGCAAGACGGGCCGGCATCGACGGGTAGGCTTCGTTCAGGCGGAAAAACGAAAAGCACACGAAAATGAAGGCGAGCCAGGCTGGCTGTTGCAGGACCGCTGGAATAAACGGCAAGGCACCGAGCGGGATCAAAAGCAGAGCATTTTCATAGACGAGCGCGAGCGCAAGGATCACGGCAGCGGACGCCACCATGATTTGCGCCGCTGGGCGGTTCCAACCGGCAAAACCCGAAGCTGAAAACGGCGCGCTAGCCGCGGCCATAACGAAAACCTCCCGGCGGCAAGATCACAAGGCGCGTTGCAACCATCACGCCAACAAGCACTGCCGCTGCGATGGCGGTGTAGGCTGTGCGCAGGATCGGCATATCGAGCGACGGTGCAAGCAGGACGAGGGCGGCGCCGGCGGCGAACGTCAGGCAGGCGGCCTGCCACGGATAGGCCACGGGTGCCCGGCTGTAGCCGATGGCGACATGCAGGGTCAGGCGGGTCAGGTTGCCGAGGATCATACTTGCGATGACCCCTGCAATGCCGATTTGAGGCACAACGAAGATGTAGCCGAGGACGGCGACGGCTGCGCCCGTGAGGTCAATCGCGAGCACGGCGTAGCCATCGTCGCGCGCATACGTTCCCACGTTGGTGAGTTGGACCAGATGGTGGACGATCTGGGTCATGATCAAAGGCGGGAGGTAAGCCAGTGCTGGTGCGTAGGCCTCAGGCAGGATCGTGAGCACGAGGACCGGGCCGAACAGCGCCATCCCGAGCGAGGCAAACAGCAACAGCCCGATCCCAAGCCCCCACATGCGCGCGCTGAGATCCAGGCCGCCCGGCTCATTGAGACACGCGATCCGGCGCGGCTGCCACCACAGTTCGAAGGGATAAAGGAGGAGCCAGACGATCAACGCCAGGCGACTTGCCAAGCCAAAGTGGGCAATGACCTCCGGGGAGACCACGCCTGGAAGCGCAAAGCGGTTGAGGTTGCCGAGCGCATACATGGCAAGCATCGAACCGACGATGGGCAGGCCGTATGTGAGGATCCGAGCGAAGCCGATCCGCGCGAACGTGATGCCGGTGTCTTTGATCTGAACCGCAAGCATCGCGGCGGCAAAGCACGTGAGAACGACACCATTGCCGGCTATGATCCCGTCGATCCCGAACCCGAGCATGAGAACGGTCACGGTCATCGAGACCTGGGCGACCGTCCTGATGACGACGAGCAGCAGGAACGTGCTTGCGCGATCGCAAATGCGCACCCAGACCATCGTGAGCTGCGTCATCGAGGTGAATACAGCGGCGACCGTCAACATCCGGAATGCGGCGGGGCTGACGTCAAGGCCGAGCCATATCAAGATGTAAGGCGAGAATGCTGCGACGGGGATCAGCGCGCACGCGGCGATGGTCAAGGCGCTGCCTAGCAATTCGGCTGTGGCGCTGGCTTTATCGCCATCGGTCGCGGCTGTGCTTGCAAAGCGGATGACGACGGCGCTGATCGCCATCGACATGATCAAACTGATCCCTTCGATCACGCTGACGGCGACGTCGTACACGCCGTAATCGGCCGGCGCGATGAATGCGGCGACGACCGGAAGCATGATCAGCGACACGGCTTTTTCAGTGAAGACGCTGATGCCGTATATCACCGCTGATGGGAGCCGGTGGAGCGACTTTAATGCTGGCCAGAACCGGGAGTGGAGTGCCGTTGTTGCGACGCTTGTCATGCGCGTCGCTTTTTGAAACAGGGCCGTCTGACTGATTGAGCGGAACATGTGATGTGCGGTCCTGGTCAGGCCCTGGAAAATGACGTGCGATTGGGGGCGATGGCGGTATGCGGCATGGCCGGTCCCAGCGGCGGGGCTGTTTTTTCTGACCGCGCACGCGCAACACCACGCCACGCGACCGCGGTGCGGGCTTCAAGGCGCAGAACCGCCGCCTGTCCTTGGGTGCTGGTGTGATCCGTCGCGAAAGGCAGGAGGCGCGGCGGTCGTTTGTTTGTGGTGGACAACGGTGCGATGGCGAGCGGCGGGTCGGTGTCAAGCCGCGCGGCTGCTGGCACAGGGGACGCCAGGGCTGTCATGTGCGCACGGTTGCCGGTCAGTTGCGATCGATGAAGGCCACGGCTCATTGACTTTCAAGCCCGCTCTCGTGTGCCCAACCGATCTATGTTTCGTGCACGCTTCGGTCAGCTTCTTCCGAATGCGACCCGGTTGCCGGGCTTAGCCGCTTTGCCTTGGCGCACGCGCAAGGCGCGCGGTCCCGGTGCGGGCAGTGGCGGGATCAGGCGGGCGCGGATTGTCTGGCTTCCTTCGGTGCCGGCCCGGGCACCGCGCACGACTTG
>CAZOGY010000005.1:38095-59632 GCA_964579305.1 uncultured Hyphomicrobiaceae bacterium
CATTGCCGAGACCGGCGATGGTCGGTGCAGCGACACTTGGCATGGGATCGCGGGTGGCCGCCTGCTGGGTGGCGGTTCGTTTGACCGTTTTCGTGCGCTTGACGATCAGCGTGTCGCCTGGGTGCAGTAGATCGAGTTCAGAGGCAACGAAGCGACGCGGTTGATTGCGCTGGTTACGCACGATCTCATAGCTGGTTACGAAAGTCGTTACGACGTCGCCGCCGGTGAGAACCAGTTTGCTTGCCTCGCGCTCCTGGAGCAGCAATTCCGTTTCCAGCTGCTCGACCGTGTTGCGGCTGTCCGCCAGTTCCGTGGACAGTTCGGCACGCAATTCTTCCGTCAGTTCGATCCGGTCCCGCAGCAGCTTTTGTAGATCGGCGACCGCACCGGACAGACGCACGGTGGTATCAGCGCTCCGCTCGTCCAATGCGGCCAGAGTTGTCTCAGCGCTCAGCAGCCGCTCGTTTGTAACGACGCGCCGCGAATGGGCGTCCTGTAACTGTGCGACAAGGTCGGCCAGTTTGGTCCGGCGCGCCTCCAGCGAGACCTTGAGGTCTTTGAGCCGGGCGATTTCCGTGTTGGTTGCTGTGATGCTTGCGTTGACGGCCTTCAACGAGGCCGCGCGCGAGCGCTGTCGGCTGCCAAGCAGAAGGCTTTCACTTGCCACCATCTGGCGGGCCCGCTTTGCGCCAACGAGTTGGATCAGGCGGGACGACATCTTGATATCGCGACGCTGATTGAGCTGTGATTGCAGGCGCTCGTAGCGTGCAATCGACTGCGCCAATTTCACAACCGTCATTTCGACACGTGAGGTCCCGACTTCAGCGCGCTCGTCTTTTTCTTCGCCGCGGTAGAAACCGCCGGCTGCGGAAACCGCCTTGAGCACGGTCAGGCCCCGAAACCATTTGATTGCGCCGGCATTGGCGACTTCGCCCGTTACAAACACGTCGCGGTAAACATCGACTTCTACCGAAACAAGGCTTTCGCGCCCGATCATTTCCAAAATGCGCCGCGACAGAAGCCGCTCAAGCTCCTCAGCCGACGCGTCTGAGACGTTCACGCGGCCAAGACCGGGGACCGAGATGGTCTGGTCCTCGTTGATCCGATATTTGCCGGACAGGTCCTGGTAGCCCTGGAACCGGACCAGCACAGACTCTGCAATGTCGACAATCGGGATGCTAGCCAGGCCGCCGGCGCTGGCCGTTGCCGGCCCGCGCGATTGTTGCACGCCAGAACCATTGTCGCGCACGAGCCGCAGGGCTGGCCGGTTGGTTTGTGGTGTGACGGGGCGGTTGAAGCTGTCTTGCGGCGTCAGTGCACCTTGTTCGCCGGCCGCATCGGTGCCGGCCGCGATCCTTATTGCCCGTTTGGTTGCTGGATCCGGTGCTGGCAGCCGCAGGGAACCCGCTTGCGCGGATGCTGAGGTTGCGTCAGCGGCGCCAATTGGCGGCGCGTTCCCGGACAAAGCGACCGGCAAAACGATCGCGCCAAAAAGGATGGCCAGTGCACTCAGGAACCGAAGCATTCCACTCAAACCTTATCCGAGGATCGGGGCCGCCTTGCCAAAGCAAGGTCTATTCCGATCCGACATCAATCCGGCCGCTTACACTCGGTGACGCTTGGCTTGGCGCGTCGCGCAGCTCAGCGATCTCGCGGTCCGTCTTGTTGAAAGACTACGTCCGTTGCAGCCGGTTTTGCCTGTTTGCAAAGCAACCAAGTGCCTCGCCTCCCAAGCGCGCATGCTGGTCCAGTGTCACCGTGTTTCCACCGGCGGCCAGCATGTTCTGAACGCTGCAAATCGTCGTGCTTTCAACCTCCGCCTGCAAGCGCGGCCATAACACGCTTACGTGCAAGCGCAATGACAATTGGAAACGGACTGTTAACGCCGCCAACATCGCGCGATCGCGGCTCGTCCGCACGCCAAGTACCTGCGCCCGGGTCTCCTGTGTGCATGAATCCGTAGGCCACGCAAGGTATTAGTGGCGCGCATTCGATGGTCGATTGAGCTTGCGCCATGCTGCATCCGTTTCATTCCGCTGCGATGGTCTGCGTTTGGGACATTTGCTGTGTCACTCTGGCACGGGCGTTTCCACGGTGCTGCAAATCACACCGTCTCCGGCCGTGAGGCAAAGCGTGGTTAGGGGTTGTCAGCGGCCCCATCGCGGCGCAACGACGCGTGCGGATCTTAAGACTCGCCTGAGTTTCGTTTGCGGCACATATTTCAAGTGTGTACAAAACGCACAGTTTCATCATGCTGAAACTGATTATAAATCCGCGCGCAGCCCATGACCGCCCGGGGTCTGGGTCGTTGAGCGGAACGGCCGTAGTGGCCTCGTCATGAACGTGTGGTCGATGTTGGCGGAGGGCGTGTGGCACACGCCGGTCCGTGAGCTGAAGCGAGCGTCTCGTGTTCGGCCGCCTTCATAATCGATGTGTCTGCGTCACTGCCGGTCGCGCGTTGAGGGGAGCTGACACCATGTGTCCGCAGTCGGCGGCGGAAGAAGTGGGTCTTGCCGCGTACCCGCGGGATCATTCGCTCACGGGCGTGTTCGCGCACTACGCCCGAACGCACGCCGACCGGCCTGCCATCCTGACCGAAAATCGTGTGATCACCTACCGCGAACTCGACACGCTCAGTGATCGCGTGGCTGCGCGCCTGGCTGCGGCTGGCGTCACGCCGGGATCGCGCGTTGGCGTCGTGGCGTTGCGCTCTCCAGAAACGGTCATTGGATGGCTTGCTGCGTTGAAATGCGGCGCGGCGTATGTCCCGTTTGATCCAACGTATCCGGCCGATGCGATCGCGTTCATGCTCGCCGATAGTGCGCCGGCCGCAATGCTCACCCAGAGCTGGCGGGCCGACTTTGGCGAAACTGCGCAAGCGCCGCGTCTCGCGCTTCCCGCAGCCGTGCCGCAAATCAACATCGCTGAAGCCATGGCAGACGCTTCGGCTGTCGCGACACGCCCGGTCGGGCAAGAAACATCGGCGATGGCGACAGCCTATGTCATGTACACGTCTGGATCGACCGGGCGCCCGAAAGGCGTCATGATCCCGCATCGCGCGGTGGTGCGTCTCGTGCGGGCGCAGACCGACATGGCCTATGGTGACGATGAAGTTTTCTTGCTGTCGTCGGCGCTCAGTTTCGATGTGTGCACTTGGGAAGTTTGGGGTGCACTGCTCAATGGGGCGCAACTGGCGATCGTGGAACGCCAGCGGCTTGCCATTTCTGATCTTGCGACCGCTATCCGCCGCTTTGGTGTCACGTCACTGCACCTGACGGCTGGTTTGTTCAATGTCGTGGTCGATACCGATCCAACCGTTCTGGCACCGCTGCGTCGCGTGTTTTCCGGTGGCGATGTGATGTCACCCGACCATGCCAATCGTGCCGTTGCGGCTTTGCCGGGCGTTGCCGTGATCAACGACTACGGCCCGACCGAGGCGACGATGCGCTGCGCCAACTTTGCGTTGCCGGCGCAGGGTTGGCACGACGGTCCAGTTCCGATCGGCAAAGCGATCGCGCATGACAGGCTTTCGATCCGCGACGATGCGGGTGCGCCCATTGCCGACGGTGAGACCGGCTTTTTATGGGTCGGCGGCGACGGCGTGGCCCTTGGTTATCTCAACCGCCCGGAACTGACGGCAGAACGCTTTTTGCCAGATCCCGACAGCGCTGATGGCGGCCTGATGTACAACACTGGCGACTTGGCGCGCGTCCGGCCCGACGGCCTGATCACCTGTCTTGGCCGCGTCGACCGGCAAGTGAAAATCGATGGCAAGCGAATTGAACTCGATGAGGTGGAGTTCGGTTTGCGCACCCTTGATGGCGTCGAAGATGCGGCCGTGGCACTGGAAGAGCGTGCGGACGGTGGCAAGCGGATGATCGCATTCGTGCGGCCCCGACAAAGTGTTCGCGCGGCTGGCGCGGGCGATGGTTCCTCTCCACTCGATGCGTTTGCAGCGCGTGTGCAAGCCGCCGCGGCGGAGCGCATGGTTGCGCACCTTGTGCCGCACCTTTGCGTTGGCGTTGCTGCGTTTCCTCTGACCGCGGCCAACAAGACGGATCGCAAGGCCCTGCTTGCACAATTCCGCGCGCAGCCAACCGACACCAAGCCGCCGAGGGAGTTTGTTGCGGGCCTGGCTGCGAGTGGACAAACGAGTGAACAAACGACTGGCCAAACGAGTGGCCAAACGGCTGGACAAGGTGCGGGCTTGGGTTGGCTGATTGCGGCCTGGTGTGGCGTGCTTGGCCGGTCCGATGTGGCAGCGGACGACAACTTTTTCACGTGCGGTGGCACATCACTTGCTCTCGTAAAATTGCACGCCATTTGCGAGCGCCAAATGGGCCAAGCAATCCCCGTGACACTGCTTTTTGGAAACCCGACGCCACGCAGCCAGGCGCGCGCGCTCGCGGCACTTTCGAATGGGCAGCAACAAACGGCGGACGGCGCGAATGGCCGCGCGGGAACGGCGGGAACGGATGCGCAAAGCGGCCGAGCCGCAAGGGCGCGTGGGGCAATGGCAAAACGCCGGGCGGCGCGGCGCGAACGCGGACCGGTTGGTTCGGTTTAGAGCGCTGGGATTGCGCGGTTGGCCAAGGGGGCAGAGAGAAACATGGAGCGGTTGCAAGACGTCGGTGCCATTGATGCTGACGATCGCGCGTCCGAACGGGAGCGGCTCGAAGGGGCCGTTGCCATCGTCGCCATGTCTGGTCGGTTCCCGGGCGCGGACACTGTCGCACAATTCTGGGACAACCTGTTGCGCGGGCAGAGCGCACTGACCCGTCGGCCGCTTGATACGCTTGATGACGATGTGAGCGCACAAGAGCGGCGTGACAGCAGCTACGTCCCGGTGCGGCCGGCTCTCGACAACGTCGCCGATTTTGATGCCGCGTTTTTTGACATGAACCCGCGCGAGGCGGAACTGACCGATCCGCAACAGAGGATCTTTCTGGAAATCTGTTGGGAGGCGATGGAACGTGCGGGATATGTGCCTGGCGCAGAAACTCTGCCACCGGTCGGTGTCTTTGCCGGTACCGGTCTGAATACGTACTTTTTGCGCCATGTCCTGCGCTCACGCGATGACGTTGCGCGTTTCACGTCTGGCTTCCAGGTCGAAAACTACAGCGAGACGATCGGCAACGGGGCCGATTACGTTGCAACGCGCGTTTCTCATAAACTGGGGCTGACGGGGCCGAGCTTCACGGTCCTGAGTGCGTGCTCGACATCGCTGTTGGCGGTGACCCAAGCCTGTCAAAGCCTGCAGTTGTTTCAGTGTGACATGGCGCTGGCGGGCGGCGTCTCGATTTCGTTTCCGCAGGCGCGCGGCTACTTCGCGACGGAAGGCGCCATGGTTGCGCCAGATGGCATTTGCCGGCCTTACGACGCGGCCGCAGGGGGAACCGTGTTTGGCAGCGGTGCCGGCGTCGTCCTTTTGAAACGTTATGAAGATGCGGTTGCCGACGGCGATGAGATCCTCGCCGTCATCTCCGGTTACGGTGTCAATAACGACGGACAACGCAAGGTTGCATTCTCAGCTCCAAGCGTGGATGCGCAGGCCGAGGCGATCCGCGCCGCCTACGAAATGGCGGACATCGATCCTGGAACCGTGAGCTATGTGGAGGGCCACGGGACCGCCACGCCGTTAGGCGACCCCATTGAGGTCGCGGCACTTCACGCGGTGCTTTGTGCAGAACGCGACGGGCCGCCTGATGACGCGGCACTGGCGTGCTATCTGGGATCGGCGAAGGGTAACGTCGGCCACCTTGATGCTGCAGCCGGGATCACCGGTCTGATCAAGGCGGCCATGGCGATCCACACCGGGAAGTTGCCGCCACTTGCGAACTTCGCCGCGCCAAATCCGAGGTTTGCCGAGCTCGGCGACCATCGCTTCCAATTCAATGCGGACCTTGTCGATTGGAAAGCGCTCGGCGTGCCGTTGCGTGCGGGCGTCAACGCGCTGGGTGTTGGCGGAACAAACGTGCATGTGGTGCTGGAAGCGGCCGATGACCTCGCGATCGCAACCGGTCAAACCGCTGCTGTGCGGGTTCGCGAGCCGGCCGCGCATGACGATCAGCCAGTGATCCTTCCGTTGTCGGCGCGTTGCGGACCAGCGCTTGCCGACAGCGCACAGCAGCTTGCTGATGTTCTGTCCGGCGAGAGGGCGCCGTCATTGCGCGACGCAGCGCATACCTTGCAGACCGGGCGCCGCGTTTTCGAAGTCCGTGACGCGGTGGTCGCGCGCACGCATGAGGATGCAGCGCAGGCGTTGCGGCGGCTTGCCGGTCGCGCCGGGACGCGTGCTGTGCCGAAACGCCGGAGCCCTGCAAAGCTCGCTTTTCTGTTGCCAGGCCAAGGCACCCAGTATCCCGGCATGGCCCGTGCGCTTTACGACACCGAGCCTGATTTCAAGCGCGATGTCGATGCGGGCTTAGATGTCGCCTGCGCAATTCTCGGCGAGACGCTGCGCGAGGCTTTGCTTGCGCCAACGCAGGCCGATGACGCGGCAAGCAACGCCATCCGCCAAACCGTTTTGGCGCAGCCAGCGCTATTCATTGTCGAAGCTGCGATTGCCCAGCACATGCTGCGCGCGGGCCTTGAGCCAGAACTGCTCATTGGACACAGCGTTGGCGAGTTCGTTGCCGGCGCGCTTGCGGGTGTTTTCACGTTTGAGGATGGCTTGCGGCTTGTCTGCGCGCGCGCCCGAGCGATGAGCGGCCAACCCGGTGGCGGGATGTTGAGTGTCCGGCTCTCAGCAGATGCGTTGAAGGCCAAGCTGCCTGCGGCTTTGGACTTGGCTGCCGTCAATGGTCCTAAAGCGTGCGTCGTCGCTGGGCCGGTTGACGTGCTCGATGCGTTTGCTGTCACCTTGGATGGCGAGGGGATTGCGGCGCGCCGGCTGCATACATCGCATGCGTTCCATTCGCGGATGATGGATGCTGCGGTCGACACAATCCGCGATGCCGCCTCGGGTATCGCGCTGAATGCCCCAGCGATCCCGCTGATCTCGACGGTTACCGGTCAGACCATGGGCCCGGACGAGGCCTGCTCAGCGGACTATTGGGCCCAGCAATGCCGGGCACCGGTTCTGTTTGCCGATGCGATCGGTGCCGGGCGTCGCGCAGGTGCTGAGGTGTTTTTGGAAGTTGGCCCGGGCACCACCCTGACAACGCTTGCGCGACAGACGCTTGCGTCTGACATCGCTGATGCCGCGCACGCGACGCAACACCCGGTGTTTATTCCAACGCTGCCGGACTTCGACGGCCGTGAGGCTACGCTTGGTCATGTTGCCGAGGCATTTGCGGCGCTGTTCCGCTCCGGCATCACGCCGAACTGGCGTGCGCTTGAGCCAAGGGGCGGGCGCCGCGTCGCGTTGCCGACCTATCCGTTTCAGCGCAAACGCCATTTCATCGATCTGACGACGCCTGCGCAGATGCAAACGCAACAGGGCGATATCACCGAGCCGGAACACACCCTCGATCGCCAACCGGTGGTTGCCAGCGAAACAGATTCGTTGGCTGCCGCCGTGTCCGCCGCATTGAACCCGAAATGCGAAATGCCCGCGCCGGTCCTTGGGACTACCTCTCGCACGGGCAACGCAGACGTCGCCGCGTCGGCGTCTGCCGCGATGGCTGCTGATGCGGCTGCGCAGACCACAACGCAATGCGTTCACAATCCAGGTGCCGCCATGAGTGCCCCGAAAGCCGATAGCCACGATCACCGCGCATTCGTGATGCGCACCGCGCTCGACGTACTGTCAGACTTGAGTGGTGAGGATTTTTCCAACGCTGCTGAGGGCGACTCCCTTGTCGCGCTTGGTTTCGACTCTCTGTTGCTGGGCCAGACGGCGCAGAAGCTCAACCGCCAGTTCAAGACCAAGCTGTCGCTGCGCCAGTTTCGCTCCGAGATCGGGACGATTGGTGAGCTGACCGATCACTTGATGCCCTTCATCGCACCGCCCTCGGTGGCAACCGCCGTGCCGGCGCCAGAGCCCGTTCGCACGCAGCCGTCGCCGCCGCATGCCGCAAGCGAAGGTGCAAGCATCAGCGAGCCTTTGGCCGCGCGGCCGGCTGACCTTGCCGGTGCGCCTGGCGGGCTCGATGGTTTGTTTCGCGAACAGCTCGCTGCCATGCAGTCGGTGATCGGCCAGCAGATTGCGGCTGCGACGGGTGCACGCGCCGATGTCGCGCCGGCACCGCGCGAACCGTTGCCAAGCGCGCCTGCCGTCGGCGCGCCCGTGAAGCCATCGGCAGATGCACAATCGGCGCAAGATCCGGGCGTTGACATCCAGGTGTTGAGATCCCGACCGGAGCCAACTGGACGCAATTTGACACCGCTGCCGCCGCTGAGCATTGGCGGTGGCGAGGCCTCGCGTTTGGCCCAGTTTGCCAAAGGCGGCCAAGCACGACAGCGCGAGATCACACCGCAGCAGCGCGCATTCATCAGCGACCTCGCCGAAAGCCTGGAACGCAAGCTCGGCCGGTCGAAGGCCTACACCCAGCAGTTCCGCAAGGTGCTGGCCGATCCGCGCGCGGCTGCGGGGTTCTCAGAGGCGTGGAAGGAGCTTGTTTATCCTGTCGTCTCGGATCGTGCGAAAGGCGCCTACATTTACGATCTGGACGGCAACGCGTTTGTCGATCTCGTTTCGGGATTTGGCCAAAACGCGTTTGGTCATGCGCCCGACTTTGTCAACGCGGCTATCGCTGCGCAACTTGAACGCGGCTATCCGATCGGCCCACAGTCAGACCTTGCCGGTGAGGTGGCCCGCGACATTTGCGAAATGACCGGCAACGAGCGGGCGACGTTTTGCAACACCGGATCTGAAGCCGTGATGGCGGCCATGCGGGTTGCGCGCGCGGTCACGGGCCGTGATGTCGTCGTGTTCTTCGCGGGCGGTTATCACGGGCAGTTCGATGAGGTCCTGGCCAAACGCGGTCGCAACCGCGCGCTGCCGATTGCACCCGGCATTCCCGATGACAGCCTCGCGAATATTGTCGTGCTGCCGTACGACGCGCCGGAGAGCCTGGCCTGGATCCGCGACAACCGGGATCAGATCGCAGCGGTGATTGCAGAGCCGGTGCAAAGCCGTCGTCCCGGCCTTCAGCCCGTTGAATTCTTGCGCGATCTGCGCGTGCTGACCGAGGAGATCGAGGCCGCACTCGTGTTTGACGAGGTCGTGACCGGCTTCCGGGTGCATCCTGCGGGCATGCAGCATGTGTTCGGTATCCGCGCGGACATGGCGACTTACGGCAAGGTGCTTGGCGGCGGCATGCCGATCGGCGTTTTGGCGGGCACGTCGGCGTACATGGATGCCTTGGACGGCGGGCACTGGCAGTATGGCGATGCGTCGATCCCCGATGTGCCGCCGACGTTCTTTGCCGGCACGTTCGTGCGTCATCCCCTCGTGCTGGCAGCAGCCAAGGCGGTAATCAAACACTTGCGCGCTGGTGGTGCAGATGAACTGGCGCAAACTGCCGAGCGCACCCGGGCATTTGCAATCGACATGAATGCCGATCTTGAGCGTCGCGGCGTTGCCCTTTCGGCCCAGCAGTATTCGAGCTGGATGTATTTCGACCCGCTCAGAGCCGACCCGCTGGCAGCCCTTTTCACACCGCTGATGCGATTGAAGGGCGTCAACGCGCAAGACGGCTTCGCCTGGTTCTTCACGACTGCGCATGGCGAGACGGAGATGCAGTTCGTGCGCGATGCCCTGCGTGAGACAATGGATGACTTGCAGGGCGTTGGAATTCTGGAAGGCGACGGGCGTGCGGCGGGCGGATCGCGCGTTGCGTTGTCTGAGGGCACAGCCAAGCCAGCAAAGCCGGAGACACCGCTGGCATTGATGCCAACCGAGCCGATGCGCGAGGTCTATCTTGCGGCCCAGTTGAGCGACAAAGCCTCCTGCGCGTTCAACGAGGGCACGCTGATCCGCTTGGACGGCGCATTAGATCCCGATGCGCTTGCGGCCGCACTCGACGCGACGGTTGCGCGCCATCCCATCGTGTGTGCGGGTCTCGGCGCGACCGGTGAACAATTGTTGCTGCCCGATACGCCGCGGCTCGGCCTGTCGCGAACGGATCTGGCCGCGCGGTCCGATGTTGATGCAGCGCTTGATGGGCTTGTCAGGCAGGAACAGTCGGTGCCGTTTGATCTTGCGAACGGGCCGTTGTTGCGGGCGCATCTCGTGACGCTTGGGCCGGAGCGATACGCCCTGATCCTGACCGGGCATCACATCGTGTTCGACGGCTGGTCGGCTGGCACGTTCATATCCGACTTGCGTGCGCTCTATGCGGCAAGGGTGGAGAACCGGACACCGGACCTTGGCACTCCGGTGGCACCTGCGCATGTGCTCTCACAGATTGCGCCCACGTCGGCGGAAACGGATGCCTATTGGCTTTCGCGTTTCGCGACGCCGCCCGAACCTTTGCAAATGCCGACGGATCGGCCGCGCCCAAGCCGCAAAACGTTTGCCGGCGCAACGCGACTTCACACGTTCCGCGATGGGCTTTTGGCTGACGTAAAGGCGCGGAGCCGTGCGCTTGGCGTGACGCCGTTTGTCGTGCTGCTCACTGCGGTCAAGCTTCTCATGGCGCGCATGAGCGGCCAGCGCGATCTTTGTACTGCCGTCCCGATGGCGGGACACCTGTTGGCCGAACGCGATGATGTCGTTGGACATCTGGTGAATTTTCTGCCGATCCGGTCGCAGATTGCGCACGATGCGACGGTGGCTGAGCTTATTGCACAAGTGGCCGAGCATGTGCGCGATGCATCCCTCCATCAGGACACGACGCTTGGCCGGATCGTGCGCCAACTCAAGCTGCCGCGCGCTTGGGACCGTACGCCGCTGAGCGACGTGCAATTCAATTTCGAAACGGCGATTGGCGATCCAGACTTTCCCAACGTGCGCGCCAACATCAGTGTTGCGCCCAAAACCGCGGTGAACTTCGACTTGTTCTTCAATCTCGTTGCTGCGACGGGCGGTGATGGTGGCGAAAAGCTCCGTGCCGAAGTCGACTACAGCACAGACCTGTTTGATGCCCGCTCGGTTGAAGGCCTGTTGCGCCGGCTTGGCGTGTTGCTGGAGCAATTCGTCGCCGCGCCGGGCGATGCGCGTGTCGATACACTTGAGATCACAACGACTGAAGACGCGGACTGGCTGCTTGATACCGTCAATGCGACGGCGCGGCCGGACGCCGATCTGACCATGCCGCTGCCGGCAAGGATCATTGAGACGGCCAGAGCGCAGCCGGCTCGCCGCGCAATACGCAGCGGCGAAATGGAAATGACCTATGGTGAGCTCGATGCCCGTTCTGCGCGTTTTGCGCGATCGTTGCGTCGCCGGCTGCCGCAGCGCGGTGCACGCATTGCGGTTGTTGTCGAACGGTCGTGCGATCTGATTGCGTTGCTGTTGGGTGTCTGGCGCGCGGGGCACGTGTTTGTGCCGCTGGAACCGTCGCATCCCGTCGAGCGGCTTGCGCGCACGATGAAGGCCGGTGCTGTTTCAGCCGTCGTTGCATCCGATGCGGCGCTACTCAACTGCGCGCCCGAGGATGCCGCGCAGATCGAGATTGGCGCATTGCTTGACGCGGACGATGTCGATGCGGGCGACGGTGCGGTCGAGATCGATGTTTGGGAGGGTCAGCAGCTCAGTGACGATCCTGCTTACATTATCTTCACATCCGGCTCGACGGGTACGCCGAAGGGGGTCGAGGTCAGCCATCGGGCGCTGACCAATTTCATGCTGTCGATGGCCGATGCGCCAGGCATGGGTGCGGACGACACGCTCGTTGCGGTCACGACGGTCTGCTTTGACATCGCATTGCTTGAGCTATTTTTGCCGCTGATGGTCGGCGGCAATGTCGTCATTGCGCAGCGCGCCGATGTCGTCGACGGCTTTGCACTCGTTGAGCTGATCGCGAAAAGCGGCGCAAGCGTCGTGCAGGCGACGCCGTCACTTTGGCAAATGCTTGTCGAGGCAGAAATCGCGGTTCCTGCAGGGTTCAAGGCACTGTCCGGAGGCGAGCCGCTGCCGCGTGATCTTGCGGAGGCGTTGCGGGCGCGTGGGGCTGAGTTGTGGAACATGTACGGCCCGACGGAGACCACCATCTGGTCAGCGTGCGAGCGGGTTGCGGACACCCAACTCATTTCTATCGGCCTGCCGATCGCGCATACGCAGCTTGTGATTGTTGATCAGGCAGACAAGCTCGTACCGGTCGGGGTTGAGGGGGATCTGTTGATCGGTGGCGAAGGGCTTGCGAATGGCTATTTCGCGCGGCCGGATTTGACAGAAGCAGCGTTCATTGAACTTGGATTTCACGGCCGGACACCGCGGCGCTGGTACCGGACCGGCGATCGTGCGGTCCGGCTTGCCGATGGCCGGACCGTCATGCGCGGCCGCCGCGATCAGCAGATCAAGCTGCGCGGTTTTCGCATTGAGCTTGAAGATATCGAGGCGGCGATCCGTGCGCTCGATGGGGTTGTTGCGGCAGCGGCAACGGTCCTGGAAGATGCCGCCGGCAACAAACGGATCGCGGCTGTTTATGTCTGCGAGGGTCAACACCCGCCCGAGCAAGGCGTGCTGCAGGCGCAGGTTGGCAAGGTCCTGCCCGATTACATGGTGCCAACCATTTGGCAGCAGGTTGGCGCGCTTCCCAAAACTGGCAATGGCAAGCTGGACCGGAAGGCTCTGCCGGATCTTGTGGTTGCGCCGTTGGCCGGGCGTGTCGGGCTTGATATCGCGACCGCCGACCCGCCGCCCGCGGGACCCGCAAATGGCACCGGTGAAACTGGTTCGGATGATGCGTTTTCGGATACGGAGCGCAAAATCGCCGATGTTTGGAGCGCGGTGCTGGGCGCACCGGTGATCTCGCCGCAAGCGCAATTGTTGGCGCTTGGCGCCGATAGCCTGCACTTGTTCCGGATCGTCGCCCGGTTGCGCCGCGAAGGCTACGCAGTCGATGCGGCCAAGCTGTTCGACAATCCGTCGGTCGCAGAACTGGCCCGCATGATTGCTGGGCAAGCTGGCGAGGCGACGAACGCGACGCGGGCGCGCGGGCCAAGCTTGCGTGATTATGCCGGCGGCAACAAGCGTGCGGGGCGGGCGCTATGACAGTGATCAGCGAGGATCGTCGGGACGAGGCGATGACACCGGTGAACGAACGCGACCGCGCCAACCAAAGCGCGCTCTATCCATGTACCTATACGCAGATGCGGATCTGGTATTCTCAAATGCTCGATCCGCAGGCGAGCCACTGGAACGTCGCAATGCGATGGCGGCTGACCGGGCCCGTGCGCGACAGCACCATTGCGGATGCTTGGCAGATCCTGACCGATCGGCATGAGGTGTTGCGGACGGGCATTGAAGAGTTTGACGGGATTGCGCATCAGCGCGTTTGGGCATCGCTCAAGGCGCGTGTGGATGTTGTCGACCTGTCTCGGCTTGATGCGACGCAACAGGCGTCCGCCATCGACACGATCGCGCGCAGGGAAGCGCGCACGCCGTTGCCGCTTGACCAGACACCGCTCGCCCGCCTGCAGTTGCTGCGCGTGAGTGAGGATGAAGCGTTCTTGCTGACAACGTTCCACAACATCATCGTGGACGGCACGTCAGTTGGAGTTCTTATCCGTGAATTTGGACAGATCGCGTCTGCGCTTGAAAAAGGCCGGCAACCTGATCTTGCCGACGTGCCGGTTCAACTCGTCGACTACGCACTGTGGCAAGCCGACATGCTTGCAACCGGCGCGTTTGAAGAAAGCCGGGCCTTCTGGGCAGAACGCCTTGCGCAGTTGCCGCGGTTTGAATTGCCGACAGACCGGCGGCGACCGGCCGTGCTTACGCATAACGGTGAAATCCGCACGATCCTGTTGCCACGCGCCATCGGCGAAAAGATCAGCGCGTTTTGTCAGCGGCGACAGTGTTCGGTCTATCACATTGCGGCGTCGTCGCTCTCGGCTGTGCTCGTGCGCCGGACCGGCATGACGGACGTTGTTTTCGGCAGTCAGGCGGCTTGCCGCGATGAGCCGGAACTGGAGGGGATGGTCGGCGCCATTATCAATACGATCGCGCACCGGTTCGATGCTTCCGGCGATCCGTTCATGGTCGACTACATTGAGCACTGCCGCATGCGCACGACGACGGCGTTGCAGCATCAGCATCTGCCGTTCAACTTCGTGATCGAGGCGCTCAAGCCCAAACGGGACGCCAGCCGCAACCTTCTCTACTCCATGACGCTGGATGGGCAGGCGGCGCATATCGATGGCGGCCGGATGCGCGATGCGTCCTTCGACGGCTTCGGTATCGAAGCAATGCCATCGTTCTCCGCGGGTGCTGCGACGGACATCGGGTTTTTCATGGTCGGGCGGGCCGAGGGCTGGCGCATCTCGTGTGCGGTCAATACGGACCTGTTTGATCTGACCACCGCAGATCAAATCATGCGGGATTGGGCGCAGGCTATCGAAACGCTTATCGAAACCGACGGCCAGATCCGGCTATCGCAAGTGCCAACGGCGCCAGCGGATAAGTTCGAAGTCAGCGACGTCAAAGGCATCGCTGCTGACAACAGCGTCGCTGGCGATCGCAAAGGCGACGTTGCGGCACGTCGGTTGGCCACGCCCAGCGAACGTGAGGTGGCCGGCGTCGGCGGGGCGGCTGTGCGCGAGACGGTTGCGCGCATTTGGGGCGACATCCTCGCCCTCGATCACATTGAAGACGGCACCGACTTTTTCGATGCTGGCGGCACGTCGCTTGCGGCCTTGCGCATGATCTCGCGGGTGAACCGAGAGCTCGAAACCAAGCTCGCTTTGACAAGCCTGCTGCAGGCGCCAAGCTTTGATGCGTTCACAAGAATAATCGCAGGCCTGCAGGGGCACGGTGTCGAGACGGCCGATGGCCCGGTAGCCAATCCTGCGCCATCGAAAGCTGCGGCGGGGCGGGGGCGTGCCGCCGCGCACAATGAAAGATCCACGCGGCATCGCGTATTGACGCCGGATCGGCCCCCGTTTGCCATTGACGCGTCGGCGGCTGGCAAGACGCCCGTGCTGGCCATGAACAATGGCTATGCGTATTTGCTGATTGATCGCGCGATGTCGGAAAACCGGGCGCTGATTAACGTGCCCGTTGGCACCGAGGACGACACCGCGTTTGCCAGTGCCCATAGCTACGATGCACTTGTCACGCGGATAGCCGATCGGATCCGTCAGCAGCGTCCGCATGGGCCTTATGTGCTGGCGTGCTATTGCGCGCTTGGCACGCTGGCAGCCTCGGTCGTGCGGCGGCTTGAATCGGAAGGCGAGACCGTCGCGCTGCTGGTCACATTGAATGCCCGTCCACCCGGCTATCTGGCTTCGCTTGGTCGCGTTGCCAAGCTCGTGCGCCGCCGTCGAATGCTAGGCCACGCGGTCTCGAATTTCGGCGTTCTCATGAACAAGCTGCGGCGTGGTGATGTGACGCCGAGTGTCGCGCTTGAGCACTATGGGTTCATCCGCAAGCTCAAGATCGTTCCAGCGTTACGGCGTGTCGGCGTTTTCTCTGAGGTGCCGCCGGAATACGACTACATTGGCGGGCTCGACTTCTTTGATCAGGCCTATCGCGCGCGCGCCGCCGCTCCCCCCGAAACCGGAAAGCTTGCCTGCGATATTGCGGTGATCGAAACCAGCGATTTCATGCGCGGACGTTTCTTCCCGGACGGGTCGGGCTGGATTGATTTCACGAATGGCCGGCTGACGGAAACGATTGTCGAGGGAAAGCACAAAGATATTTTCGGTCACGCCTCTGCAACAGTCATCGGGCAGACGATCGAGGACATCCTTAGCGAGATGGAACATCGTCGCGCAGGCGTTGCAGACAGACAGGACAAGCCGGTTGCGGCCGAATAACCAAACGGTCTGCCGGATAGGTCTCGCTCGCCGTACGACCTGCGCGTTCGTTGCATTGTGGACTTGGCTGGTGGTGCGGAATGGGACAGTGGCTGAAATCTGCTGCTTTTTTGCTGTCCGGTTTGTTCGCGGTCGTGATCGCTGGAGTGGCTTTGCAGAGCGGGCCGTCGCTTGTCACGGCAATGCGGGGCTTTGATCCGCCACGGCTTGCCGCGCCGAAACCTATTGCTGTGGAATTGCCTTCAGCAGATGGCAACGGCTCCGAAAAGATAAGCGCCTGGCTCTATGCGCCGCCCGACACACCGCGCGAAGACGGGCAGGCAAAAGCGCTGCTGGTCTATATGCCAGGCTGGGGGGGACGCGCGCGTGATAACAACGTCCTTTTGCGAACCCTGGCAGCGGCAGGTTATCCATCGGTTGCGGTCGACGATCCAGCACTCGATCAGCGGCGGCCAGGCGAAAGCGATGCGCAGCATGCGGCCCGGACGGCACGTTACGACATGTCATCGCCGGATGGCCCTGAAGCGTTTTCGCGTACCGCCGACGCCAAAGTCGCTGTCTCCGTCGGCAAGCTGGGTGCGGTGATTGACCGGCTATCTGTGTTGCGGGCGCATGCGCTCAATGGCGCCGGGCCAACGCCGTCTCAATCACCCGACGCGGACCAGTCGGGCCTTTCGACGTTGGCCGCGATCTTGGGGCGCCTCGCGCGGCCGCGCTTTGCAGCGATCGGGTTTTCGTTTGGCGGGTCGACGGCGTTTGAGGCGTTGCACCGGGATGAACGGGTGGTTGCGGCGGTCAATCTCGATGGATGGCTTTATGCAAGCGCAGCAACGGCGCAGGTCTCAAAGCCAAGTCTCCACCTGTTGAGCCAGTCGCTGCCGGTGTTTCCGATTGGCGCGGCCAGGATCAACACCTTGGCATTCGATGACATCTCACGGGCGCGGCTTGCCCGGCAAAAATCGTTCGCGCCTGAGATGACAACGGTTATCTCCATTCCCGGTGCGCTTCACGATGATTTTGCTGATGGCTTGCATTGGCCGACCCGATGGCGGTCTTGGCGTCCTTGGAAACCGCCGCTGCCCGATCCCGGAATGGTCCGGCGGACCATTGACGCGGCGGTTGTGCGGTTTCTGGACAGGGTGTTTGTCGCGGTCCGATGATGTCCGTGCGCGCCGTGTGGGTGTCGGATGCATGAAACGATTGGAGCAAGGGGCGCAAGATGATGGTGCTCGTAGACGGGCTGGCAATGGCGTTCGTGATTAGCGCCGCGGCGGTCTTTATCTATCATCACATTGGCTATCCGCTCGTGATTGCCCGGCTTGCCGACAAGCGGCGCGCAGCACGGGCGGCACGCGGCGGAGGCGATGTCCCGATCGGCGACGATGAACTGCCCTCGCTGACCCTGCTTGTGCCTGCCTACAACGAGGCAGCCGTGATTGCCGATAAGATCGCAAACCTCGTCGCGTTGGATTATCCGCGTGACCGGCTTGAGATCGTGATTGCGCTTGATGGCTGCACCGATGACACGCAGACGATTGCGGAAACCGCGCTTATCGAGCACGGATCGCCCAGCCACATCGTGATCCGGCCGCATGCGCGCAACGTCGGCAAGATCGCAACGCTCAACCGGGAGATTGCAAGGATCACCAGCGATGTTGTTGGGCTCAGCGATGCATCGGCTTTGTTTGCGCCAGACTCGCTGCGGCGCGGTGCACAGCATTTCCTGGACCCGAAGGTTGGGATCGTTTGCGCCACCTATGAGTTGCTGAAAGCTGGCAGCGCCGGTGAAGCCGCCTACACCGATTACCAGACCAAGCTCAAGGCCGACGAAGCCGAGCTTGCGTCACCGATTGGCGCGCACGGTGCTTTTTACTTTTTTCGCCGTGCACCTTGGCAGCCGATGCCAGCGACCACGATCAACGATGATTTCATCTTGCCGATGTCGATCGTCGGAAAGGGCTTTTCCGGCATCTACGATCGCTCGATCATCGCGCGGGAGTTGGAAAAGACCGAACCGGACCAGGAATTTCGACGTCGCATCAGGATTGGGGCCGGCAACACCCAGCAGGCGCTCTGGTTTGCGCATTTCGCAAATCCTCGCAATGGCTGGCTGGCGTTCCTGTTCATTTCCGGCAAGGGCATGCGACCTTGGATCCCGTTCATGGTGATCCTGGCTCTTGCGGTTGCCCTCTACCTGGCGCTGGCCGGGTATTGGTTGTTCCAGGCTGGACTTGTGCTTGCTGTGCTGGTGTTTGCTGTCGCGGGTTATGCGATTGCCAACCGTCAGAAAAACCTGCCCAAGCTGGTGCAATGGATTGGTTATCTCGTTGAAGGGCATTGGGCATCGATGCGGGGGGCAATCCGGTATCTGCGGGCGCCAACGCGGGCTATCTGGCCGGTCCAAGCGCCGGTTCAAGTTGGTGGTGCAGAAGCAAGCCCCGTGGCGGGCAAGGATGGGTCTGCCGCGTAGGCGTCTCTGCGTGTTTGCGCCATCACCGATGGGATGATGGTGGTGGCCGGGCCGCAGCACCACGGCGGAACAAACGCGGGGATGATTGTGCGTTGGAACGCGGTCCGAGCGAAATGGTCGAGCGCATGGTGTCCATCGTTGGCAAGGCGGCACATGTCGATGTCTGGGCCTGGGAACTTGACCAGCCGGGCTGGGTGCATGCTGCTCTGGACCCAGTCCTGTCGGCAGACGAACACGCCAGAGCCGCCCGTTTCCTGAAGCCAACAGATCAACAACGGTTTCGCATCGCGCATGGCGGACTGCGCTGGCACCTTGCTCGCGCCATGGGCTGCGACGCACCGTCGATCCAGTTTGAGCGACATGCGCACGGCAAGCCGATTGTCGTCGGCGCCCAAGGCGTGCCGCCGGTCCAATTCAACCTGTCACATACGGGCCGTGGCGCGCGCGCGATGGCGGCGCTTGCGATTTGTAAAACGCATGCGGTTGGCATCGACATTGAGGGGATCGCCCATGTCGGCACGGATGTGTCGCGCGGATTCACGGCTCAGGAACGTTCGCTTCTGCGTGATGCGGGTGATGACGCAACGTGGCGAGCGCGGTTCTTTGCGATCTGGACGGCGAAAGAAGCGGCATTGAAAGCTGTTGGCCTGGGGTTGTCGGCTGGGCTCGATGCTGTTTGCGTGGCGGGTGTTGTGGCAAATGCGGGGCCTGGCCATCGCAATGGGCATCGTGCGTTGATCTGTGGTGCCAAACTTAAAAAGCGGTATGCCGACGGCGAAATACAGATTTACCCAATTGGAATTGGCGATGGCTTTTCTGCCGCCGTGGGGATTGTGGGCGCTGAAACTTTAAGCATCTCGGTTAAGATATGGCGACCGAAGGACGCACTGCGACAGTCTGTCGACTGATCAAGGAGTGAGAGAGCTTCGTGGCGCCGACGTGACTGCCGGGTCTGGCCGTTGCGGGTTTTGCCTCAACCACATGATCAGCAACGCGAGACCTGGTTGTGGTCTGGTCTCCATCTTGCATTCTATGTTGTTGATTTCAAAGTGTTTTAAATTCGACTCTCAATTGTCGTGCAGTTGTTAAACAACAAGCGTATCGCAACGCAACATCAGGCGCAGGGCGACTGCTGACAGTACAGTCAGATCTGGTGAATTTTCTTAGGCGAAATCTACGCGCAGACGCGCGCGTTAAGAGTGGCTGCGAGCTTCGTCGCGTCCGAGAAAGAAACAGTAATTCACTTGGAATTCGCCAAACATATATGCTAAGCCGCGCCTTAAGTCCGTGAGTGCTTGGAGTGCATGCAGGTGTCTCTTGAAACCATTGTTTCGACTGTAAAATCCTCCAGCGTGTCCGCCCTCGAGTTCGGTAGTTCGATCCCGACGACTTTGCGCGGGTTGAAGCTGCAGCGTAACGCGCGCCACGATATTGATCGCGCCGTCGTCTTGTCCGTTGATTTGGCTCTGTTTCTCGCTGCGGCCGTGCTGGGTCTGATCTTGCGGGACAACCTGCAGCTCGACCCGGTTCGCTTCACAGCCATGGTCCCGTATCTCGTTGCCACAGGCGCATTCTTCATGGTGCTGTTGATGGTGGCTGGGATCGACCGGTCGTTGTGGCAGTATCTCACAACGCAGGATCACGTGCGCGGCTTGATTGTCGTCGTTGGTGCCGTCGTGTCTGGCACGATTGTTTGCTGGCTGACCGATGCCATGGTCGGCGTCGCGCGTTCGGTTCCTGTGTTGCACGTCATCTTGGCCGCATTCCTTCTGACGTGCGCACGGATCTTCTGGCGCGCATTCGCGCAAAGCGGGATGGAGCGTTTGTCCGCGGCTTCGGAGCCAGGGGCTTTCGATGCGCCAACGGGCGTTCTGGTGGTTGGCCTGACCACGCAAACTGATTTGTTTCTGCGCGCGGTTGAGCGCGGGCAATTGGGCCACGTGCGTATCAGCGGCATTTATGTTGACGATCACGCCTATCATGGGCGTCTCGTTGGCCGTCACCTTGTTTTCGGTCCCGGTGAAAACTTGCGTGACCTGATAAAGCGCCTGTCCGTTCACGGCGCGACGGTGGGGCAGATCGTTGTCACGTGCGCGCGTGCCGATCTGTCGCCGGCGATCGGCGATGAACTAGCCGCCATTCAAGCCACCGGTCTGGCCGATGTGACTCACTTGGAAGACGAGCCATCTCTTAGCGCTCCGTGCGGCGCGCGCACGGGCGGAGATGGTACCCACGAGGATGGCGCGGGTGTATGCGATGCGCAGGCCGGGGGCGACCGTGGGACCGATCCGTCGGAAGCCGTTGCGTTTGACACGCCAGCCGTTGCGGCGCGCACGCGGCGTCCGTTCTGGGCGTTGAAGCGGATCGTCGACATCTGCGGCTCAAGTGCCCTGCTCGTGCTGCTTGCGCCTGTCATCATGGTGGTTGCCGGCGTTGTTTTGTGGACTCTGGGGCGCCCGCTGATCTTCTGGCAGGACCGACCCGGGTACCTGGGGCGTACGTTCCGGGTGTTCAAATTTCGCACCATGCACAATGCCCACGACCGGTTTGGCAACCGGCTGAGCGATGAGGAGCGTCAGAGCGCAGTTGGCGCGTTTTTGCGCAAGACGCGACTGGATGAACTGCCTCAGCTCTGGAACATTTTTGTCGGCGAGATGTCCTTCGTCGGCCCGCGTCCACTGTTGCCCGTGGATCAGCATCCGAGCTACGCGGCACGATTGCTTGTGCGGCCGGGGCTGACGGGCTGGGCGCAAGTCGTTGGTGGCCGTAAGATTTCGGCTGCGGACAAGGCTGCACTGGATATCTGGTATGCCTGTCACGCGACGTTTACGCTGGAGGCGAAGGTCCTGGTCAGGACGGTTCGCATGGTGTTGCGCGGCGAAACGCTTGATCATGAGATCGTCGCGCAGACGTGGGATGAATTGACCGCCGATCGGATTGTGCCGAAAGCGCCGGCGCGGATCGGGCGGTACGCCATGGAAGGCGCGCCCGGCTTGCTGCCAACGGCCGCAGCCGCCGCGGCGCAGGCGGCCGTACCGCTGTTCCGGCCGCAATCGGGCTCGTCGTCTGTCGACCAGGCCGGGCCGCGAATGTCGGGTGGCCCCGGCAAGCGGGATGGTCAATCAAAGGTGAGTGATGCTGCCTGAGCGCGGTGGGATTCGAGCGCGGTGATCCCTGAGCGCGCTGGGGACCGGGCGCGG
>CAZOGY010000005.1:59732-64492 GCA_964579305.1 uncultured Hyphomicrobiaceae bacterium
CGGGCTGGCGTGGCTCACCGTGCCGAGGCGGCAGCCGTCTGCAAATTCGCGCCGCCCCCGGTGCCGCGATAGCCGGCAGCTACGTAGACATCCATCAACCGCGGTAACTGCGTCTCGTCGGAATAATGATCGCGAAGGCGCTCCCAGCACGCAGTGCGCATGGCGGCTTGACGCGTTTCGTCCAGTTCCGCCCAGGCCTTTAGGCAAGACAGCGCCGCATCGACGTCACCGAAGTCGAAAAGCCAACCGGTTTCGCCATGCGTGATGACTTTCGGCATGGCATCGACCCGGCTTGCAGCAACGGGAACGCCCGCTGAAAACGCTTCAAGCGTGGCCATCGGCAAGCCTTCCGTCCGCGACGTCATCAAGAGCAGGCCAATTTGCTCCAAGACCGGCGCGACGTTGGTTGTGATGCCATGGAACACGACGCGCTTGTCGTGTTTGGCTTGAAGGTCCGCGCGTAACGGACCATCGCCCCACATATGAAACTCAATATCGGCCGGGGCTGCCTCGGCGATGGCGCAAAATATCTCCGGCGCTTTTTGATTAACGAAACGCCCTAAAAAGCCGACGCGCTTTGGAAGCGGCCGTGGTGTCGGCGGGGGTGGTAAAAGCAGGAAGTTATCAACCGTGTGACTTGACCAGGGGAGATTTGCCGCCACGCTTTCCGACACGGCAATGCGCGGTGCCGTTATGCCTGCAAATTCGTCAAGGCGTTGCCATAAACCGGTTGGAAGGGGCATGCGCTCGCCGTCGTGAAATGTCGTCACCACTGGCGTGCGTGTGAAATGAGCTGCAAGGCGACCAATAATGCTGGCCTTATAGCCGTGCGTATGAATCAGCCCCGGCTTCTGCTTGCGTAGCGCGGCTGCAAGCGTGCGCATTTTGCCGTCAAGCGCGGTGTAGCTTAACCCCGCGTCCGAAAGCTGTGCATACCAGGGATTGTCGCCGTGGTCGTCCAACAACACGATTTCGACCGGGATCGCGCGACGCTTTAAGGCTTGCGCGACAACGGCGACGTGACGCTCAATCCCGCCAACCGACGCGCTGTCCAAAAACATCCAAATCATAACGGATTGACCACCTGAGACCCTTTAGGTGCCGGCATAGAGCAATCTGCGATCTTACGGAATCGTTTTGCGATTGTGAGATCGGACGAAATGGCTCCATTTCCAGCATGATAGAGTATCTTGAACCGACCACTTGACCGTGACTGCGGTCACGTGTGCTCGGAAGATGCTCCAACGCAAACGTGCGGCGACTGCCTACAGCGAAACTTTGAAAAACAATAGAGCGGAGTTGCGCGATGAAGCTGTTATCGCTGACAGCCTTAAATCGCAGCGGTCGATGGCTTTGAAGGGGACGGTTGTGCGGCCCGTTTGCGAAGTGTTGCCGTATTTTCTCATGGTCGGGCGAATCTTGCGACAGCGCTAACGCTTTGGCGTTGGATCACTCGTCGTTTGCCATCAATCGCGGTAGGCCGATCGCGCGGGTAAGTCAAAGGAGTGCGCTGTGCAAACTGACCGGTCGGCAGAAACCATTCACGTGGTCCAACGCATGGCGCCTGGCGGTATTGAGACGCTCGTGCTCGATCTCGTGCGCGCCGGTGATGGTTCCGACATGATCGTCAGCCTGGAGGACCGCGCTGAAGATCTGGTTGCGCAATGGCCAGCGCTGAGCGTTTTTGGGGACAGATTTATCTCGCTGCAGCGCGCATCGGGATTGCGGCCTGACCTAATGATGCAACTTTACAGGTTGTTTCGCGCGCACAAGCCAAAGGCGGTTTTTGCGCACCATATCGGCCCTTGGGTATATGGCGGGCCTGCGGCGCGGCTGGCGCGCGTGCCGGGCGTCGTTCACGTTGAGCATGACGTTTGGCACTATGAGGCACCGCGGCGCAAACGGCTTGCGCAGGCGATGGAACTGGCCGTGCGCCCGCGACATGTTGCGGTTTCTGAAAGCATCAAGACGCAGATGGAGGCGTTGCTGCCGCGCCCGCGGGTGACCGTGATCCCAAACGGGGTCGATCTGGACCGGTTTTGCCCGCGCGATCCGGCGGCGGCCCGCAACAGACTTGGGCTTGCGGCCAATGGCAGGTTCATCGGCACGGCCGGCCGGCTGGTCGCTGTCAAGGCACAAGCCGATTTGATTTCCGCGTTGCGCTATCTGCCCGATGACGTCCGTGCCGTTCTCGTCGGCGATGGCGTTGAACGCGCGGCGTTGGAAGCGCATGCGGCCAAGATCGGTGTGGCGGACCGCACGGTGTTCTTGGGCCATCGCGACGACCTGCATGAGGTTCTGCCGGCGTTCGACGTGTTCTGCCTGCCGTCGTTGAACGAAGGTTTGCCGCGTAGCGTGATCGAGGCGCAAGCTTGCGGTGTGCCGGTCGTGGCTTCAGATGTCGGGGGGATGCGCCAGGCCGTTTGCCCGCAGACGGGGCGGTTTGTTTCACCGAGCGCGCCTGAGGAGCTTGGTGCCGCCCTGGATGCCGCGCTTGCGAGCCCGCCGCAGATTTCACCGCGCACGTTCGTGGCTGAGCATTTCAGTTTTGCCGACACGGTGCGGGCCTACCGGCGCATTGCGGGGCTTGCGGCGTAACCGGTGAGCTTCCGCTTCGCCGTTGGTATGGCGTCGCTCAAACCCCAGATCAGTCCGCATGCAATAAAGAAATGGCGCCAATGGTCGGTGTCGACAACAAACCCTTGTAGCGCGGTGCCAATCAAGGCTGCCGTGGCGATCACGAAGGGGCCGCGCAAGGGGCCGCCGCGCATGATGCCCGCCAGGCCGGCGGCAATGGTCAGCACTACAACGGCGAGATACGTCAAGCCGCCAAGCCAGCCGGCGTTGAGGAACATCGACAGGTAAACCTGGTGCGGTTCTTCGTGGTGGTGCACTTCGCTGAACGCGCGGCTTCCAATGCCAAACGGCTTTTGCAGGATCAATTCGGCTGCCTTGGCCTGGCCTGCGAACCGTCCGTGCGGGCCTTCGTCATAGCTTTGCGTCATTGACAGGCGCTCGTGGAGCAAAGCCTGCACCTTCGCGGACTGCAGGGCTGCGCCGATGGCCACCAAACCGACTATGGTGCCTGCGGCCGCGACGGCGACGAGGCGGTTCTGGTCGCGCCGCGTCATCGCGACCAGCGCGCCAAACATGCCGACGACTGCCAGCGTCGCGCCGCCAGCCAACCAGGCGCCGCGCGAGAAGCTTGTCAACAGCCCCACAAGCATCATCACGGCAAGGAGGGTCGCTGTGACCGGCATCCGTGTCTCGCCACGCATCACCCGCCAGGACAGGAAGGCAATCGCAAGTGGCAGGGCGGCCGCATAGACGTTGGGATCTTTGAACGGTCCCTTGGCGCGACCATAGAGCGTGAAGGTGTTGTAAGCCCCCGGCAACAAATCAAAGTAGCCGATCAGCGCTAAAGCCGTTGCTGCCGCCGCACTGAGTGCATAGCACCACAGCGCCAGTTCGAACCGTTCCCGCGGACTGTCGCGCAGCCAGCTTGCCAGTGCGCACGCCCCGGTTGCCAGGAACAGGGTGATCGCGTCGTGCTTGAGACTTGTCACGGGCACCGGGGACGCAGACGCCGCGATCAGGCTTGCCGCGCAGATCGTCAGCCAAGCCGCCATGAAAAGTGCGGTTATGGGACCGACCGACAAGCAGCCGAGCAGCGGCAACGCAACGATCACCCCAAACATGACGGCGTCAGTGACGGCGGGCTCGTACTTGACGAAGCAACTCGTCAGCATTGCGAGCGCCACGAGCGCTGCAACCACACCGCGTCGGGACAGCGTCAGCGGGATCAGCAAGGTTGCTGGGATCGTGAGCGTCATGGCAGGTGCTCGAATTAAGCGTTTCGGATCAAGCCAGTCGGGGCGGAGGTCGCGATGCGATGTTCCAGATTGCGACAGCGTTGCTGTGCGCCCGGTCCGGCATGGCGCGCCAAGGCACCGGTGCTGCAAAGCCGATGCCGCCTTTCGCAAATGCTTGCAGTTTTGCGGGGCGATGCGCGATAGCCTGCCGTTGAGCCAAAAAAAACTGGAGGGAACGAGCCATGACGTTGCGCGATGAAACACGCGACAAGCTGAAAGGTGTGAGCACTGCGACGCTGGCGACCGCGCTGTTCAAGCGGGGCCTGCGTCATCAAATGATCCAGGGGGTGACACCGTTGAACCCGGGTCTGCCGACCATGGTCGGACCGGCCTATACGTTGCGCTATATTCCCGCGCGCGAGGACGTGAACCCGATCACCGTGTTCCAGGATCGAAGCCATCCGCAGCGCAAAGCCATCGAGGAATGTCCGGCCGGTGTCGTGATGGTCATCGACAGCCGCAAGGACGCGCGCGCCGCCTCAGCCGGCGGCATTCTCGTTACGCGTTTGATGCACCGCGGCGCGGCCGGGATTGTGACGGACGGCGGGTTTCGCGATAGCGCCGAGATCGCAGGGCTCGATATTCCGGCGTTCCATGCGCGGCCATCGGCGCCGACCAATCTGACGCTGCACCAGGCAATCGACGTGAATGTGCCGATCGGGTGCGGCGATGCACCGGTTTTTCCGGGCGACGTGATCGTCGGCGATGGCGATGGCGCGATCGTCATTCCGCAGGGGATCGCCGATGAGATCGCCGACGAGGCCGTGGAAATGACGGTCTTTGAGGATTTCGTCACCGAGCAGGTGCGCAACGGTCAATCGACGTTCGGGCTCTATCCGCCAACCGATGAACAGACCCACGCTGATTTCAAGGCGTGGCGCGAGAAGG
>CAZOGY010000006.1:0-12198 GCA_964579305.1 uncultured Hyphomicrobiaceae bacterium
TCAAACCGCCCCCATCACCTGCTGGCGGAAGCCGTAAATCGTCTTGGTGCCAGCGATCTCGACGAGGGTGACCGTGCGCGACTGGCCGGGCTCGAACCGCACAGCGGTGCCCGCGGGAATGTCGAGCCGAAACCCTCTCGCCTTGTCGCGATCAAACGACAACGCCGGATTTGTCTCGAAAAAGTGGTAGTGGCTGCCGACCTGGATCGGGCGGTCGCCAGTGTTGGCGACATCGAGCGTCACGGTCGCCCGGCCTGCGTTCAGTTCGATCTCGCCTTCGCCTGTGATGACTTCGCCAGGGATCACGACTGCCCCCGATCATCGCGGTTCTGACGCCGAACACGGTGCGGCACGCCGCGCGCACGCAGCACAGCAGCCAGCGCAAGCAAAGCCGCTGACGAGATGACGGCGATCACGGTGATGTCGAGCATAGAAAGGGCATCCGGTTCGTGGGGGTGGCTATGCGGGGTCAAGCTTGGATGGGCGAGCGCGTGGCCAAACGTCAGCATGGCCAGCGCCGGCAATCCCCACAGAAATTTGCGCATTTTCATATCCCTTTCAGCGGATCGGGTTGTGGACCGTGACAAGTTTGGTGCCATCCGGAAATGTGGCTTCGACCTGGACGTCATGGATCATTTCCGCGACGCCGGGCATGACCTGGTCGCGCGAAATCACTTCGGCTCCCGCCGTCATCAGGTCGGCGACGCTGCGCCCGTCGCGCGCACCCTCCACGACGAAGTCGGTGATCAGCGCAATCGCTTCGGGATGGTTCAGCTTGACCCCGCGCTCCAGCCGCCGGCGGGCAACCATCGCGGCCATGGCAACGAGCAGCTTGTCTTTTTCTCGTGGCGTCAGGTTCACGTCTTGGTCCTCGTCATCGGTTGCCTGTCCGGCGTAACTGCGTTCTGGCCAATGGTGTCAGTTGCCCCAGACCCGCGGCAACTCCCGTTCCGTTAAAACCGGGATCACTCGTGAACAAACCGCGCGCGCCAGCTGGAGATCTGGCGCAACGGTGCGCACAACGAGGCGCCCATCCCAGGCGCTCGCCGCGACGTAATCTGCAAATGGCGCGATGGCCTGGCGAACGGTCTCGATTTTGTCTTCAGCGTCCCGCGCAACATGCACGAGGCCCGCTGAACATCGCGCCTCGCCCAAGACCGCAGCAGTGCGCTGAAGACCGTCAAGCCCGCCGTGTCCCTGATCGCCGAAACGCACGTCTTCTGCATGCACAAGACGGCCGTCCCGCCGGATGCGCCAACGGTCACGAACCGCACCACGCGACAATGTTTCGCCCATTGCCGCACGGCCAAACACCAGGATTTCTGAAAGCGTCAGTTTGGCATCCGGCGCCATCGCGACGTCGATGGAACGTGCAAGGGCGGCACGATCGAAAACGATGGTCTCTTGCACAAGCCAATCGAGCTGCGCGCCAGCGCCGACCGTCAGGGCGATCGACATGCGCGTTGTCTCGCCGTCGATCGCACGATAGATGCGTTCCGCCGCGGGCGTCGTCATCACGGCATGCGCGCCGGCTGCCACGTCAGCTTGGATGGACCATCGATCGCCGCCAGCCATTCCGCCGGCCGTGTTGATCAAAACGGCTTCGACGGCTGCGCGGTCAGCGCGTTTCGGAAACCGTGCCTTCGCGCCGCCGGACTGGTGAAGTTTGTCAAGGACGCTTCGGCCCGCGCGCAACTTGACGCCCAAGCCGACCTCAGCGTGCGCGCGGATCCGCGAGAGCGCGCGCAGGTTCGCGAGATCACGTTCGGCTTGGCGCGAATTGGCTGCTGCAGCGGACATGGACCAACCAGTTAAAACGATGGCGCAAAACACCGTCGGGAGCGGTGCGTATCCTGCCCGGCGCTTGGGTCTCACGCAGCGGCTGGCATTTGCACACCGATGTCTGTTGGCAAGTGTCGTGCCATCGACGCTTTGTCGCACGGTCCACGAGTAACCATCGGATTAACCGAGCATTTTTATGAAATCTTCGTCGGATGGATGATCGAAGCGGCGACGGCGAGCCCGTCTCCGTGCTCACCTTTTAGCCGCGAAGTCAGATCTGCATATTTTTTAGGCGGCACCCGAAGCAAGAGCCCCCTATGGTCACCGCAGACGGGCCGTCGTTAATTACCGGATGCCATCTGGTTTTGCTGTCGACGCCTTTGCAGACGCACCCGCCATCGACGCGTCAGACACCTTGATTTCCGGTGTTCCTTCGGACGGTGTTGGCTTTGGCGCATTTGGTGTGACCGGCTTCAGATCTTTGGTGTCGATGGGCTTGCCGGTTGAGGCCTGCAACGGTTCTGGCTCGGGCGGTCGGGATTTTTCAGCCGTAGCCTTGGAACCGCGAGCTGGTTGCCCACCCGCCTCATCGGGTGTGCCGGGCGCGATCACGCGCGGCTTGAGCCCCCTCAAGATGGCGACGTTGCGGTCGACGTCGTCACGCGGCAAGGCGGTCGCTGCAATCTTCCGGTAACTGGAATAGCGACCGGAAAGCCCCGCGATCAGAGCGCGGTTATGGCGGATGCGCCGCTGTTCGCCACGCGTCTTTGCAGTCGCCTCCGCCTTGGCAAGTGTGCGTTCGGCTTCCTTGGTTCGGCCAGCAAGCGCATGTGCCATCGCGAGATTGTTCAAAAGGACCGGGTTATCAGGACTGTTTTTCAAACCGCGCTCAAGCGCTGCAACCGCCGCTTTGTGCTGACCTTGCGCCGACAATGCAGCACCAAGCGCGGAATGGACCCGCCAGTGCGCGTTTTCTGACTTTGCAAGCTGACGCAAATAGGTTTCAGCGGTTTTCGGACGGCCGATTTCCAGGGCCAACAAAGCCCTGTGTTCGGCAAGTGGGCGGTCATTTGGAAATTTTTTCACAAGTTCATCTGAGGCAGCAAATGCCGCGACCTTGCCTTTCGTGGCTTGGATCGATCGCAGCACCGCCAGAGCCGATCCGCGCCGACCCGTCCTGGTCTTGGGCGCCTGCTTCCCCGCCTCATCGAGCGATCCCGTTGGGACGAGCGCAGCCTGACCATCCAGAAGGTCCATTGGCGAACCTGCAGCACATCCTGCGACGCAGCCCGCGCCCAGTCCGGCTGCCAAAACCGCACGGAACTGCTTTAATCGCGAGCGAAGGGTGCCCACGGATGTTCTGTATGCACGATCCGTCTTTGTTAACCCCGTTGCCGACCGTCTCGCCACCACTGCGCGCGACATCAACGCCTCCATGACCCATTGCGCCGCCAAGCGATCCGAGTCGGGCGCGCCGTGCTAGCCCATGCAACCTGCTATCCCCATTCTCCACGCCGACGCGCCACCGTTGCGCTGCAAGAACCCCTGAAGAAAAAGCAAAAAAGCCGATTTTGTTAAAAACTTACATCCTGTTGAAAGAAAGCGTCAGGACGCTTTTGAAACAAAACGCCCATGTCTCTGGTGAGAGGGGGTTAACGTATGCAGTGCCTTCGTTCTGATCTTGCCGCTAAACAGTCCAAAGCTGTGCTGGCCGCTTTCTACCGCGATGAAAGCGGCGCATCGTTCGTGCTGTTTGCGATGACAATGATGGTGATGGTCGGCGCCGCCGCGTTGGTCCTCGACTACGGCCACGCCACGAAAGTGCACGCCCGTCAGCAAGCCGCGCTCGATGCCGCGACGCTGGCGGCATCCGATGTGCTTGGCACGACCGACGCGCAGGATCGCGGCGATAACATCGCTGGCGCGTTTTATAATGCCAACACCAAGCGGAATCCCGACGGCACGATCAGCAAGCTGAACCTCGACACAGGGACGGGACAGGTCTCCGCGACCGGTGATACGCCTGTTGATACTTGGTTGATGCGGGTGTTCGGCGTTAAGCAGATCCCGGTCAAGGCCCGCACGGTGATCGCGCGCGCAACCGGAACCGTCGAAGTCGCCCTGGTCCTGGACAACTCAGGCTCCATGTCCTCTGAGATGGACACACTCAAGACGGCTGCCAAAGAGATGGCCGGCATTCTGTTCGTTGGCGCGGAAGGAACCGAAAAGGTCCGCGTCGGGCTTGTTCCGTTTGCAGCCTCCGTCAACGTTGGGCCCGCTAAAGCCTGGGAAAGCTGGATCGACAGTGGCGGCGCATCGCCCGTGCACCACGAGAACACAAACGGCACCTATTCGCGGTTTGCGTTGTTCGACGCGATCGGCGTGCCTTGGGCAGGTTGCGTTGAAGTCCGCCCGGCTCCCTACGACGTGAACGATGCATTGCCCGTTGCCGCAACGCCCGCCACCTTGTTTGTGCCGATGTTTGCCCCCGATGAGCCAGACCCGGTCAATTCAGATGGCCAGACTTACCCCAACAGTTACCTGCGCGATGACGGTGGAAGTTGTCCCCGCCAAGAGCGCATCTGCACAAGCTATAGCCGCCGCGGCAACTGCCAGGACTGGCGCACGGTCCCGATCTCACCGGACGTCGCGCAACGGCGGGTCTGCAAGTACAACGGCCAAACGGCGTATTATTCGAGCGGCCCGAACTACAACTGCACGACAGCGGCGATCCTGCCTTTGACCAGTACGAAATCGGAGCTCGTCAATGCCATTGACGGGATGGTCGCAAACGGCTGGACCAACATCCTGCAAGGCACGACGTGGGGCTGGCGTGTGCTGTCCTCGGCCCAACCCTTCGCGGAAGGCCGCTCCGAGAGCGACGGCGACAACCAGAAGTTTCTGGTCATCATGTCTGATGGTGAGAATACCTACCAAACACGGTCGAACCACAACAAGTCCATGTACGGCGCGTTCGGCTACACAGCAAAGGGCCGTCTGCCCGAACTCCAGCCGGCATCGACGATGACGACCAAAACGCTCACAGCCTGTTCCAACGCCAAGGCGGCTGGCATTACAATCTTCACGGTTGCCTTCCGTGATGCCGTAACCTCAAGCGCCGCGCGCGACTTGTTGCAATCCTGCGCGTCCCACCCATCCCAAGCACTTCTCGCAAGCGATGGGCCAGCCTTGAAAAAAGCATTCGAGAATATCGGGCGGCAAATCACGCAGCTGCGAATCGCCGGCTAATCGGCGTTTCAAGCAAGCCAAATTCGGTGTGGCCGGGGATAAGTCCCCGGCTTTTATTTTGACATGTTGAGAGCACTGGAAAGCAACGCGGCACAATTTCCGAATCGTGATCCTTCAGTCGTCAGGGCCGCGATAAGCGCGGTCAGGCGTGCATCTGTCCGTCCTGCGTTCGCGCAAGGGCCCCGTTGGCCCCGGTTCATGGGAGTTCACGAATGTCGCAAGCTGTCCGCTGCCATACGATCCGCTCCGGCAGTCCGTTTGTTTGCCGAGCCCTCCGGGCCATCCCGCTTGTTGCGGTTCTTGCCGCAGTCGCGCTGTCTATGATGGCACATCCCGTCGCCGCAGAAGGTGAACTGCGAGGGCCACCGACCGATCCCCAGCATCGCTCGGTGCTCAAAGTTGCCGACTTTTCTGCGCCCAGTCACAATCGCAAGCTCACAATCGGGGTCGACAAGGCCTTGCTTGTCGAAATGCCGTTTGAGCTGACCGATGTTCTGGTCTCAAATCCCGAAGTCGTGGACGCGTCGCTGCAATCCTCACGCCGGGTGTTCTTGATTGCCAAGGACCTTGGCGAGGCCAACGCCATTCTCATCGGGCAAGACGGGCGCAAACTCATCCTCGACATCAGCGTCGCACGCGATTTGCGCGCTCTGACAGACATGATCCGCCGCCTGATCCCCGGGTCACAGGTCACCGCCGAGATGGCCGGCGACAACGTCGTGCTTGCCGGACACGCCCTGACCCCGGTCGACGTCAATCGGGCCGGCGACCTCGCCTCGCGTTTCGCCAAGACCAAGGACAAAGTTGTCAACTTGATCAAGACGGCCGCCAAAGATCAGGTCCATCTGCGGGTCAAGGTTTCGGAAATGTCGCGTGAGGCATTGCGCCGCTTAGGTGTCGACCTGCCGGGCGCCTTGCTCTCTGCGGGCCAGTTCTCGTTTGCAAAAATCATCCGAAACTCGCTCAGCGCCAGCAGCCAGGTCGTTTCTGAATCGGCCGCGCGCGCGGCCGGTGGCGTTCCGTTTGCCGTTTCAGGCGTCGCAACGGCGACGACATGGACCCGTGGCAACCAATCGATCACAGCGCTTTTACAACTCCTGGAGCGAACCGGGCTTGTCAAAACCCTGGCCGAACCAAACCTCACCGCGCTTTCCGGAGAGGAGGCCAAGTTTCTCGCCGGCGGCGAAATCCCGATCCCGGTTTCAGCCGAAGACAATAAGGTCTTTATTGAATACAAGGAGTTCGGCGTCAGCGTGAAATTCAAGCCGGTGGTGCTTGATGCCGGCACAATCAGCTTGCGCGTCGAAGCCGAAGTTTCTGAGCTTTCCGGCGAAGGCTCCGTTCAGATTGGTGGATTATCGATCCCCGGTCTCAAAGTCCGTCGGGCACAAACCACGCTCGAGCTGCCGTCTGGCGGGACCCTTGCCATGGCCGGGCTGATTTCTGAGGACACCCGCCAAGCGGTTGAAGGTGTTCCCGGCCTGAAAGATCTCCCAACCCTTGGCGCACTGTTTCGCTCAAACGATTTCCGCAAGAACGAAACCGAACTTGTGATTCTCGTTACGCCGTATTTGGCCAAACACGCGGCAAAGTCCGAAATGTCGACGCCGGATGATGGCTTTACCCCTGAAAACAATCTGACGCGCGTATTCCTTGGTCGGCTCAACCGGGTCCACGGTGGCCAGGGCGATGACTTGCAAACCAAGTATCGCGGCGATGTCGGATTTATCATCGAGTATCCAGAACTGCCGGATCCGAAAGGCTGATCGCGATGAAAATATCATTACAAAAGCGCGGTCCCAGGCATCCCATTCATCAAGATCAGGCAAGCCGAACAATGACGATACAAAAAAACGCGACATTCGAACGGTTCCATAAACGAGCCGCACTTGCCGTGATTGCGACCGCGCTGATCCTTTCAGGTTGCCGCGATCGGCTCTCCCCGCAAGAAGCGGTGTATTTGAGCGATCCGTCACGGCGGCACGAAATTCGCCTCGCAAATCGTGTTGAGGCGATTGACCTGCAATTGGCCCACCCCGGCGCACGCCTGACCTCGCGCCATCAGATTGCAGTTCGCGAGTTTGCCGCAGAGTTTCGCAAGGCTGGAACCGGGCAATTCATGGTGATTTTGCCCGCGCGCCCTGGCAGTCATTTCGCGTTACGGCCCGCGCTGCAGGACGTCCGTCGCGAATTGGAGATGGCCGGATTTGGCCCCGATGACGTGCGCGTCCGGCGCACGGGCCTGTCGGATGATCGCGGTGCGGTGATTAGGCTGGCCTACAGCCGTCGGGTCGCAATCGCGCCGAATTGCGGAAAATGGCCAGCCGACGTTGGCCGGAACCGTGAAGCCCTTCCGTATCATAATTTTGGATGCGCGACACAGCGCAACCTGGCCAATAACGTGCGCTACTCCCGCGATCTGGAACGCCCGCAAGTGGAAACATCAAGTTCCGGTGAGCGCCGCCGCACGACTTGGCGTGAATATGTCGGTGGAACGGACAAAGGCAGCGGCGACGATGCTGGCAAGACCGGCACCACGACCAACGCTGGCTCGCCATAAATCTCAGCTATTGGGCAGTGGGTGGACGGCAAAGAGCGATGGGCCAAAAACAATGGCCGATCGCTTTTTTGCAATTGAGTGCACGCCAGTCTGAGTGATTGGTCGTGAAGAAAGCCGCGTTGGCTGCAAAGCCGCAACCGCAGCTCAGCACCCGGGACAAAAACACGGCGGTGCACCTTTGCGAGGTTGCGCTTTAATAGCTTGCAGCGGTGGCGGCCGGCGCTTCGCCGCGCACTTCGTTGATGCCGTTTTGGCAAGCCGCCGCTAACAAGCGCGTATCGTTGAGAAGGCTTGCAAATCGATAGCCACGGCCATAACGCTCTTTGATTGTGCGGGGGCCATCGCAATGAATGCCAGGGATGAGCCCGGCCGCATTTGTGAGATCGGCAATTTTCTGAATGCCGTCGAGGACTTTTGGGGACTTTGGTGCCAGTGTCGCTTCCTCGCCCATCGATAAGCCAAGATCCGACGGTCCAACGTAAACGCCATCGAGGCCTTCGACTTTCAAAATCTCTGGCAGATTGGCGATCGCCTGTTCGGTTTCGATCATCGCAAAAACCAAGATTTCATCGTTGGCATGCTTCACATAATCGGCGCCACCATAGATCGATGCACGAAACGGCCCGTTGGAGCGCGCACCAAGCGGCGGATACCGGCAAGCCGACACCAGCGCCTTGGCTTCTTCAACCGTGTTGACCATCGGGCAGATCAAGCCGTAAGCGCCCGCATCGAGGACGCGCATGATAATGCCGGGCTCATTCCACGGTACGCGCGCCATTGGCACCGCTGACGTTGTTGAGATGGCCTGGAACATCGGCACGATCGATTCAAAAGGAACACAGCCGTGCTGCATGTCGACCGTCACGCTCTCAAAACCGGCGTGCGCGACGACTTCAGCCGACATGGTACAAGGCAGGCCCAGCCAACCGTTGATCGTGTTCGCGCCTTCTTTGAAGGCTTTGCGCAATGCGTTCTGTCTCACGTGGCGTCTCCAGGATCTTGTCGCTTCTTGCTGCTTGTTTGCAGGCTTTGGTCGCGGCGCACGCCCGTTGGACGCAGCCGTCGCGACCGCAACTGCCAGTGCGACCTTGCCCCGTCTCATACCACCGCGGCAATCGCGCCACGCCGAAATTGGTATCGCGCAGGGCCTTGACGCGCCGTCATTTCGATGTTTCTAGTTATGTGGTGAGTTTCGCAATGCCGGCTCAGGTGGCGGGCGTTGGCGAGATGGCGCGGCGAAATCGGGGTTGCCCTTTCGCCGCGAAGTGGAAACGCGGAAGGCAAAGTCGCCATGGCATCGAAACCAGGACTGACCCGGGAAGAGGCGGCGCAAGGCTTCGCGGCTGTCGGCTCCGAGCCGCGCCTTGATGTTGTC
This sequence comes from uncultured Hyphomicrobiaceae bacterium, assembly GCA_964579305.1. GTDB lineage: Bacteria > Pseudomonadota > Alphaproteobacteria > Rhizobiales > Hyphomicrobiaceae > JBCBWG01. Next base: position 8,967 of record CAZOGY010000006.1, read on the forward strand.
TTGGTCCTTGTGCGTGCGGGTGATCAGGGCCTGTCGGTCGGCGAGATCCAAGAGCGTCTGGATGTGCCGGCGTCGACGTTGTCCCACCACCTTCGCTTTTTGGCGGCCGCTGGCCTGGTTGAACAGGAACGCGCCGGTCGCGCAGTCATCAATCGCGCCGCGTTCGAACGGCTGCGCGGGCTTGCCGACTATCTCTTGCGCGAATGCTGCGCCGACGAAGCCGTAAACGCCGCCGCCCAGATTGGCGACGTCGCAACCCCCACCCATTGAGGACGTCTCAAATGTTAGACACCGCACAACACAGCCTGCGCACGGTAACAATTGCGATTGACCTGCCAGCAAACGCCGCGGCGGGCGAAACGTGGCGTCTCCTGGTGCCGCGGCCGGTGAACCATTGGGGCATCGCTTTTGAGGCCGCACGCTTTGGCGGCATCGCCGCGGTCGACGAGATCGGCGCCATCAATAGCCCGCAGCGCGCGTACGTCTTGACGCTGGCGCAGATGCCCGCGTCTCCAAGCGTTGTTTATGAATTCCGCGATGGTCCGGCCGAAGTCCCCGCGTGGGCTTGGGACAGCCAAAACAACCGCTACACCAATGCGTCCGACGATCTCGCCCAACTCGCGGGAAGTCACGTCGACCGCTCCGCATCGCAAATCGATCAGCTCCGCGCGCTGGCCGAGTTGTCAGCTGAGCTGTTCCACTACGGGCACGGCGGCGCTCACTTCAACGACGGCACCGCGCAGGTTCCCGCGATCAAAGACCCAATCCAAGGCACCTGCGTCGATATCAATACGTTCCTGCTGGCAGCGGCGCGCGCAATCGGCCTGCGCGGGCAGTATGTGGCCGGCTATTGGTTCCACCCTGAAAAGACCGCGACCCACGACATGCATTGCTGGCTGGCTTTTAGCTGCGATGGAGAGATCGTTTTTTGGGATGTCGCTCATCACCTCAAATGGGGCGTTCCTGAACTCGGTGCAGGCCTCAATCCCGCAGGCGGCCGACGCGTTCCCATGAGTTTCGGGCGCGGCCATATCTTCCAGATCGCTGGCCAACCAATTGAAGCACCGCATTTTTCCGAGCCGGTTTGGATCTCGCCCGCGGGCGAAGCCGTCGAACCAGCAATCGTCGCAACCGTGACGGACCCCCAGTCCTGAGACTGCCAGGGCCGATCGCGCCACCCACACTGCGGCCGTCGCGCCGCCAATCACGCCGACACGAAAATGGAGACTGGTCATGACTGAACTCGCCATGCGCCAACTGGGTCAGGCGCGCCAATGGCTCAGCGGTTTTACAAGCATGCTGGGCTCGGTCTGGATGTTGATCATCCTGATCCCGCTTGCCGTGCTCGTGATGGACCAGCCAAACTTTGTGCCGGTCATCGTGTTCGCCACGAAAGCGTTCTTGAACACGCTGCCCTACATCGTGCTGGCCTGTTTAATGATCGCTTATCTCAAGGCAACCGGCGCTGAGCGCATCGTGGCGAAAGCCTTCGAGGGACACCTCACGCGCATGATCGTTCTGGCTGCGCTGATCGGTGGCCTTGCGCCCTTCTGTTCCTGCGAAGTCATTCCGTTTATCGCCGGTCTGCTCGCCGTCGGCGCGCCGTTGTCGGCGGTCATGGCCTTCTGGCTGTCCTCGCCGCTGATGGATCCCGCAGCGTTGTTCATCACCGCCGGCGCGTTGGGCTGGGAGTTTGCGATTGCCAAGGCCATTGCTGCAGTAAGTCTCGGCCTGATCGGCGGCTTCGCCATGCGCGGCTTGATGGCAACCGGCGCATTTGCCGACCCGCTCAAGGAGCGTAAGGCCGGCGGCTGCTGTTCCAAGTCGAGCGGCTGTGGCGCACAGCCGAAGGAAGACAAGCCGGTGTGGAAGTTCTGGCAACAGCCGGCGCGCGTTGAGACGTTCCGCAGCGAAGGGCTTGCGAACGGACTGTTCCTGATCAAATGGCTCGCGCTCGCCTATATCCTGGAAGCGCTGCTGGTGACCTACGTGCCTGCACAGCTCATCGCAACGGTCGTCGGCGGCGATGGCGCTTGGCCGGTCGTTGTCGGCGCTCTTGTCGGGGCACCGGCCTACCTGAACGGCTATGCGGCCCCGCCGCTGGTCGCGGGCTTGATGGAACAGGGCATGACGTCAGGCGCGGCCATGTCATTCATGATCGCTGGTGGCGTCAGCTCGATCCCGGCAATGGCCGCTGTCTACTCGCTCGTGAAGCGCGAAGTGTTCGCCGTCTACATGGCCTTCGGCATCTTCGGCGCGATGCTGATCGGCCTCGTCTTCGGGGCCTATGCCGGCTGATCCATTCCCAGCCTGCGCGCAATGCGAGACAGTGTGCTGAGCCATCCTGTCAGCCCAAGATTTGCTGAAAACAAATCGAGCGCCATGTGGTCCCCCACGTGGCGCTCGTTTCACATTGCGACGCATCAAGCTTGTGATCGGCAAGAACGCTCAGGCCGCAAGGCCCTCAGTGAAACGCGCTTGCCTGGCGAATAAAGCGATAGCGAAAGCGCCGCACCGATCCCGTTGGAGTTGCCCGGCCTGAGGCCGGAACCGCATCGCAAGGCCCAAAAGCGAAAGCGGGTGTCACGGACAACGTCCCGTTGGAATATCAGCGGCGGCGCGGGTCAAGAAGGTGCACCGCCGTATGTCGTGTTCGCCAAGATCATTTCGCGTTCAGACGCGTCCACCAGCCATGATCTCGGTTTTGGTGGTCGCTGCATGTTCCGGTTCAGGCGGTTCCGCCTGAACCGGATGGGCTTCAGCGGATGCAGCGGAAGCCGTTTCGACCAATCCGCTGGATACGCGCGCCTTGCGGGCACACGCAGCGGTTGCCCTGGAGACGTCCGCCCAAGCAAACCACGCGCTGATTGGGTTGGCCTTGACGCACGCAGCGGAAGGTGTTGCGGCCCGCCGGCTGGAGACGCGCCCCTCGTGGGCAGACGCAGCGATTGCCCTGTGCGCGTCCGCCGATGCAGCGGACTTGTTGTTGACGCACGCAGCGGAAGGTGTTGCGGCCCGCCGGCTGGAGACGCGCCCCTTGCGGACAGATGCAGCGGTTGCCCTGTGCGCGTCCGCCGATGCAGCGCACTTGCTGTTGACGCACGCAGCGGAAGGTGTTGCGGCCCGCCGGCTGGAGACGCGCCCCTTGCGGACAGATGCAGCGGTTGCCCTGTGCGCGTCCGCCGATGCAGCGCACTTGCTGTTGACGCACGCACCGGAAGGTATTGCGGCC
>CAZOGY010000006.1:12298-43019 GCA_964579305.1 uncultured Hyphomicrobiaceae bacterium
CTTGCGGACAGACGCACCGGTTGCCGCGCGCTTGTCCGCCGATGCAGCGGACTTGCTGTTGACGCACGCAGCGGAAGGTGTTGCGGCCCGCCGGCTGCACGCGTGCTCCTTGCGGACAGACGCACCGGTTGCCGCGCGCTTGTCCGCCGATGCAGCGCACTTGCTGTTGACGCACGCACCGGAAGGTATTGCGGCCCGCTGGCTGGACGCGTGCCCCTTGCGGACAGACGCACCGGTTGCCGCGCGCTTGTCCGCCGATGCAGCGGACTTGCTGTTGACGCACGCAGCGGAAGGTGTTGCGGCCCGCCGGCTGCACGCGTGCTCCTTGCGGACAGACGCACCGGTTGCCGCGCGCTTGTCCGCCGATGCAGCGCACTTGCTGTTGACGCACGCACCGGAAGGTATTGCGGCCCGCTGGCTGGACGCGTGCCCCTTGCGGACAGACGCACCGGTTGCCGCGCGCTTGCCCGCCGATGCAGCGAACTTCCTGTTGACGCACACAGCGGAAATTGAACGCGTTGATCCGCTGCAGTCGGGTTCCGGCCGGACAGATGCAGCGACGGCCGACCTGACGGCCACCACTGCACACCAACGGGATGGATGCACCGCGCACCGCACACCAACGATTCGTCCCCGCCGGACGGACGCGCCATCCGGAGTTGGCCAACTGCGCCGCCTCCCGCTGACTGGTCACCGTGCGCTGTCCGCGTGGGCAAGTGCGTTGCTGTGGCGGCGACGCGCACCAGCGGCCACGTCCAGACGGACGGACGGTCCAGCCTGCATTGGTCAACTGCGCCGCCTCTCGCGGACTGGTGACCGTGCGCTGCCCGCGCTTGCACGGCGAAGGCGGCGGTGCCACCCGGACCGCGCACCAGCGCGCGCTGGCCACCCGGCGGACCCGCCAACCAGCGTTGGCAAGCCGGCGTGCAACACGCTGGTTCGTCACCGTGCGCTCGCCTTGGTTGCAGCCAACGGGCGCTGTGGCACACCAACGTCCGCGTCCAGCCGGCCGCACCGACCAACCAGCGTTCGTAAGCCGCGCTGCTTCGCGCGAACTGCTGACCGTGCGTTCGCCGCGCCGGCACTGTGGAACTGGGCGGCCGATGCAATACACGGTGCCGCGCTGATTGCTGACCCGACGTACCGGGAAGCCGCGTGCGCGGAACCGTCGTGCCACGGCCCCGTTCGTCACGCGCTGTTCACCGCTTGCACATGGCGGAAGGTCGACGACCGGGCCGGGCCGGGCGCAAACGGGAAAACGAGCTGGCCTGCTCCTTTGCGTGCGCACCGGACGCCGGAACCGGTAGTTGAGCGCGGCAAGCCGCTGATACTGCCGGGCGTTGGTCACCGTGATTTCACCGCGCCGGCAAGGCGAAACCGGAACTGGTCCAACGCAATAGGCCCGGTCGCCCCTGAAGCTCACGTTGCGAACGCTTGCGCCGCGTTCACGCAGTGCGAAGGCTTGCCGGCGCGAGCGCACAAGCCGTTCGCCAGAGCGGCACGGACTGGTCTGAACCGCGCAGTAGAGCCGGTCGCGCCCGCGCCGCAGCGTGCGCACCAGATAGCCCTGGCGGCGCAATTCCGTCGCGCGGTCCGCATTGCGGGTTGAGATCTCGCCGCGGCGACACTCAAGCGGCGGCGGCAGGGGACCCGCACACCAGAATGTACGGCCTCTGCTTGTCACCTGCCGTACATCCGAACCGAGGCGTTCACGCCGGCGCGCGGCCCGGAATGAGTTGATCTGATCCTCGCCGAAATAGCACCCCGGCTCGCCAGGGCCTTCAGGCCGCGGCGGGACGCACCAAACGCGACCGGCACTATTCACCCGCAGACGCACGTCATAGCCGAGCCGGCGGAACCGGTTGGCAACGCGCCGACGGGTCACCGTCCGTTCGCTGTTGCGGCACCTTGGCGGCTCCACAATCGAGATGATGGGATCAGGCTGCGGCACCGCTGGGATCGGCGCTGGGCCAACGATCTCGCCAACGCAACGCCGCCCGGTGAAACGCTGGCCGGGAGGACAGCCGCACCGTCCACTGGGCAACGCAATCAGCGGCGGGCGGCATGCGGCCCGCACCGGCTCGACCGCCACGTTCACGCATGAGACCGGATCGTTCGCAGATGGGTCAGCCTCGCCGGCCGGGTCACCGCTTGATACGGCACGGCCCGCGCCATCCACAACGCCTGGCGCCGTCGCCGCAACGCAGTTGCGCAACGTCCCCGATGCCTCGGCGGGCAAGCGCACGGTGATCGTGTGGGTCGTTGCATCGCCTTCAGCAAGCGAGACGCTTGCATCGCACGAGAACGGCAAGCGCGTCGGCGCGGTGCCACACGGTAATGGCGGCGAGATCGAAACAATGTCCGCACGCGCTGCGTCCGCTTCGCCGCCAAGCGTCATGACGTCTGAAAGCGCGACCGTTCCATTGAATGCCGCAACGCCGTTATTGGCGATCGTCACATCGAATGCGCAGGTGTCGCCGGCCCGGCATGTCTCCGGTCCACTCTTGGCGACCGTGATATCGACCCCGCCCGTCACACACGCCTCGTTGAGATCGTGTACGTCGCTTGAGCCAGAAATCATGCCGCTTGCGCAGTTTCTGTAACGCGCATTGGCCGGCAGGTTGAACGTCACATCGAAAAAGCGGCTTTCACCCGCTTTGACGTTCGCACCGTTAATGGCGCACGTGACGTTGGCCGCCGGCACCGGACCACACGACCATTCACTGGCAACGTCCGGCACGACGGTCGCGATCGGCAGGTCATCGCCGCCAACGGTCTTGTTGATATCATTGACCGAGATCGCACCATCGTGTTCGGCCGTTCCATTATTGGTGACGGTGATGCGGCATGAAACCGGCGCACCAAGCACGCTCGGCCGGCATGATTTCGCGATCGATAGATCCGCAGCGCGGTCGTCACGGTCTGAGCTTGCATCGGGATCCGGGATCACCGCCGTAGCGCACGAGCGGGCCCCAAAGTCCGCTTCTTCATAAAGCCGGGCACAGTTGCGCACGTTCCGGTCGGGGACCTTAGCCACGTCGATGTTGCCGGCGACCTGGAAGGTTTTCTCCGAGCCGGGCCCAAGCGTCAGGTTGGTTTTCGTACAGCGCCAATGCCCCGGACCCGACAGGCGGGTACACGCAGCGCCGCTGACAAGCGCGTTCTTCACCGGCACCTGGAACTGCTCTTCGAACGACACCTCCCCGCGGAAGGCGCCTGCGCCCTCATTGCGGACCGTCACTCTGAATTCGCACCGCGCCGTCGCGCGGTCGTCGCTCAGGCGACATGGCCCGGTCGATGTCTTGGTCAGTTTGAGCTCAGGCGTCGGCGGATCGTCCGGCGGGTCACGGTCGCCATCGCCGTCACCCGGATCACCACCGCCCGGCGCTGGCTCACCGCCATCATCGATGCCCGAAAGGCAAACCGCGTTCGGGCAAACCGGGATCCGCGCGCAGGCAGCGTCGTTGGTCATCACCCCGAATGGCGCAACGCCCATGCCGCCATAATCAACGCGCGCGCAATTGTTGATGAAACTTGCGCCGGCAGCCGGCACGACTGAAACGGTAAAGCTGTCCGATGCCCCCGCGGCCAAGGTCAGCGCAGGGCGTGAACACGACAGGCCCGTCCCGGTGAGACCGCAGTTCCACGGTGCCGACGTCGCAACGACGGTGCCCCCGGGGGTGAGCGTCTCGGTCAAATGGAGGGGACCGCTAAAGTCAGCGCCGCCTGCGTTCGACACTGTGATCTCGAATGTGCAAGGACCTTCAGGCGCGCAAATGCCGTCGACGGCGGTCTTTGAGACAGCCAGATCGGGCTTGGGCTCTTCGGGGGTGCATTCCGCATCTGCCGGGATCTCGATGGTCAGCTTCTGCGTGCAGCACAACGTCAGACCGTTCTTCGTCCCGTCAACGACCTTGACCTCATCTTCAAGACCGTTGGCAACCAGTTCAACGGTCATGCCGGGGGCCGCTCCCGCAATCGTCCATTCCAGCGTGCCACCGCCCGCGGGTACGACCTGTGCCGGCGTTGTCACCGTCACACCTGGCGTCAGCGAGCTGACGTCAATCGTGCGACCGGCATGCTCCGCGCCAACCGGCATCCGGTAAGTGAACGTCCCAGCCGACGGTCCGCACGTGATGTCGCCAGCATCGGTCTTGAAGCAGGCTTCGGGCTCTGTCCAAACCGGTCCTGGTTCGCCATCGCCGCCGTCGGAGACGGGCGTTGCGGGCGGCCGGCAGGTTTCCGTCACGATCGCCAGTTGGGTTGGTTTGCCGTTGAATGGATCAGCGGACGTGCGCGCGGGATTGTCCGACGTGAACGTCACGACCGTACCGTCGGCTTTCGTCAGGGAAAGCTTTGCCTGGTTGGAGGTGATCGTCCCCGCGCTGAAGCCAAACTTCGCCGCGTCGATCTTGGCCAGCGCCGTCACGGTAATCGTGCGCAATCCGCCGCTCGGCGCGAACTTCAGCCCGGAGAGTTTAAGCGTGTCGTTGGCATGCCCGGCGGTCGTCACGCTGCGGACCGGGGCCGGCGCGGCAACATCGCCGGTCACGGCAATGCGCCCTGCAATCCACGACAATCCGGCATGGTCGACGACGTCGGTCAGCGCCAGTTCCGCGTCGGTTGCCTCGCGGTGGAAGGCGGCGCCGAACGGCACTTCGATGGCGAAGGTGTATTCCGCATAGTTGCAGCCCAATTGGCGCGCGCTTTTTGTAAACCGGACTTGCTCGGTCCACTCAGCCTGCGCCGGCGCAAAGGCCGCGCCAATTGTCAGCGCCTGCAACGCGGCTGCGGCGCCAAAGGCCCATCGTGCCAGCCGTAAAGTCCGCCTGCGGCCACGTTGCGCCGCCTTTGGCATGATCAAAGAGGAAGCCATTTGAATATCCGTTCCAGAACGAGTGAGTGCTGAAAGTGAAAGGCCCACCAGGGCTTTGGGAAACGAGGTCATGCCCCCCTCCTCACGGTGCGCATGCGATCGGAGGCAGGGTCACCTCGATCTGTGCTTTGCAGCAGGGGAAAGCGGCACCGGACTCAGCGTCGGATGATTTGAACGAACACAGATCAAGCAGCGTCCGCTCGCCCGGCAGCGCGCCGCTGAACGTGAGCGAGAATGGCATGCCGGCCGGCATGGTCAGGCTGCCCGGCACAAGCGACACGCCCGGTGTCAGCGACTTGGCTTGCAGGCTGTCTGCGCCGTCGATTTTGGTGTTGCGCACCGTCAGGTCGACAACGACAGTCCCGCCGGGCCCGCACGCAAATTGCGGTTCAACTTTCAAACACGCATCGCGCGGCGTTGGGATCGGCCTCGGATCCGGATCGGTGTCAGGACCGCCACCGGGCGGCAGAAGCGGCGGGATTGGATCGCCGGCGCCGAACGTCGGCAGGCCGCCTGACAGGCACGGGCGATAGACCTCAACGTCGCCGACATGGCCGCGCAGGTCAGGCTCATCGCTCAATCCATCAAAATCGAGAAAATAACTCGTTTTGGGCGGTTCGTTTTCCGGCCGCACAAGCCGTCGGTCCGTAATCTGAAGCCCGTTGATAAAAAGACCACCGAATTCGATGAGTTCGTCTTTGTTGTCGGGATCGTTGCGGAGATCTTCGCCGGTCTTGAAAACAGTGCCATCGCAGCGGCTGGTCAACATCGTGCCGCTTGCGTCATAACCAAAGCCGAGATCGACGCCACCAACTGCCATGGCATGGCCGGCCGGATAACCAACCGCATAGCTGTCAGGCACCGCGACCCATCGGCTTGGTGTTTCTGGATCATCCGGCGCCTCAAGGCGATAGCGTTTCAGATCGGTCTCGCCGGCCTTGGCAAAGCTTGCATAGTCGTAGCTGTTTTCAATCGCACCGCGCGCGGCAACGTACATGAGGCCGCTTTGGTCGAAGGCCAGATCGGTGATCATGGCACCTTCCGGCACGTCCGCGTCGAGTTCCCACCGCGCATCGTCGCCAAAGCTGCCGTCGGCCTGCAGGCTGACCGACCATACCTGCCCATCTTGATGAACGCCGTAATAGAGCCGGCCACCCTTGACGGCGAGGCCGAGGACACGCCGTCGCGGATCGGTGAGGCCCCAGGTTTTCGTATCGGCAACGTCAAACCGCGGTGAGGTGATTTCCATCCGCTTGGACGGATCGTGCGCGACGGGCTCCAGCGATTTGGCTGGTCTGGCCTTGGTGCCGTGATCGAATGTGCCAACGTCGGTGCCATTCAGATCGAACCGATGGATCATCCCGGTGTCGAGGTCGGATACCAGCAGTTGGCGGGCAATGGGATCAAACGCGATGTTGCCAAGACCGGGCCCGGAATTGTCTTCGCCATCGAGCGTGACGTTAGCAAACAGCGTGATCTCGCCGGTCATGCCATCGATTTTGTAGATCGAACCAGGCCCGCCGCCGAGGGCGGTGCCGAATTGGCCGTCCATGAAATCGGCGCCGGGTTTGCCTTTTTTTAGTCGCTCCGGCCGACCGTCGTCATCGCTGTCGGGCGCAACGATTTGCAACCCGTGAAAGACGGACGCGGTCACATAAAGATTGGGGACCCGCTCAGTCGTGTCGTCACGTTGACCATCGTCGAACGCCAGCCCAAACACCTGGCCAACTTTTTCAGCAGCCACCTCAAACGGCTTTGGCGTCGTAATTTCCTGGCCTTTTGGCGCATCGGCCGGCGTTGCGAGTTGAAAGACCCGCAGCGTGACACCTTTGGGATCGAGCAAAGTCTCGTCAACCGGATCGACGCCTGCTGCGACGCCTTCGGCCGGGAATATGGTGCCTGAAAAGCCAGTGACGGCCACGTTCCCGATTTTGAAAACAGGTCCATCACGCCCGCTGTCTGGCCCTGTTGCGTCACCATCGTCGTCGCCGAGCCCATCGTCATCAACGACGGCGCCGTCTTCGGTTTCAGCCGTTGGGGTCGCATCTTGGGCGACGGCAACGCCGGTCACAGGCGCTGCGCAGAAACCGAGGATGACGGTCAGTGCCAATATGCTTAATCCGGCGGCCAACCGCGACCGGTGGGCACAAAACAGTCCCTCGCGCGGCCGGTCATGACGTGTTGGCTGGCCTGCCGCAGTTACGTCCGGCGCCAAATGTGCATCGCGCTGCTCCGGCATACGGTGTTGTTCAGTCATTTTGAGTGTCTCCTGAAGTATGCGCATGGTGCGCGCCACCGTTGGTCGCAGCGAACCGGCAAAAGGTTTCAAGTGCGTCATGACCAAATCGGCCCCGCTTTTGAAGCTTAGACCCGACGCAGCAGCATGTGTGCACAACTGTCCCGCGCACTGGCCTTGGCGAGGGAAACCGGACGCCCTCGGCGCGATCACAGCCGCGCGCGCAATTTGCTATGCGTACGGCTCGTGGCTTGACTTGAACAGTTTGCTCAAACTTTTCGGGAACGTCATGCCCAACCATGGCGACAGAGCTAATGCGTCACGAAAGTTAAGTGTGCACCGATGACAACCGATGATGATGCAACGCTGATTTCGCGAGTCGCCGCGGGGGACCGGGCTGCTTTGGCAGCTCTGTTCAGCCGCTATCACACGCGAGTTTATCGGTTTTTGGTGCGACTAACCGGCAATGACGCCATCGCGGATGAACTCGCCAACGAGGTTTTCTTGGAGCTTTGGCGCAAGCCAGGTGCGTTCAACGGGCAATCGCGATTGTCGACCTATCTGTTTGCGATTGCGCGGTTCAAGGCGATCAGCCACCGCCGCAAGCGGTCAGAGGCGGAACTGGACGAAAACCAGGCCGCTGAAATGGTCGACGATGGCGACACGCCTGATGTGACGACGCAAAAGAGCGACAAGGCAAAGCTCTTGGCCGCTGCCGTCGGCAGCTTGCCTGAGGAATTCCGCGTGGTTGTGGACCTCGCCTATTACCAGGAGATGTCGATCGGTGAGATCGCGCAAATCCTGGACATCGAGGAGGCAACAGTCCGCACGCGCATGTTCCGCGCAAGAAAAAAGCTCGCCGTGACATTAACAGAGGCGGGCGTCGATCGGGGTTGGCCATGACGGATCAAACATCAAGCAGCATGAAAGGCGGTGGACGCGGCGGGACACGCCACGACATCAGTGACGACGAATTGGCAGTCCTGCTGCCGTTTTTTCTCTCCGGCCGGATCAGTGATGACGACCGGGACCGCGTCATCACCGGGCTGAACGCGCGGCCGAATGCGGGTGAGCTGATTGCGCACGCCGAAGCCGAGCGTGCCGTGATAAGCACCGCGCATGAACAAATCGCGGTCCCAGACGATGCGCTGGGCCGGCTGCTGAACGCGGCGGACGAGACACCGCAAGAGACCGTGGCGCGAATGCCTGTTGCCGAGACCGCACAGGCGGCAGGCGGCTGGCTTGGGCGGCTCTTGGCCTTCGGCGCTTCACGGCCGGCACTGGCTTGGGCGGCGGCGGCTTGTCTTCTGCTGACAACCCTCGTCCAGACCAGTTTTTTGATCACGTCGGACGCACCGCGGGGACCATCGCTGGCCTCCGGTGAACGCAGTGACTGCGCCACCGGGGTTTGCGTTCTGGTGCGATTCAAGCCTGAGGCGACGGTCTCCGGCGTGCGCAGCGCGCTCAGTGATGCGGACGGCCGTCTCATTGGGGAGCGTCGCGGTTTCCTGGTAATCCGCTTTGCAAAAGACGCGGCCAATGCCGGAACTGCGAAGCTTCAGGCGCGCGATGATATTGTCGAACGCGTCTTGAAGTTGGGCGGTAACGGCCAATGACCGCGGTGTGCGTGAAGCGCCCCGCGGCTGCGGCCAAACAGGAGTACGCAACGTGAAGCTTGTTGGTGCCCCCATTCTGGCTGCGATCATCGGAGCAATCGCGTTTTATTTGAGCGCCGCACCCATCGCCCATGCCGCTTGCGGCCCTGGCGCCGATCCCGCGGGCCTCGGCGGTGTTTCCAGTGATCTTGCGCGGATCATTGGCGAAGCGCAGCGTCTGCGTTCGGGCTATTGCGGGCCTGGCCCCGGCACCGTGGACCCTGGTTCGGATCCCGGCGGCGCCGCGCCGGCAAACCAGCCCAATCCAGGTCCGCGGCGTCCGAACGAAGTGATTGCCCGCATCAACGGCGACGCGCAAACCGCCGCGGCAGTGGCCCGTGCCAACAATCTGGTACTCGTTGAAACGCGCGCGATAGCCCTGCTCGATGCGCAATCCGCGCGCTATCAAATCCCGGATGGCCGCACGATCGAAGCCGTCGTCGCCCAGCTCAACGGTGACGTGCGCGTCGCCGCATCGGATGCCAACCATCTGTTCCGCCTGCAACAGGCCAACAATCTCGAAGATGCGCGGTTTGCACCACGTCTGATCAATATGGACGTGACGAACACTGTGGGCGTCAGCGGTGCTGGAACGCGCATCGGCGTCATCGATACAGCCGTTGATGATCAAAACGCGCCTCTAGCCGGGCGTATCGCAAAGACCTTTGACGGCCTGCCAAAGGTGCCGGTCGCAAGCCGCCGGCATGGCACGGTGGTCGCAAGCTTGATCGCCGGTGGCGAGAATTTCCGCGGCATCGCCGGCAACGCCGCGATCTACGCAGCCCGCGCCTTTGACCTCAATGCCGATGGCGAGGCCATCACCGACTATTATGTGATAGAGGCGTGCATTCGCTGGGCAGCGCGCATGAACGTGCGCATTTTGAACATGAGCTTTGCAGGCCCGCGCAATCGCCTGATGGAAGACATCCTGAACAAGGTCGCACAGCGCGGCATGTTCCTTGTGGCATCGGTCGGCAACGAGGGGCCGCAAGCCCCGCCAGCGTTTCCCGCTGCGTTCAACAGCGTTGTTGGCGTGACGGCGCTGGACGAACAACGGCGCATTTATGCAAAGGCCAATCGCGGGCGGCACGTTTTTGTGGCTGCCCCGGGCGTGGACGTGTTGGCGGCAACGCCGGGCGGCGGCATCGACATCGTGGGCGGCACGTCGTTTGCGACCCCGTTCGTCAGCGGCATTGCGGCCCTGATCATCGAGCGCGGTCGCGATCTATCACCGCGGTCGATCGCAACCCGCATGCGGACCGGCGCGGTCGATCTTGGCGATCCCGGCCGCGATCCCGTATACGGACACGGCCTTGTGGATCTGGCACGTTTGTTCCGCCCGTGAGCCCATTGCGCGCAGATACCGCAAAATCACCGCAAATTAGCGGATTAGGTGGCGGCGGGGTTGAGACGGGGCTGAAACGGTTATGACGAAACGCAATCCAAACTCGAGCGTCGGGTCGCGGCGCGGTGCTGCGCGCGCGTTGACGTGCGCCCTCTTGAGCGTTGTTCTGGCAGGTGAAATTGCGACGGCACGCGCGCAGGCGCGCACGCCCGGCGCGACAGCGCCGATCGAGGTCAAGGCCGTCTATGATGTGACCTTGGGCGGCGTGCGCTTTGGCGGGTTCAGCTTCGTCAGCAATGTTCGCAAAGCGCGCTACCGCATACGGGCCAATGCCGACGCCAAAGTTGGCTTCGGCGCCTTCAAGTTTTTCGGCCAGATGACAGCGCGCGGCGCAATTGGACAGACCGGGCCGGCGCCGGTCCGCTACAGCCATCGCTTTGACAGCGAGCGCAAGTTGATGTTCCGCAAGAAGACCAAGCGAAACGAAGTCGCTTTGGCCTTCAAGGACGGCCGCGTCGTCAAGCGCAAGGTCGTCCCGCCCGCTAAGACAGGCGGCCGTGTGCCGTTGCGCAAGAAACATCTGGCGTCCGTGTTGGATCCATTGGCTGCGGTACTGGCGCTGTCGGACGGTGGCCGCGAGACACCGTGCCGTCGGGACGTTGAGGTTTTTGACGGCAAGACCCGCTTTCGCATTGTTCTCAATCCAAAGAACGGGGCACGGCCGCGCCGCACGGCAAGCGCCACGGACTATACGTGCAGCGTCCGTTATGTGCAGATCGCCGGCCACAAAAAATCAAGCGATGAAACGTCAAGCATGGCCAAACCTGGCGCGATCGATATGGTCTTGCGGCGTCATAGCGGTGTAAACGTGCTGGTGCCTGTACTGATACGGATCTCGACCATGATGGGCGAAGCGCGCGTGGCAGCGAAATCCGTGAATGTGGTAACCGCCGACCGTCGCCGGCTCGCATTTCTGCGGGACTGATCGCAGCGTAAGCATGCCTGGAGGCAGCGGACACCGGCGTTAAAGCAACCGCACGCCAATGTAACGCGCCGATCTTTGCGTGAGCACAAACACGCGAATCGGCTGTCGGAAAACGGGACTGAGCCGCGACATCAACTTGATATTGTCGAGCGGGTCTGCTTTTCCCTCTGAATTCGCGCAAGGCCGGAGGAATGGTCATGGAAGCGACGGCGCGCAGCCGCAGTGTCACCGCCGTTCTCGGGCCGACAAACACAGGTAAGACCCATCTGGCGATCGAGCGCATGCTCAGCCATGACACGGGAATGATCGGCCTTCCGTTGCGCCTTCTGGCGCGCGAGGTTTACGACAAGATCGCCAACCGTGTGGGCCCTGACAAAGTCGCGCTGATCACTGGCGAAGAAAAGATCAAACCCGAGGAAGCCCGTTATTGGGTCTCCACGGTGGAGGCGATGCCGCGCGAGGTCTCCGTCGACTTCCTCGCGATCGACGAAATCCAGCTCGCTGCCGATCCCGAGCGTGGCCATACGTTCACCGACCGCCTCCTCCATGCCCGCGGTCAACTCGAAACGTTGATGCTTGGCGCCGGCACCATGCGCGAAGCGATCGCCGATCTGATCCCCGGCGCGAATTTCATTTCGCGCCCGCGTCTGTCCAAGCTGACCTATTCCGGCCAGAAGAAGATCACGCGCCTGCCCGAACGCTCTGCGATCGTCGCTTTTTCCTCCAACGATGTCTATGCGATCGCCGAGCTGATACGCCGCCAGCGGGGCGGCGCCGCCGTCGTCCTCGGCGCGCTCTCGCCGCGCACGCGCAACGCCCAAGTCGCGCTCTATCAGTCCGGCGACGTCGATTATCTTGTCGCGACCGACGCCATCGGCATGGGTCTCAACCTCGATGTCGATCACGTTGCATTTTCGGCCGTGCGCAAGTTTGACGGCCAAAACCACCGCAATCTGACGCCGGCGGAACTGGGCCAGATCGGTGGCCGCGCTGGACGTCACATGAACGACGGCACGTTTGGCGTGACAGGCGACGTCGAACCGTTCGACAACGAACTGGTTGAACGCCTGGAGTGTCACAACTTCGAACCGGTCAAGACGCTGCAATGGCGGGCGCGCAATCTGGATTTTGCAACGCTGGACAATTTGCGTGAGAGCCTGCGGCAGGGATCGGACACGCCACGGCTGATTCGGGCGCGCATGGCTGACGATGTGATCGCGCTGGAGACGCTGAGCGCGGATGCCGAAGTGCGCGACGCCGCCAACAGCCGCCCGCGTGTCGAGCTCCTCTGGGATGCTTGCCAAATCCCCGACTACCGGAAGATTTCCTCGCAAAATCACGCTGAGCTCGTCGGCCGCATTTACAAGGACATCGTCGCCGACGGCACGATCGATGAAGACTGGTTCGCCAAGCAGGTCGCCTTTTCCGATCGCACCGACGGCGACATTGATACCTTGGCCAATCGGATCGCGCACATCCGCACGTGGACCTTCATCTCCAACCGCTCCGACTGGCTCAAAGACCCCGCCCATTGGCAGGGCCGCACGCGCGAAATTGAGGATGCGCTCTCAGATGCCCTCCACGAATGCCTGACGCAGCGTTTCGTCGACAAGCGCACAAGCGCGCTGATGAAGGGCATGCGGGCCAAGGACGAACTGACCGCTGAAATCGGCGAAGACGGCAATATCCAGGTTGAAAACCATTTCGTTGGGCATCTCACCGGCTTTCGTTTCGTTCCTGACAGCCGCGCTGAAGACCTCCACGGGAAAGCGGCGCGTTCGGCCGCCGCTCAGGTTCTCAGCAAAGAACTGAGCATGCGCGTGCGCCGGGTCGCAGCGGCCAAGAACGATGCCTTCAAGATCACATCGAACGCGCACATCGTCTGGCGCGATGAGGAAATCGCGCGGCTGCGTGCTGGCGAAGACCCGCTCAAGCCGCGCGCTGAAATCATTTGCGATGAGCACCTGCAAGCCAATGACCGCGACAAGGTCCAGGCCCGGCTCGATACCTACGTCAGCGACATCATCGCGGAGCGACTGAAGCCGCTGGTCGATCTTGGCGCCGATGATGAGATCTCCGGGCTGGCGAAGGGCATCGGCTTTCAGCTTATCGAAAACTTCGGCATGCTCCGCCGTGAGAAAGTGGCCGATGACATCAAGGCGCTCGACCAGACCGCGCGTGCGCAATTGCGCCGCCACGGTGTCCGGTTTGGCGCCTTCAACATCTTCTTTCCCGTGCTTTTGAAACCCGCCCCGGCAGATCTGCTGCGCAGCCTTTGGTTTCTCAAGAACGGTGAAACCGCCGGTCTTGACCTCGCCAACCCGCCGGAGGCGCCACGGCCCGGCCTGACATCCCTTCGCGCCGATCCCGCGTTGCCGGATGCGTTTTATGCCGTCAGCGGATTTCACGTGTGCGGCCCGCGCGCCGTCCGCGCCGACATGCTGGAACGCTTAGCAGATCAGATCCGCGTGCTCGTCGGCTGGCGGCCGAACGCTGATCAGCCGAGCGCGACACCGCCGAGGGGCAGCACCGGCGATGGCGGTTTCATCGTCACACCTGAGATGATGTCCATCTTGGGCTGCTCGACCGATGAACTCGGCGAAGTTCTGCGCGCGCTTGGCTTCCGGTCGGAAAAGCGGCCACGGCCGGCACCGGCAGCGCCATCGACGCAGCCTGCCAAACCCGCAGCGGACGAAACTGCATCGGCTTCGCAGCCATCGGCCGCCGACCAGGATGCAACGGCGCCGGGTCCAGACGCGGCGGTTGCCGAGCAATCCCCGCAAACCGCCTCTACAGCACAGCAGGCCGGTTCGGCTGAGGCGGCCTCTGATCGCGCTGCCGAGGTGGTGACGCCGGATGCCGAAGCTGCAGCGCAAAATGCGGTGCGTGCCGACAGCGACGGCGATGCCGCAGGCACGCCCGCGGCGAGCGAGCCAGCGCCAACTCAGGATAGCCAAGCAGACGCGGATCAGACCAATAGCGCGGTCGCAAAGCCGCTTGGCGATGCGGAGCCGGCAGCCGATGCGCAGCCTGTCGCCGCCGAGGCACCGGCCGCCGCCGCAGATGCAAAGCCGGACGCTTCGGCGGATGCTTCGATCGGGCCTGCGCCAGATGCTTCCGTTCCGCCAGCGTCTGCCCAGAGCGAAGCCGATGCGCCTGCATTCGCCGGGCCCGAACCTTCCGATCAAGGCGCCAACGCGGGACAGAATTTGCCAAGTGAAGCCGCTGATGCGGTCGCCGAAGCCGATAGCACTCCGAGTGCCGACGCCGACGCATCGTCCGACGAGCAAATGATCGAAGTCTGGCGCCCACGGCGTCGCAGCGAACGCAGCGGTCGGCCCGATCACCAGCGCCGTCGCGGTCGGCCTGCTCAGGCAGGTGCCGAAAACGCTGGCGGCGAACGGCCTGGCGGCGGCGGTCGGCGCGGACAAGGCCGCCGCAATGACAACCGTGGCGGTCAAGCACCGGCCGACCGACCTGGCCAAGCAGCTCAGCAGCCAGCGGCAAGCGCAGACGGCAAACCGCATCAGGCGGCGCAAGCGGCAGGCCCAGGACAAAACCGCTCCGGGGCTGCCGGCGCACACCGGGCCGGCGAGAAAAACGGCGAACGCGGTGACCGCCGCGGAGGCGGCAAGCACGAAGGTGGCCGCAATGGTCGCGATCGTGGCCGCAAACAACAGCGTGGCAATGACCGCGGCGGTCCGCGCGTGACAAGCGCTGGGCCTAAGAACAAGGGGGTCGACGCAGACTCGCCTTTCGCCGCCTTGGGCGCCCTCAAACAGGCGCTTGAGAAGCAAATGACCGACGATAAGACCTGATGGCGGCCCGCCAACCGCGTCGGGGCGGGTCCGTGCTCGCTATGCAGGATGCGGACGGCGGCGCCCAAGGCCAGCGCCTCGACCGCTGGCTCTGGTTTGCCCGTGTCACCAAGACGCGGACCCTGGCAACCGAACTGGTCCAGAGCGGGCGTGTGCGGGTCAATCGCGAGAAAGTCAGCAAGCCAAGCGCAACCTTAAAGGTCGGCGACGTGGTCACGGTCACCATCCGCGGTGTCGTGCGCATCCTAAAGGTGGCAGCTCATGGGGCTCGGCGCGGCCCAGCCAAAGAGGCGCGCGAGCTTTATGAAGACCTCACGCCTCCCAAAGACCCACGCGCCGGCGCTGGGCAAACACCGAGCGCCGCTGGCGACGACAACGACGGCGCCACATCGGCCCAAACAGCTGCGGCCGAGCCGGTTGCGGCGACTGGCCCCGTTGGCCAGCGCATCCCCGGCAGCGGTCGACCAACCAAACGCGACCGCCGTTCGCTGGACCGCTTACGCGACACGAATGGCTGAGCGCGGTTGCAACATTCGTCGATTGTCTGGCAGTGCCTGAACAGGATAGGCAGGCAATCGACTTGCGACACGAATGTGTGGTGCACCGCTTTGCGATCCAGCCTACACGATGGGTTACGGATCCGCCCGCTGCTGCTTTGCAGCACGCCCCGGCTTGGTTGGGCGCGCGTTGATGGCGCGATGCTTGATCGGCCAAATCAGGGTCCGCAATGCGGGCGTCGAAGGGAGACGTGCTGGAAGGCCCAATCGCGCTCAGGCCCCGGCGCTGCCCTGCAAAGGCCTGAGCGCATCGAGCGGTGGCCGCGAGCGCGAACAATCGTAGCGCGATCCGGGCCAGGCCTGGATCGATCTAAGGGTTCAAACTGGCTGGACTTGCCGTTCAGGCGTCAAAAATGGAGCTGAAGCCGAGATGACCTACGTCGTCGTCGACAACTGCATCAAATGCAAATTCACGGACTGCGTTGAAGTTTGCCCGGTCGACTGTTTTTATGAAGGCGAGAACATGCTCGTCATTCACCCCGACGAGTGTATCGATTGCGGTGTCTGCGAGCCCGAATGCCCTGTCGACGCGATCAAGCCGGATACCGAACCGGGCCTTGAAAAGTGGCTTGAGGTCAATCGCGAGTACTCTGAAAAGTGGCCGAACATCACGGCCAAGCGCGATCCACTGCCCGAGTCGGAAGAGTATCGCGACAAACCAAACAAATTCGAGGCGCACTTCTCCGCCAATCCGGGTGAAGGCGATTGATGAGCGCTTGGACGCTGACCAGTGTCCCTGCAACCAAAACGCGGCTGAATGGGCTTGTAGGCGCGCTTGGTTAATAAGCTCCGTTCCCCGCGTACCGTTGATCAGCCACGCGTGAGGTGCATGCAAGGGAGAATTAACCTTAATTCTCCCCGCGCAATTGCAGTGACGCCAGAAACCAAAGAACTACCGGGACTTGCGCGGGGTGTGGCCCATGCGTAACGATCCGCTTCATTTTTTGTCTCCGTTGTGCTATGGATCTCCACGTGAGGTTTTCAACGTTCGAGAAGTCATGCGCGATCCGATCTTTTTCAGCTCCCAGCTGGTTAATGCCCTTGGCTGGCAGCAAGCCGAGATCGCCCTCGGACAGCGTTCAAAAAACAAACGCAAGCGGGACCGGCGTGCGCGCGGCCCAGCTTTGCTGACGTAGCCGCCGCGATTGATCGGATCGCGAGGCGGCGTGCCTCCCCCGATATACAAGCTTTGCGAAGTCACCGGGACCGTTGTGTCCGTGGTAGCGTGGAAAGGTGGATGTGATGGCCCAGACCAAAAAAGCGAGCGCCAAGGCGACCGCGAAGACGGCCGAAGAGGTTGACGCGGGCGCAGTTGCGTCAGGCGCGAGCGTGAAAACGGCCAAGGCAAAGCCAGCCACCTCGACCGCAAAATCGTCGGCGGCCAAAACGACCACCGCAAGGGCATCGGCTGCGAAGGCAGCCGGGTCCAAAGCCGATGCCAAAAAAGCGGCATCAAGCACACCTGCGAAAAAGAAAGCAGCCGGCACCGCCACGAAGACGGCGGCCAAGAAATCGGCGACCGCATCCAAAGCCGGCGCAGCTAGCGCAAAAAAACCGGCTGCTGCGAAGGCGGATGCCGCCGAGGCCGACGCTGTCGTCGCTGAAGCTGCCAAACCAGCCGCCAAAACGGCTCGCAAGAGCGCGGCTGCGGCGACCGCCAAGGCGTCCGCCACCAAGGCTGCAAAACCCAAAGAAGCCGATGACAAGCCCGCTTCGGCTAAGACAACGTCGAAAACGGCGGCCGCCGCGTCCAAGGCGTCGGCGTCAAAGCCGCGTGCCGGCGCTAAGACGGCAAAGCCGAAGATGTCGATTGGGGCGCCGTTGCAGGTCGGCCGCGCCGGCGCATCGGTTGCTGCCGCCGCTGTCAAACCCGCGCCATCGCAACGCAAGTCGCCGCCGGTCAAATCCGACGAGACATCCCCGGCCGACTCCAAGAAAGCGGTTTCGACACGTCACGGCTTCAAGCTGCACGAACACGTCGTCTACCCCTCGCACGGCGTTGGTCAGATCGTTTCGATTGAGGAGCAGGAAATCGCCGGCATGGCGCTTGAGCTGTTCGTGATCACGTTCGAAAAAGACAAGATGACGTTGCGCGTGCCCACCTCGAAGTTGGAAAGCGTCGGCATGCGCAAGCTGGCGCAAGGTGAAGTTTTGCAAAAGGCGCTGAACACCTTGAAGGGCCGCGCCCGTATCAAGCGCACGATGTGGAGCCGCCGCGCGCAGGAATACGAGGCCAAGATCAACTCCGGCGATTTGGTGTCGATTTCCGAGGTTGTCCGCGACCTCTACCGGTCCGAAAGCCAGCCCGAGCAATCCTATTCGGAACGGCAGCTTTTTGAGGCCGCGCTTGATCGGATGGCACGTGAACTCGCCGCGGTAGAAAACATTGACGAGCGCGGCGCTTCTCAGCGCATCCTCGACATCTTGGCCAAGAGCGCCAAATCGCGCAAAGCCGCAGCCGACGAGGCAGCCGCCCGCGAAGAGGAAGAAGCCGCCGAGGCCGAGGCCGAAGGCGAGGGCGACGCCGCAGCGGCATAACCGATGGCACCGCGCCATCAACGCAGCGCTCTTACACGGGCGGCGCCCGATGCGGGCGCGATCTATGCTGCGGCAACCTGGATTGCGCAATAATAGCGGCCCTGGCCTACCCGGTCAGGGCCGTCAATTTTTGTTCGGCTCTGGTGCAAGCCCGTCCGGCTGGCGTTGCGCATCACTTGGCTTGGCGGCGCGCCCCCAGCGGTCACGACTGCGGCTGCGCACTGAAATCTGATGGGTATGGCGGATGTCGATAAACGGGCCACCGTATCGCTCAATCCAGCCGCGCACGGTCACGTTGCGCCCTTCAAACAATAGTGGATCAATCCGCAAGCGCTCGAAATACCGCATCTGCCGCTTGGAAATCGCGGCGGTGAAATCGTTGCGCCAGTTATCGCCGAAATTCAAAAAAACACGCCCGCGCACCGATTTTGCGCTGCGCACGCGGCCTTCGACGATTTGAAACGTACTCTGC
This sequence comes from uncultured Hyphomicrobiaceae bacterium, assembly GCA_964579305.1. GTDB lineage: Bacteria > Pseudomonadota > Alphaproteobacteria > Rhizobiales > Hyphomicrobiaceae > JBCBWG01. Next base: position 30,781 of record CAZOGY010000006.1, read on the forward strand.
ACCCGCAATAGACTTTCCGTCTGAAGGGCACTGCGCGGCTGGTAACTTGCAATACGCCAAAGGCCGCGTTTGGCTTTACGCGCCGCGGTTTCTGCGCGCGCCAAACGCTCAGCGCAGCGCGTGCGCATGCCCTCAGGATCAAACCGCGCAAGCCCCTCACGCACCAAGTCCTCCTGAAACCAAATCGGTGCCGCATCGGCGGACGTCAGCACGAGATGGACCGCGCGACGGCCATATCGGTCACGGCGCCCTGCAAAGATTATAGACGCGCTTTGTCCCGCCAAGCGGGCACGGACCGCCTCAAAAGTGGTTTGTCCCGCAGGCCACTGACCCACATTGGCGCCCGGAACATCGGCGGCGGACGGCGGCAGGACGCCCTTCAAGACAACGACTTGCCCGTCCGCAAGCACCAGCGTGCGCGCATCACGGACTTGCGTCACAACAATCGGGCGTTTGCGCCGCGACAGACAGGGTTTGGCTTTCCTGGTGTCCGACCGCCGGCGCTGATCTGATTTCGGTGTGACGCTGCGCTCGGGCGCGGCGGTGGCACGCGGCGGCGGCTCTGCGATTTCGGCTGCGTCAACCCGCTGGCTGCCGACGACAACCGAAATGGCAAGCGCCGCGACAGCATGCTTGGCCAAAGCTGGCCGCGCCGCTATCGCGAAGCGCCGCGGCCCAAGGCGATCCATAGGGGTGCTGTGCCAATCTTGCGTCATAGCCAAAACGCTCCAAACCCAAAACGCTCCAAAACGCGATGACAGGGTCCGCAGACCAAATGCCAACACGCTGCTGGCTGACGCAAACCGCACAGCTTAGCCCGCCGCCGTCGTCATGCCGGCCGCCGCCTGTTTTGCGCCCGCCATCAGGAATGAAAAATCCGATCCCGCAAGCACCATGCGAATCCCCAGATCCAGATATTGTTTTGCAACGGCAGGGTCGTAGACGCCGCCCATGGCTGGGATTTTCCCGTGCTTGTCACACGCAGCCACCACCGTCCTGTATGCTGCATCAACGTCTGCGTGCGTATACTGTCCTGCGATGCCCATCTCCAGGCACAGGTCGTTGGTGCCGATCAAAAGCGCATCGACGCCTTCGGTGGCTGCGATGGCCTCTGCGTTCGCGACGGCTTGCGGCGATTCAATCATCATCACGACCATCGTCGCGCCGTTGACCGCGGCAACCGTTTCGTGTGGCGCCAGCGATTGAAACCCGAGTTGCGGCAAAGCTCCCGTCATGGAGCGTTTTCCAGCCGGCGGATACTTGCAGTAAGAGGCAAGCCGTGCCGCCGTTTCGGCGTCGTCGACATGCGGGAAGACAATGCCTTGCGCGCCGCCATCCAACGCGCGCGCCGCCAGATGCTGCTCAAACCCCGCCACGCGCACGATCGGTGTGATTCCGGCATCTTGCGCGGCAACCGAGATCTGGCACGCCATATCCAGATCCATCGAATTGTGTTCCAGATCGATAAACAGCCAATGGAAACCAGCAAGTTTCATGGCTTTGGCGATATCGACGGTGCGTGCTTGGCGAAGGCCGACCCCAATCGCAAGCTCCCCCTGTTTCAGCCGGGCCATCGTCACGTTTTCAATCTCTGGCATCACATACGTCCTCCCATTTGTTTGCCGTTGGCGCCATGCGCCCGCCCACAGTGCGCGCATCACGCCGGGACCACAAATCCGCATGCGCGCTGGAAAGGCTGCTGGAATTTGGGGCTCGACGCTGGCGCATGCGCGGTCTAGGCTGATCCGCGGCCATCAAGTCAGGCGAAGACCTGCGAGGTCGCAAAGGGAAACGCATCAGGGCGATTGTCGGCGGTCCACTCCGTCGGTTTCGCTTGGGCCACGTGACCGGCACGTTGCAATCGTGCGGGTGCACCGCGCACACATGCGCTTTTCCCAAACCTATGGCTCGCGCTGGGTTTCCCAGTTGCGGAACGCAGACAGATCAAACGAAACTCGTTTGGGAGGAGTGAGAATGCGGAAATTGGCAGCGGTCACGACCGCGCTTGCCATTGGCGCCATGGCCGTTACCGGCGCGCAGGCAAAGACGCTTAAGGTTCAGGCAAGCTCGAAATCGGGCGACTGGGCACACCGGTTCATGACGGATCAGTGGGCGCCAAAGCTCGGTGAGATGACCGACGGCAAGCTCAAGATTGAGGTTCTGCCGACCAAAGCCGTCGTGCCCCACCGCGAGACGATCGACGCTGTTGCGAACGGCATTCTCGATGGCGACCTGAACGCGGTATCGTACTTCACCGGCCGCGATCCAGCGTTCGCAATCATCGGCGACCTCATCGCCGGTTACGACACGGTCGATCAGGTCCGTACGTTCTGCATGCACGCCGGCGGCAAAGAGATCCTGCAAAAGCTGTACGACAAGTACACGAACGGCAAGGTCCACGTGATCGGCTGCGGCCCGTATGCAAAAGAAGCTTTCGTTTCCACGATCCCCATCAAGACCGTCGCCGAAATGAAGGGCGTCAAGGTTCGCTCGCCGGAAGGCCTTGCGGCTGAGGTCTTCAAGCGCGCCGGCGCATCGCCTGTGTCGCTGCCATTCTCGGAAGTCTATACGGCGCTTGAGAAAAAGCTGATCGACGCCGCTGACGCCTCGGCACTCGTGAACAACGAAGCCTCGGGCATGCACAAGATCGCAAAGTATCCGATCTACCCGGGCATCCACTCGATGGCCGTGCTGCAGTTCATCGTCAACAAGAGCGTGTGGGACAAGCTTCCGCAGGGCCAGAAGACCGCGCTTGAGCTGTGGTACTCCGCTTCCTACGACGCCATGCGCCGCGACGCAAAGCTGCAAGACGCCGAGATTGCAGAAAAGTACTCGAAGCCGGACAGCGACGTGACCGTCATCGACTGGTCGACGGAAGAGCGTGCCAAGTTCCGCCAGATCGCCGTCAAGGCCTGGAGCGATTTCGCCGCCAAGTCGCCGCTCGCTCAAGAAGCTTTGGATGCGCACCTCGCCTACATGCGCAAAGTCGGCCTGCTCAAGAAAGAGTAGTCTGCGCATCTCCGTCAGGTCCCATCATCCCGCGGAGTTCGCGTGGTTGACGGGTCCTGATGCTGCGTTTCGCCGGGCGCCTCAAAAGACCTGTGCCGAGCGCCCGGCACATTCGGCCGGCGCGATTGAGGGCAGCGCGCCGGCCAGCCGATCTGACCGCGCCCGACGCTTGCACAATTTCTCTCTGGCAAGATCATTCCGGCCAGACCACAGCCACCAAACAGGACAGTGAAGGTGTAGCGCCATGGTTTCCGTGACGCAGAGCGATATCAAACCTGCCGAGGTCTCAGCCGGTTTCACGAACTGGGTCGACCATTTCTCGCGGTTTACGGGCCTTTCGGTCGCCTACCTCTACATCATCGCAGCCGGCTGCACGATGTATGAGGTGATCGCGCGCTACGTCTTCAACGCGCCAACCCAATGGGCCTTTGAGGTCGTGATGACCTTGTGCGCCATTGCCTGGATGCTGTCGGCTGGCTTCGTGACGCTGCAAAAACGCCATATCGGCATCACGGTGCTCTACCAGTTGGCGTCGCCATCCCTGCGCTGGTGGCTCGATTTGTTTGCCATGGTGGTCGGCGTATTCGCCTTGGGCATGCTGGCATCCGACACGCTTGTCCGCGCCCTGGAATCGATCGACCTGGTGGAACGCGTCGGCTCGGCCTTCAACTCGCCGCAGCCCATGATGCTGAAAACAATTCTGTTTTTGGGGCTGTTCGTTTACCTCATCCAATTGCTGGTCAATCTCTATCGCCATTTCGACACGAGCTTTTTCCGAATAGCCGTTCTGGTCGTGCTGGGTTTGATCGTCGCGCGGCTCGGGCTGCAGATTGGTGCGCACTATCTCGGCGAAGCATCCGCTTTGGGAGTGGTCAGCACGCAGATCAGCGAGACGACCAGCAGTTGGGTCGATGGCTTGCGTGTCGACCGTGAAGCACTTGGAATCGCACTGATTTCAACAGTGATCGTTGGCGCCCTGATCGCGCTGATGATGACCGGTATGCCGCTCGGCATCGTCACGCTGATCATCTCCGTTGTCTGCGCGCTTCTATTCTACGGCACCAACGGCATGTTCCTTGTGTCGACCAACGCGCTCGACCTGTTGGAGAAGTACCCGCTCGTCGCTGTCCCGTTCTTCGTTTTGATGGCGTCCATCCTTGAGCGCGCCGGCATCGCGCAGGACCTGTTCGACGCCATGTCGATCTTCGCCGGCTCGTTCCGCGGCGGCGTTGCCTTGCAGACGACGATCGTGGCCGTGATCCTTGCGGCCATGTCCGGTGTGATGGGCGGCGAGATTGTGATGCTCGGCCTCGTTGCGCTGCCGCAGATGCTGCGGCTTGGCTATGACCGCAAACTGACGATTGGCCTGATCTGTGCGGCAGGTGCCCTAGCAACGCTGATCCCGCCGTCGATCGTCATGATCGTCTATGGCCTCTCCGCCAACGTTGGCATCGGCGACCTGTTCTCGGCGGGCTTTGTTCCTGGCCTGATGCTGGCGACCTTCTACGTCACCTACGTGCTGATCCGCTGCAACATGAACCCCGCTCTTGCACCGACGGCCAAGGAGATCGCGGATAAGCTTGGCCAGGATGTGCAGCCTCTCGGCACCAACCGCGTGATCGCCGTGTTGCTGTGCATCCTATTGATCGCGTGCGTGATGGGCTCGATCTACGCCGGCATCGCCAGCGTGACCGAGGCAGCGGCGGTGGGCGTGTTCGGCTCGATCATTGTCGCCGCCGTCAGGTTCCAGTTCGACTTCAAGCTCCTGCGCGAAGCGCTGACCAACACCATGACCGTGGTCGGCACGATCATCTGGTTGATCCTTGGCGCTGTGGCCTTTGTCGGGCTCTATAACCTGATCGGTGGCGCGGACTTCATGCGCTCGCTGATCGCTGAGACCGGACTTGGCCCTCTCGGCACGATCTTCGTGATGATGGCCATTCTGGTGATCCTCGGCACCTTCATGGAGTGGATCGCCATCATCTTCATCACGGTGCCCGTGTTCGCCCCGGTCGTGCGTGACATGGCACCAGCGCTTGGCATGGAACCGGAATGGGCGGCGGTCTGGTTCGGCGTCCTGTTCGTGATGAACATCCAGATCTACTTCCTGTCGCCGCCGTTCGGACCGGCCTGCTTCTGGCTCAAATCCGTGGCGCCGAAGGACATCTCGTTGCAGGAAATCTTTGTGTCGGTCCTTCCGTTTATTGTCCTGCAAATCATCGGGATGCTGCTGGTGATGTTCTTCCCTCAAATCGCGCTGTGGCTGCCGCAGCTTCTCGATTGACGCCAAAGGAGCCTGAAAGATGCACTTGGAAGACGAAGAAGACGCCGAGATCAGTGCCTACTACAGCTTCTGGCCAGCTCTCGTGGGCCTGACACTTGGGGCTGGCGTGATCTATTTCATGTTCGCCTTGGCCGACGGGTTCGCTTAAACTCTCCCCGGGCAATCGATTCGGTGTTTGACCGGTCCGCGACGCCGCAGTTCTCATATTCCAGCAGGGTCCGCACATCGCGCGGGCCCTGTTGATGTGGCGGATTGGGTGTGGGATTTGCAACTTGCCCTCGCACAAGCAGTGCAGCTAATACTGGCCGCGCAGCCAAAGGGGGCCTTGCCATATGAGATCGCCAGCCAACTGGAGTGTCGGCGCTTGGGCCTGCACACTCGTCGTGCTCGTTGCCGGGGTGCTCGGTGCTCAATCTGGTGCAGCAACAGCCCGTGACGCAAGCGTCGGCGCTGGGCTGGAATGGAAGGTTGGCGGCAGTGTTGGCTTCAGGCCAAGCTACGAAGGCTCAGACGAAATCGAAGCGATCGGCTTTCCGCTGATCATGCCGGTCTTGGGAGACGGGCCATCATGGTTCCGCGACCGGGTCGCCTTTCATGGGCTCGACGATGTCCGCTTCAAGCTGCTGGCGCGGTATTACGGCTTCGAGGCCGGCCCGCTGCTTGGCTACAGCTTTGGTCGCGACGAAGACGATGGTGATCGGCTCACCGGCCTTGGCGATGTCGACGGCGGGCTTATCATCGGTGCGTTCGCGACGTACCGCTGGCACTTTGCGTTTGCCACCGTGTCCTACCATTACCAAGCCACCGGCGGGACCGACGCAAGCCAACTGCGGTTCGCCCTGGGCGGAACGCTCCCCGTTTCACAGCGCATGAAGCTGAACGGAAAAGTCGGAACCACCTACGCCGACGACAATTATCAACAAGCCTTTTTCGGCATCAGCCAAGCCCAGTCCGCGCGTTCGGCTGCCGGGCTGCCCGTCTATTCGCCCGACGCTGGCATCAAGGACGTTTTCATCGAAGGCGGTGCTGAATTCGATCTCAGCGACAGTTGGCAACTGACGACGCTGTTGCGCTACAGCCGACTGGTTGGCGACGCTGCGGACAGCCCCGTGGTCGAGGCCGAGGATCAGCTCTCGGGCCGCCTCGGCATCGTTTATCGCTTCCGCCGCTAGAAATGCTTCTTTTAAGGCTGCAGCACGTGGATCGGTGTTCCGTTTGACCAGGCGTCGACGGCGTTGACCATGCCGCCGTACCAGTCCGACAAAGTCTCTTGCGTCCAATACCCCAAATGCGGCGTCAGCAGCGCCCGCGGTTCAGCGCGCAGTGGATGGTCAGCCGGCAACGGTTCTTCATCGAACACATCAAGCCCGCATCCAGCGATGGTACCGGACCGCAGCGCACCAAGCAGCGCTGCTTCATCAATAATCGGCCCGCGTGAAGTGTTGATCACGTAGGCCGTCGGCTTCATGCGCGCCAGATCATCGGCCCCAACCAAACCGCGCGAACGTTCCGACAGTTTCAAATGGATCGTGAGGAAATCGGACTGGGCAAACAGCTCGTCCTTCTCCACGCGCTTGACGTCGAATGGATCGGCCGCGACCTGCGTCAGGTTCTGGCTCCAGGCGATCACGTTCATGCCAAGCGCCTGGCCGTATCCGGCAACTTTCTGGCCGAGCTTGCCAAGCCCGACAATGCCAAGTGTCTTGCCCTCAAGCTCTATGCCCACCGTTGACTGCCAGCCACCCGTGCGCATGCCGTGCGCTTCCTGCGGGATCGACCGCGCAAGCGACAACATCAGCCCAAGCGTAAGTTCCGCAGTTGCGTGATGCGCCCCCGGTGTTCCGCACACGACAATGCCGCGTTCGTTGGCCGCGGCAATGTCAATCGCCGCATTCCGCATGCCCGCCGTGACGATCAGTTTCAGGATTGGCAGTTTTGCGATCATGTCGGCGTCGAAAGCGGTGCGCTCGCGCATGAGACAGACGACATCGAATGGCTGCAAAGCCTCAGCAAGAGCGTCGCGGTCGGCAATCTGCTTGTCGAAAACAGTGACCGTATGCTGGCGCTCAATGGCCGACCAGTCCGCCAGTTTGCGGGCCAGGTTTTGGTAATCGTCCAGGATCGCGATGCGTGCCACGGCGCGCCTCCCTATATTGTGTGATGGGACGTCAGGATCGTCTGGTATGGCCAGCCTTTGTGCGCGCCAACCGGGCCGCATGGCAATATTGCGGGAACAAGATCGCCGCCCCACACGACGAAATCGCCGTCGGTCCAGACACACATCGGCGGTCGGCAGCTGCAGCAGTGAAGGAACGTGAGGACCAAACCATGGCTATCGTCGTGATCGCGATCCTTGTGCTGATCGGCCTGATGTTCTTGCCGAGTTGGTGGGTCAAAAGCGTCATTGCCCGCCACTCAAACGACCGCGTCGACTTCCCCGGGACCGGTGCCGACTTCGCGCGTCATCTGCTTGGCGAAATGAAGTTGAACAACGTGGGCGTCGAAGAAACCAACCTTGGCGACCATTACGATCCGGAAGCGAAAATGGTCCGCCTGCTTCCGCAGCATTACAACGGCCGTTCGCTCTCTGCCGTTGTCATCGCGGCGCACGAGGTCGGCCATGCCATGCAGGATGCGACCGACTACGGGCCATTGCGGGCCCGCACGCGGCTTGCCAAGCAGGCGGCAAAACTGGAAGGCATCGCGACGTTGTTGATGCTCGCCACGCCGGTGCTGCTGATCTTGGCCAAGTCACCCGCGATCCTGATCGTTCAACTCGGCGCTGGACTGATCATTGTCGCAACAACGGTCCTGATGCACGCTACGACATTACCAGTCGAGTTTGACGCGAGCTTCAAGCGCGCCTTGCCCGTTTTGGAAGCTGGGCGTTTCATTCCCGCCGAGGACATGCCGGCCGCGCGTGAAATTCTACGGGCAGCCGCGTTCACCTACGTCGCAGCCGCCGCCATCAGCCTGTTGGACATCATGCGTTGGCTTCGCTTTTTACGCTTCTGATGCAAGGTTGTTCGGCCCCAATCGTTCAAACGCCGTCTCAGCTTCATGTTTGCGCCTGGGGCGGCGGTTATCCGCGCGCGTGCCGATCAAGAAACCCGGCAATGTCGTCAACGAGCGGGATAAGCCAACGCAATGGCCGCGCAAATGCCAACACCGGACCAGCATGGGCCAGCCAATCGTATATTTTCAGATCAACCGTCACGCCATGCGTGGCCAGCGCATCGTGCAGAAGCTGGCTTGCATCGGGCGTGACGATCGTATCGCGCCCTCCATGCAGCAACAGCGTGGGTGGCGCAGACGCCCGCGCCTGGGCTACGGGGCGCGCACGGTCGGGTTCATCGGCCGTTGTCGCAAAGATTTCTGCCGTCGTGTCCCAAGTGGTTGGATCGAAGCCGTAGGGCCCCGACAGGCCAACAAACGCGGATGGTTTGGGCAACCGACCATCGACCCGCTGGCGATAAGCTGGATCCAGCGACAGCAAAGCCGCGATGTGGGCGCCGGCCGAATGGCCAACGAGCGCCGGTGTCGGTTGGCCGCGTTTGCGCGCAAGAGCAGCATGCCCATAGGCCATCGCAATATCGTCGATAAACTCCGGAAATCGCACGTCGGGGTACAATCGATAATCCGGCACGAGGACTTCAAAGCCGCGCTTGGCAAGGGCACTTGCCGCGAACGCGTAGCAGCCCCGTTCGCCAGTCGTCCAACTGCCGCCGTAGACGAACACGATTGCGGCGCGCGCCGGGTCAGCCCCGCCTTTTGGCAGATACCGGTCAAAACGATGCCGCGCATCAGGTCCGTAGCCGCGGCCGTGCTCAACGATGATCCCCCGATCGGCAATCAACCGCGACAGCCGGACTTGCCAGATCGGACGATCGCAATCTGATGCGGTTTGCGAGGCGTTTTGGTTTCGTGTCGTCGCCGTCATGTCCGCCTCCGGTTGAGCTTTGCGTATATCTGTACGCCGCCCGTGGCTTGCCAGATGGGGCGCGGCTGGGCACAGGCGTGCGGGCCGGCAACGGTCCGGGTCGGCAGGATGATTGGGGTGTGACGCGCCATGGCACCGGTCTTTTTCGTCCCCAACACACCGCCCTTGCCGCTGCCGCCAGGACATCGCTTTCCCGCAGGCAAGTATAAGCGTCTGGAATCGCTGTTGCTGCGCGAAGGCGTGGTCGCGCCCGGCGGTTTGCGCGAAAGCCCGCGGGCAACAACGGCGCAACTCGCGCGCGCGCACGACCCGGCCTACATTGCCGCAATCGCGGACGGCACGGTCGACGCGGCCGTCATGCGGCGCATTGGCCTGCCATGGAGCGAGGTTCTGGCCGAGCGTTCGCGCGCGACCGTCGGCGGTTCGTTGGCTGCCGCGCATCAGGCGCTTCGAGACGGGATCTCCGGACAACTGGCCGGCGGCACGCACCACGCACATTATGCCGAAGGCTCAGGTTATTGCACGTTCAACGACCTTGCTGTGGCCGCGCATGAGCTGTTCGCCAAAGGCCTGTGCCGACGAGTTGCCATTTTGGATACCGATGTCCACCAGGGCGACGGCAATGCTGCGCTGTTGGCTGATCACCCTGATGTCTTCGTCTGCTCCATCCACGGCGCGAAGAATTTTCCCTTTCGGAAAGTGCCGTCTGATCTGGATTTCGGCCTCGTCGATGGCACCGAAGACGAAGCCTATCTGGCGGTCCTCGATGAGGCGCTGGACGCAGTCGCGGCCTTCAAGCCGGATTTGTTATTCTATCTGTCCGGTGCTGATCCTCTGGCTGAGGACCGGCTTGGCCGATTGGCGCTGAGCTTTACTGGTCTTGTCGCGCGCGATCGCAAAGTGATGCGATTTGCGGCACGGCGCGGTCTGCCCCTTTCCATCGCCATTGGCGGCGGCTATGCCGAGCCTATCGATCTGAGCGTGACGGCATACGCGAACACATTTCGCACAGCCAAAGAGATCTACCGGTTTTGATGGGCCTGACGCGGTACGCCAGCTCGATATGCACCCGCTCCCGCGCATTCCAACCGGCGCGCAAACAGGCAGGCCGATGACAGCTTCGCAATCCCAAGCCGCACCCGCACACGATCTGGCCGCCAAGACCTCCAGACCGGCGCCGAAGGTTGGTTTCGTCTCGCTGGGCTGCCCTAAGGCGCTTGTCGACAGCGAACGGATCATTACCAAGTTGCGGGCCGAGGGCTATGCGCTGTCGTCCGATTACGCGGGCGCCGACGTCGTCGTCGTCAATACGTGCGGCTTCTTGGACAGCGCCAAAGCCGAAAGCCTGGAGGCGATTGGCGAGGCGATGGCCGCAAATGGCCGCGTGATTGTCACCGGCTGCTTCGGCGTTGAAGAAGACCGTATCCGCAAAGAGCACCCCGGCGTGCTTGCCGTGACCGGGCCACACCAATACGAACAGGTGATTGCGGCAGTCCATGACGCGGTGCCGCCGCGCCACGAGCCCTATCTCGATCTCGTTCCGCCGCAGGGCTTGCGCCTGACGCCCAGGCACTACGCCTATCTGAAAATCTCAGAGGGCTGTAACAATCGCTGCTCGTTCTGCATCATTCCCTCCTTGCGCGGTGATCTCGCGAGCCGGCCAGCGGCCAACGTCATGGCCGAGGCTGAGCGCCTGGTGAGCGCCGGCGTCAAGGAGCTTCTGGTGATAAGCCAGGACACGTCGGCCTATGGCGTTGATTTAAAGTATGCTGAAAGCAATTGGCGTGGCGCACCGCTCAAAGCGCGGTTTTATGATCTCAGCGCAGCACTTGGCCGGCTCGGCGCCTGGGTCCGCCTGCACTATGTTTATCCCTACCCCCACGTCGATGCGGTCATTCCGCTGATGGCTGACGGCGCGTTGCTGCCCTACCTCGACATTCCGTTTCAGCACGCAAGTCCGACCGTTCTGAAGGCGATGCGCCGGCCGGCAAGTCAGGACAAAACCCTGGAACGCATTGCTGCGTGGCGGGGCATTTGCCCGGATCTCGCCATCCGCTCCACCTTCATCGTCGGCTTCCCCGGCGAAACCGAAAAAGATGTCGAGACGCTGATTGATTTTTTGAGATCCGCTCGGATCAACCGCATCGGTGTCTTCAAGTATGAGCCCGTCGCCGGTGCTTCCGCCAACGCGTTGGAAGGGGCCGTTGATGAGGCGGAAAAGGACGCGCGCTACGCTGAGGTCATGGCGGCTGCCCAATCGATCTCGCAAGAACTCCTGGCTGAGAAAGTCGGCCGCGACATCGACGTGATCATTGATGACGTCGACGCGGATGGGGCGGTTGGCCGGTCCAAGTGGGATGCACCCGAAATCGACGGCGCGGTGTACTTGAACGGCCGTTCGGATTTGGCGGTCGGTGACGTGATCGCCGCGCGCGTGACCGCAAGCGATGCATACGACCTATGGGCAGAACCGACACGGGCTTGACCGAAACGACGCCCGCGTCCGTAGTTCATTTCACTTTCTCAACTTTTCCAGAACAAACTGTTGGCAATTGTCTCAGTTTGCGTGGCGCACGGCCGCGCGTTCCTGTCGTGTGGTGCACCTGTGCTTATCAATTTGTCTCGCCTGCGCTGCTTGCGCGTCAGACGGCCCTATCCCTTCGCTCTTTTGGGCGCGGCAACGTGCTTCGGGCTTGCCGCACAAGGGTTTGCGCAATCCCACCAGGCGCCGAGGGTACCGGGACCGGAACCAGAATCCGTTGCGACGCAACTTGCTGGCACGACAAAATCGGCCGCACCGCCGCTGGCGAAACTGCCCAATCCTTGGGACAACGCAGCGCCGGCAGCCGGCCGAGCCCCTGCCCCAACACCCGCGGCGAGATCCGAAAACGGGCCGGCCGGCGCAAAAGCGCCTGCCCTAGAAGCGCCTGCCGAAAAAGCGCCTACCCAAAAAGTGCCTGAGCTAAAAGCGCCTGACGCAAGTGTGCCAAAACTCGCCGCAACCAA
>CAZOGY010000006.1:43119-48112 GCA_964579305.1 uncultured Hyphomicrobiaceae bacterium
AAGTGCCTGAGCTAAAAGCGCCTGACGCAAGTGTGCCAAAACTCGCCGCAACCAAACATCCCGAGCAAGCAGGCCAGGCGCAACCTGAGGCAGCTGATGACGCTTCCAAGACCGATAGCAACGAAACGCTTGCCGAACCCCAGCCAAAGCGCGCGCCGCAGATCCGCCCATCGACGGCGGCTGATCTGAAACCCCGCGATGATGAGGGCGCTGGTTCCTCCGAACCTGACGAACAGGACGCCGCGCAAACGCCACTTGATGCCAACGCAACGTCTCCCGCCGATGCGAAAGCGGACAAGCCATCCGCGAAATCTCCACCAGCGCGCACCGCTGCCGACAACGACCGCGCGCCCGCAGGTCCCCCGCGCGCGATTACGCTCGTGGCCGTCGGCGATACCGGCTTTGCGTCGTCGGGCGCGCCCGTCCATCCCAAATTCGGTATCCGGAGCGGGGCCCGCTATCCTTATGAAAGCATGTCCAACGGGATCCGCGGCCTCATCGACGGTGACATCAATTTTTCCAATCTCGAAACCGTTGTCACCGCAAGCAATGGCCTGCGCCCGCTCGCGAAGGCATTCAATTTTCGAACCCATCCCAATGGCGTGCGCCATCTGATTGACCTCGGGTTCAACCTGTTCTCGCTCGCCAACAATCATGCGATCGATTACGGCCGCCAAGGCGTCGTGGCGACCTTGGATGCGATGGCACAAATGCCGGCAAGTCGCGTTTTGGCATCGGCTGGCCTCGGACGGACGTATGAGGACGCAATGACGCCGCGTGTTTTCTCAACCAAGGGAGCGCGGTTCGCGTTTGCCGCCATCGGCATCGGGTCAGGCGGTGCACGCAGCGCGTTGCGTCCAGGACCGGACCGGGCCGGCCAGCTGTCCTACAGTTCATCGGCCGATTACCCGGAGCTGTCACGCCGACTGGGCGCGGTACCAGACGCCTATCGCATCCTGTCTGCGCATACCGGGATCGAGCGCAGCGTCACGCCTTTGCAGCGCGACGTCCGCCGTTTCCGCGATGTATCGATCGGCCGCGACGATATCGATCTCGTTATTGCCCACCACGCGCACGTCGTCCAAGGCCTCCAGGTGCGCAACAACAAGTTGGTCATGTACGGCCTGGGCAATTTCCTGCATCCCGGCATGGCGAACATGGGCCGCTTCGGACGGTGCCGCGACTATGGCCTGGTGGTGAAAGTTCATCTCGCGCATTGGCCCGGCAGCAGGCCGCGTCTCGCCGCCGTCGAAGCCGTGGCAATCACCAACATGCACGTTTCGCCCCGTCCGCTCAGCGCCAGCGCTGGTGCTCAACGCATTGCGGTGCTGAACGGCTTGGCGCGCGGGCTGGACAATACTGAGACCGGCGCGACCGGCGTACGTTTCCACTCGCGCCCCGACGGCACGGGCCTTCACTGCACTCAACATGGCGCCAAATTGCCCGGAGCGATCGGCGCTGCCTGTCGCCGCCTCGGCGAGCCCACGTCGGCAAACACCACCGCAATCGGCTGCGGGCGTTACGTGCGTCGCCCAAGCAGCGCAAATCCAAGCCGTCGGAGGCTGACGCGACGTCAGCGCCGCACACGCGTGCGCAACGCCGCATCTCGACCGCGTCCGGATCAATCGTGGAAGCGGCGGGCCTTGGGTTTCTGATCAAACTCCGCGATGATGCCGTGGCAAAGCGCAACTCGGATCGCATCGCTGATCTGTTTGCTGTGTGGAACTGACGCGCCAGCGCCGCAAATGGCTGAGTGTTGACCCAGCGTTATTGCCGTCAACGCTCGCTGAATATCGCGAATCATCGCATCGGTTGTCCGCGAAACCATAAGCGGGAGACCAGCGATGGCGAACTTCGCAACCCACATTGGCGTTGGGACCGTGGTCGCGGGCGGGCTGGCAACGGTCACGCTCGCTGCCGACGTGATGTCGCCCGAGAGCCTCCTCGGTGTCACGCTGGCCGGTGTGCTTGGCAGCGTGCTGCCCGATATTGACCTGAAGGAAAGCCGCGCGAGCCGCGTATTTTTTTCGGGCATGGCCTTCTTCTTTGCCTTTTGCGCCATGATGATGAACGCGGCCCATTTCTCCATCGTTGAGCTTTGGATCTTGGTCTCAGCGGTTTTTCTGGTCGTGCGCTATGGGCTTGAGGCGGCGTTCCATCGCTTTTCATACCATCGCGGAATCTGGCATTCCCTGACAGCAGCATTTTTCTTCTGGTTTGCGACAACGATCGTGTTCAACAGCCTTTTGGGTAAACACCCCGTCATTGCATGGCTGGCCGGCGCGTTTATGTTTGCCGGCTACATCACACACCTTGTGCTCGATGAAGTCTTCAGCGTTGATTTGATGGACCGCAGGCTCAAGCTATCCTTCGGCTCGGCATTGAAATTCATCGATGCAAAACATCGCGGTGATAGCGCGATTGTGGCGGCACTGGCCGTTCTGGCTTTCGTCCTTGCGCCGCCCTCATCCTATTTTGTGACGGGTGTGACGTCGCCTCAGGTTTGGTCTGGCGTCAAATCGCGGCTGCTGCCGGAGGGCGCTTGGTTCTCCGCAAGGCCGGCTGGTCGGCCCCACGGTTTGGCAGATAGCGCCACGCCTCTGACCGATCCCATAACAACGGGAAGCCTGCCCAGCTCCCAAAAAGCAGGCGAGAAGTAATTCGGCTTCGTGTAACGAAAACGGCGCCCGCTTAAGAACGGACGCCGCGAAGTCTCATGAATGAAGTTGCGAAGCGTAGGCCTTACGAGAAATTGCAAACCTTGCCGTCCATTTCGACCATCGTCGACAGGCGCGGTTTGAGATAGAATTTCTCTTCCAGAGCCAGGTTCGTCTGGACATAAAACTGCTTCGCGACAAGTGGCGCATATTGATAGCGCACATGCGCCACCACCACACTATCGCCCGCCTCGATCAACCCAGCCGGAAGCGTATAATTACCGTTCTCTGCCGCCGAACTATCCGCGGCACCGTTTTTGTGATGGTAGACCCAGCAAATCTTGACATCGGTTGCGTTGTCTGGGTTCGACGCGACGTTCATGACCGTAACGCGAATGCGGTTTTCGTCGAACGGCTTGATCACTTCATTGATGATTTCCATGATCCCGTCGAGATCAGGGTTCGAAGAGATCTGTCGCGTCCGCGCGACGAGATCAGCAACGGAACTCGCGATCTGTGTCACCCGCCGGTCTGCGGTAATGGCCTGGCTTAATTCCAACGTGCCCAAGAACAAAGCGAACACGATTGGCGCAACCATTGCGAATTCAATTGCTGCAACGCCGCTTTTCTCGCGCGCGATTTTGCGCACAAATGCGAATGGCGCTGTGATGGCAGACATCTTCGACATAACGCTTTTACCTTTCACGCAGACATGCAGCGCTTGTGATCACTGATAGGGCTCGGTGCGAAGGGTCGTTGATGCGCGAATAAACGACCAACCCTCACCCGATTTGTCTTTGGTCAGGTAGGGCAGTTTTTTGCCCAAGTCCCAGTAATAGCAAGCCGTAATCAGGACGACCGCGCCCGCGCCACCCGACACCGCCGTTGGCGCGCCTTCGCCCACCAGTACGGTTTCACCCGAGCCATTGGTTGTCGTGCACGAGGGTGTCGAAATAGACGAGAAGTCGGTGAAGACGTCGACGAATACGCGCACATCGGAGTTACAATTCACGAAATCCGGGAGTTTCGCGCAAACCTGCTGTTTGAATTGATCGGTTGTCATGCCAGACGTTTGGGCCTGGCCCGTGCGGACAAGCCGCGAAGCCTGCTCAACGGCGTTTTCAAGCGAGAACGTGATGAAGAACATCAAGCCCACGCCGATGATGCCCATCATGAACATCATGAATGGCACGGCAATTAAGCCGAATTCGATCGCCGTCACGCCGCTGCGGTCGCGTGCAAGCCGCCGGAGCAGCCGCGCGACACCTGCCGGTGTGCCGTTGTTTTGAGAAAAGCGAAAACGCTGAAAACCGCTCATGTCTGTTTGCCACGACCTGTTATTTCGTGCCACCAAACTATGCGATTGCTGACGGCACGGCCACCGTTATTTTGGATTTGTTTCAGTTTGAGTAAAGCAATCGTAAACAATCAAATCGATCGTAGTAAATAGCTAAGCATATCTTTGATCTGCCCCACCCGTCATGCTTTATGAAACGTCAACCGTCTCACGCCGCAGCGCATCATAACGCACGGCGCGCGTCTCGATAGCAAGATCCGGTCTTACGGAATGACTTTGTGATTCACAGATCCGGTGAAATTGCTCTATTTCCATTATGAAAGAGCATCTTTATCCGACCACTGGACCGCAATTACGGTTACGCGTGGTCGGATAATTCCCTAGCAAGCCCGTTGTGTCGAAATCACGTGAATTGACGCGCAACGCGGTTACGCGATGACGGGCGTTAAACCGGTCAGCGACCACCAGGGCCGGCTGCAGCGCCTGAACCTTCGGAGATTTTCATCTTGGTGCTTGCGTTGCCCGCGATGCTGGCGAAATACTTCTCGTCATCGCCAACAATAATGCTCGGGTTGCACTGCGGTGAGCAATTATAGGAGCGGCGCGCGTCGCCGCGGTGCAGATTGACGACCTTGCGCTGGTCGCGCTGCACGATTACGCGCTGATCCTGGATAATGTTACGCTCGTCATCCAGCGCGATAATATTTGTAATGCCGAACGACTTGCCGGTGATGACGAGAAGGTTCGACGCTTGCACCGTCACATCGGCGATCGACGGATTGCCGATGATGATTTCGGCAACCGGGCGCGGCATCCGCAAAAGCTGCGACTGATCGTATTTGACGACCAAGTCTGCAGCCTGCGCAGCCGTCGCGGCGGCAAGCGTGCAAGCAGCAACGGCGAACCGGGCAAATGCCCGACGTGCGCGTGAAAATCCGGACAGTCGCATGAAGACCTCGCTTTCGGAGCGCATGATATGCTTGCACAAGAGTGAACGCGAAAACTGCAAACAAAGTCTAAACAGCCGCCGGTATCCGCA
>CAZOGY010000006.1:48212-64043 GCA_964579305.1 uncultured Hyphomicrobiaceae bacterium
CGATCCGGCCGCGGCACGAACCTCAACCTTGCAACGCCCCTCGCCGCAGTGCCGGCACCGGAGTCGCAGCCCAAAGGCGCAGACAGCGCGGCACGGCGGTCGGCCCAAGCGCTGGTGCGGTGCCCAGTCCATGCTGTCTCCAGGTCGATCCGCCCGCGCCCGATCTGCGCCATTGCGTGTGCTCAAAATGATTCAGAATTCATTATAGATAATTTCTTTCAGAGTTTATTAACAGACTTTTTTAAGTGGTGAGCAATATCTGTCGGCGCATATTCCGTCCCACCAGCGAACAGATCGTTGGTTCCGGCAGCAGAGAGCCGGTCACTTTCATCGGGAGAGTATCTATGAAAAACCTCATCGCTCGTTTCGCTAAAGAAGAGTCTGGTGCAACGGCTATCGAATACGGCCTGATCGCTTCGCTGATCTCGGTTGCTGCTATCGGCGCTTTCACGTCGGTCGGCACCAACCTCGGCACGCTGATGAACAACATCGCTGGCGACCTTTAATCGCTACGACTTTTTCTTCAAGGGGTCGCCAGCGCTGCTGGCGGCCCTTTTTTTGTCGCTTGGCTTTGAAACATATAATTTTTCCAAAAATCGAAGCTTGACGTAGTTTGAATATTGTCCAACCCAGTTAGTCGATGATCAAGTTGTTGCCTCTAGATATGGGGCTAATCGGAACGCAACGTCCGATTGTCAAATCCTCTTGGAATATCCAACGCTAAAAGACGGAGAGTAGACATGACGCAACTTATCGCTCGTTTCGCTAAAGAAGAGTCCGGTGCAACGGCTATCGAATATGGCCTGATCGCTTCGCTGATCTCGGTTGCTGCCATCGGCGCTTTCACTTCGGTCGGCACCAACCTCGGCACGCTGATGAACAACGTCGCTGGCGACCTCTAATTCCCGCGATTCGTTTGCAAAGGGGCCGCCAGTTCTGCTGGCGGTCCCTTTTTTATGCGTGGTTCAGCACTAAGGAATATGAGTGTTACCAATACCGTCGCAGCCGCGAGTATCACCGCATGCTCCAACTGTGATGATGCCTTGAATGCAGTCCTCCAAATCTCTGCTATGACTGCCAGGCCAAATTCGTGAAAATTATAAATTAACCTCGCGTCCGACTTCCTTTTTCGCGTTAATAATTGGCTGGGAGCGGTGGGCTAGGGTCCTCATGAGAACGCCGAAAAACGGCATTGAATGAGAGAGGGATATCGTGCGGACATTGGCAGATTTCCGGGCCTGCGATGATGGCGGCACCGCGATTGAGTACGGATTTGCGGCACTTTTGATTGGCGTGGCGGTGATTGCTTCGTTCGAGAGAACCGGTGCCGCGGTCGGCAACGCGATGTTAAACGTGGTGCCTTACCTCTGATAGGCCTGCGCGACAGGGTCGTGCAGCAATCGTGCGGTCAAGGGCGGCCGCGCTGTCAGGTTGTGGGGAGCACCACCTATGGATTTGACGTGGATCGTCTTTGCCTTTCCCGTTGCGCTCGTGCTGGGCGCAGCGACCGATCTGTTCACGATGACGATCCCAAACAGGCTGTCGATCGCGTTGAGCCTGGTCTTTTTGGTGGCCGCGCCGATTGTTGGAATGTCCTGGTCAATGTTCGCACTACACCTGCTTACGGGATTTGCGGTCCTGGTCGTAGGTGTGGGCTTATTCGCAGCTCGGATTTTTGGCGGCGGCGATGCCAAACTGCTCGCCGCTGCGGCGCTGTGGGTCGGTCCGTTCCAATTGCCCCAATTCCTGTTTGCGCTAGCCATTGGGGGCGGCATTTTGGCTCTCGTGATGCTGATTTATCGCGCGATGCCTTATCCGATGCCGGAAGGTGTTGCGCCCTGGGCCGAGCGATTGCACGACCCTAAAATGGGGATCCCCTACGCGATCGCCATTTCCGGTGGCGGCTTGATTCTGTTTCCAGAAACAGTTTGGTTTCAAGCGCTCGCCGCCGCGTGACGTCGCACAGGTTCGTTGCGTCAAATACACTATGGAAAGCCGCTCTTGGGGCCGGCGCATCGGTCTTGCTTTGGCAAGAAACGCGAAGCGATGCGCCACGCACCCCGCACGTGGGCTGCCAACTTACAGGCACAGCACCAAGACGCTGAGGCCCTGTTGCCCGCCGGCGAGAGAAGTTTACCGTAAGTCTCAGAACGCAAGCGCAGTTTTTCGCATCAAACACAGATATATCGCACGCTTTACCTGAATAGCCCGCATAGCGATCAATCGAATTAACTCGGTGTTGAGCTTTACTGCGCATCCTCCACCTGTGATTCTCCGCGACGCTTGAGAGGTTAGAAGCGATATGAGGCGGGCTCAGATCCTGGGTTTTTCAGTAGCAGTTGGTGCGGGTCTGCTGGCATTCGTCGGTATGAAGACGCTGGTAAAGGCGCCGCCGCCAAAGATCATCGAAACCAAGACGGTCGACACCACCAAGGTGCTCGTAGCCCGCTCAGACATCGGTCTGGGCCAGCTGACCACGTCTGGTAATTTCTATTGGGCGGAATGGCCCTCCAAGGCGGTCAACCCAAGCTTCATCACCTATGACAAGAACCCGCGCGGCAAAACGGAAATGGCTGGCGCGGTCGCGCGCTCGCCAATCCTCAAGGATGAGCCCGTTACCAGCTTGAAGTTGATCCAGGCCGGCAAAGGCGGGGTCCTTGCCGCGATCCTTCCCGCAGGCAAGCGCGCAGTCTCAACGCGCATTACGGAACAAACCGCTGCCGGCAAGATGATCCTGCCAAACGACCATGTCGATGTGATCCTCACGCGGCGTCAGCGCGGCCGCAATGGCGAGGACGAGCATGTTTCCGGCACGCTCTTCACCAATGTCCGCGTTCTGGCGATCGGACAGCAGATCGAGGCCAAAGACGGCCGCCGTGATGCGCAAGGCAACGTGGCGACGCTTGAGCTGACGCTGAACCAGGCCAACCGGCTTGCGGCGGCGAACGCTGCTGGCGAGATCTCGCTCGCTTTGCGTTCGATCGCAGACATCGCTGCGGCTGACGATCAGCCGAAGGAAAAAGAGCGTTCGAACGGTGTGTCGATCACGCGCTACGGCCAGACCAAGCGGGCCTACGCGCTGAACTAATATGTCACATGCGGGCTGCGGTTTCGCAGTCCGCACCACGAAAATGGGGCCTGCGCCCCGCCTGTTTGCGTCCCGTTAAGCATTACACGTTTGTTTAGGCGTCACGAAGCGTTTTCCCAGTCGAATTGTTCTGCGTGTGTGCGCGTTTCCTCGAGTTCACCCCCGGTAACTCGTCAAAAGGCGATAACCCATGCGGACCTTTATGGACACGACGCGGCGCGCCGCTCGAGCGGGCCTTTTTTCACTCTCCGCAGCAGCTCTGCTGCTTGCACACGCTCCCCAGGCATCGGCCGAAGGCCCAACGTTGCGCCGTTCCTATGGCAAAGCAGCGCCGGTCCGACAGTCGGTGCATGCATCACGTTTGACGATCGCCTCGCATGAGCGGTTGCCGCAGCACCGCGCCGTGACGGTCGGCACCAACAAGTCGATGCTTGTCGAAGTCCCGCGCGAACTTCGCGACGTGCTGGTCTCCGACCCCCAGATGCTCGACGCCGTCGTTCAAACATCTAACCGCGTCTACCTGATCGGAAAAAAGCCTGGTCAAGCCAACGCGTTCTTCTTTGATCAGAACGGCGCTCAGATCCTGACGCTCGAAGTAACGATCGGCGTCGACACCGGCCCGCTTGATCGGCTGCTGGCACGGCTTCTGCCTGGATCAAACATCAAGTCGGAAATGCTGAACGACACGGTGATCCTGACCGGCTCGGTCCGCAACAGTGCCGATGCCAACATGGCCGCAGACATCGCCGCCCGCTTCGCCCTGACCAACGGTCAGGAAGATAACGAAGCGCGCAAGAAGGTGATCAACATGCTCTCCGTTGAAGGGCGCGAGCAGGTCATGTTGCGGGTCAAGGTCGCTGAGGTCGAGCGCACTGCGCTCAAGCAGTTCGGCATCAACCTCGGCTCGACGATCACCTCCGGGAACATGTTCACCGCATTGCTGACCGAGAACAGCCTGCCGTTGACCGCTGCCCAGGGTCTGGGCTCCATCCCGCTGCCAGGTGCAGCCGATGGCCGGGTCAGCTTCTTCAACAACTCGTTCACGGATGCCGGCGGCAACCCGGTGTTTGGTAACTCCGGCGTGGTCCAGACATACGAGAGCGGTTTTGGCCGTGCGGGTTATGTCATCCGCGCGCTGGAACGCAACGGCCTGATCAAGACACTCGCAGAACCAAACATGACGGCGGTGTCCGGCGAGACGGCAAACTTCCTGGCGGGCGGTGAATACCCCGTGCCGGTGGTCGATAATGATGGCCGCTTGAACGTCCAGTTCAAGGAGTTCGGTGTTGGCCTCGCATTCACCCCGTTCGTCCTGTCCGCAGGCCGGATCAGCCTGAAGGTTGAATCGGAAGTCTCCGAATTGACCAACGACGGGGCCGTGACGGTCGCCAACATTCAGATCCCGGCGCTGAAAAAGCGATCGGCAAAAACAACGGTCGAGTTGCCGTCGGGCGGCGCTTTCGCAATCGCAGGATTGATTTCCGACGACATGCGCAAAAACGTCGACGGTTTCCCGGGCCTGAAAAACCTGCCGGTGCTCGGCACGCTGTTTCGTTCCAATGATTTCATCAAATCGGAAACGGAACTCGTTGTGATCATCGCGCCCTACATCGTCCGCCCGGTCGCGCCGAAGAAACTCGCCGCACCTGGCAAGGGCCTAATGCCGCCAAGCGATCGCAAGGCCAACTTCCTTGGTCACCTCAACCGCATCTATGGCCGCGGCAAGACCGCCCCGGACGGCGGCTTGAAGGGTGACTACGGCTTCATCGTCGACTGACCCCCATTGCTGGAGACGCCACAATGAACGCATTCGGAAACCAAAAGCGTGTGCCGGCTTCGGGCGTCATGACGACGACGGCCATCGCACGCACGGCCAAACCGGTTCTTGCCGGAGCGGCCGCCCTCGCACTGGCTGCATGCTCCAGCCAGTTCCGCGAGCCCGAGGTCGCCGGCTGGCTTTTGCCGGACGCCCGTCAGCGCCATCCAATCATGCTGTCGCGGCAGCCAAGCACCATGTCGGTCAGTGTCCCGCGCGGCGGTTATGGCCTGACCCCCGCGCAGCGCGCAAACGCCATCCAGTTCTTCCGTCGCTATCGTTCGGAAGATCATGGCAACTCGCGTGTCGTGATGCATGTGCCCAAAGGCGGCGCCAACGATATCGCGGTTGAACATGCCGTTGGCGAATTGCGCCACATCGCATCGGACCTCGGGTTTGCCGAGACCAGTATCGAATTGCGCGCTCACCAAACCGGGCGTCACACGAGCCCGCCGATCCGCGTCAGCTACACCCGTTATGTGGCGCAAGGACCGGATTGTGGTTACTGGCCAAAGGACCTCGGTAACAATTCGAAAAACGTAACATACTCAGATTTTGGGTGTTCCGATCAGAAAAATTTAGCCGTGATGGTGTCAAATCCGGCTGATCTGGACGGTCCGCGCACAATGACCCCCCGTTCGAGCGCGCGTCGCGACATTGCTTGGGACAAGTTTAAGAAAGGCGAGTCCACAATATCCACCAAGTCGAACGACGAGAAAGTCAACGTGAAGGTCTCGGAATAAACGTCTGCTGAAATGGTTACCGTTGGGATCACGAAAGATGGCACACGCATTTGCTGAACAGGACGAGCTTGGAACGGAATTGGCCCCGTTTGATATGGCGGGCGGTTCCGAGCCTGAGTTTTCCGAGAACGCTCGTCCCGTTCCCAGGATTTCTATCCAGGCCTTTTGCGACAGTGATGGCGTCGCCAACGTGATCCAAGCGGTCGCCGAAGACCGCCGCTTCGCCAAGGCCCATGTCAGCGTTCACATGGGCGGCGCGTCGGCCGCCGTTGCGCATTACCAGGAAAGTCCGACGCCGAACCTGATCATCCTGGAAGCGGTCGGTGATGGCGATCAGATGCTGGCCGAACTCGACCAGCTCGCCGAATGCTGCGACGCGGGCACGAAAGTCATCGTCGTCGGCCACATGAACGACGTCGTGCTCTACCGTGAGCTTCTGCGCCGCGGCGTCAGTGAATATCTGGTCGCACCCGTTGCGCCGGTTCACCTGATGGAGAGCGTCTCCAACCTTTACAACGACCCGGAAGCCGACCCGGTCGGCAACGTGATTGCGTTCATGGGCTGTAAGGGCGGCGTGGGCTCCTCCACACTCTGTCACAACGTGGCTTGGACGATTTCAGAAGTCCTCTCCAGCGATGTTGTCATTGCCGACCTGGATCTTGCGTTCGGGACCACAGGCCTCGACTTCAACCAGGACCCGGTCCAGGGCATTGCCGAAGCGTTGAGCGCGCCTGAGCGGCTTGACGAAGTCCTGCTCGACCGCCTCCTGACCAAATGCTCCGAACGCCTCAGCCTGTTTGCGGCACCTGTCATTCTGGAACGCGATTATGAGATGACCCCGGAAGGCTGTGAGCAGGTCATCGACGTCGTGCGCCAAAGCGTGCCTTACGTGATCGTCGACCTGCCACATAGCTGGTCGGCCTGGTCAAAGCGCCTGCTTCTGCAAGCCGATGAGATCGTGATCACCGCGACACCGGATCTTGCAAGCCTGCGCAATACCAAGAATCTCGTTGATTTGATCAAGCAAACGCGCGCCAACGACGGCCCGCCGCATGTCGTCTTGAATATGGTTGGCATGCCAAAGCGTCCTGAGATCAGCGTTCAAGATTTCTCCCAAGGCTTGGAGCTTGAGCCGGCGACCGTGATCGAATTCGACGCTGAAAGCTTCGGCCACGCTTCGAATAACGGCCAAATGCTGGAAGAGCTCAATGGCCGCGCCAAAGCCGTCCAGTTGATCCACGGCCTTGCGCTGCGCCTGACGCACCGCCGCGACTCGATGCCCGACACCAAGCGTGGCGGCGGCCTGAGCGCGCTCTTTGACAAGCTGCCCTTCAAACGCTGAGGACCGAGTAAATGTTTGGTAAACGACAGGGCGAAGCGCGCGCGGCAAACGCGGTCGCGCCACGACCGGCGCCAACCGAAGCCGAATCCAAGTCGCAAAAGGCGGCTCGGCAGGCCCCTGAGCCGGCGCCCGCTCCCGCGCAAGCCGCTCCGGCCCAGTCCCGCGGGCGCTCTGAAGAGTACTACGACGTCAAGACGACGGTCTTCAACGCGCTGATCGATACGATCGACCTGACCCAGCTTGCCAAGCTGGACGCAGCGTCTGCGCGTGAGGAAATCCGTGACATCGTCAGCGAGATCATTCAGCTGCGCAATGTCGTGATGTCCATTGCCGAGCAAGAAGAATTGCTCGAAGACATCTGTAACGACGTTTTAGGCTACGGCCCGCTGGAACCGCTGCTGGCCCGCGACGACATCGCCGACATCATGGTCAACGGCGCCGGCCTCACCTTCATCGAGGTCAACGGCAAGACGATTCCAACCAATGTCCGTTTTGCCGACAACACGCAGCTGTTGAACATTTGCCAGCGGATCGTGAGCCAGGTCGGTCGCCGCGTCGATGAATCAAGCCCGATCTGCGACGCGCGTCTGCCAGATGGCTCGCGCGTGAACGTGATCGTGCCGCCGCTTGCGATCGACGGTCCAACCCTGACTATTCGTAAGTTTAAAAAAGACCGCCTGACGCTCAACCAGCTCGTCAAATTCGGTTCGATCTCACCGGCCGGCAAAACCATTTTGGAAGTCATCGGCCGGGTGCGCTGCAACGTGGTCGTCTCCGGCGGCACCGGCTCGGGTAAGACGACGCTTCTCAACTGCCTTTCATCCTGCGTCGACGCCGATGAGCGTGTGATCACCTGCGAAGACTCCGCCGAATTGCAGCTTCAGCAGCCGCACGTTGTTCGTCTGGAAACCCGCCCGCCAAACCTTGAAGGCGAAGGCGAGATCACCATGCGCGACCTGGTCAAGAACTGCCTGCGGATGCGTCCTGAACGCATCATTGTCGGTGAGGTGCGCGGTCCCGAAGCCTTCGACTTGTTGCAGGCGATTAACACCGGCCACGACGGTTCCATGGGCACGCTTCACGCAAACAGCCCGCGTGAAGCGATCTCGCGGATGGAATCGATGATCCTGATGGGCGGCTATGCACTGCCAACCAAAACAATCCGCGAGATGATCACCGGCTCGGTCGACGTGATCGTGCAGGCTTCGCGTCTGCGCGACGGCTCGCGTCGCATCACGCACGTCACCGAGGTGGTGGGCATGGAGGGCGACATCGTCACCCTGCAAAACATCCTCGTCTACGAGATCACCGGCGAAGACCCCGACACCGGCAAGTTGATCGGACGGCACCGCTCCACCGGTATCGCGCGCCCACGGTTCTGGGAACGCGCAGAATACTACGGCGAACAGGACCGCCTCGCCGAAGCCCTCGCCATGTCTGAAGTCGCCGATCAACACGGCAACGTCCTCGGAGAGACCAGTGTCTGAGTATGAGTTTGGACAGATTGCGGTGTTTGCGCTTGCAGCCGTCGCATTCGCCGGCGCCGTTTTCGCACTCACCTTTCCCCATCTGTCAGGCGAGGTCGCCAATGAAAAACGGCGTTCGCGCGTAACCGAATCGCACGGCCGCCGGACCGCACGGATTGCCCACGTTGAGCAAACAGCCAGCCGGCGTAAAGCCGTTGCCGACACGCTCAAAGAGCTCGAAGACCGTGCCCAGGCGAAAGAGAAATTGACGTTGGGGTTGCGGCTAGAGCGGGCCGGGCTGGACATCACCGCCAATACCTTTTGGGTGTTGAGTATCGCCTCCGGCGTTGGAACGGCAATCGGCCTTTATTTCGCTGTTCCGAATATGCACTACGTTGGAATTGCCGTTGGCGCCTTTGTTGGTACATTCGGTCTGCCACGTTGGGTTCTCAGCTTTTTGACCAAAAGCCGTCAATCCAAATTCACCAACGAGTTCGCAAACGCCATTGATATCATCGTTCGTGGTATCAAGTCGGGTCTTCCGCTCAACGAATGCCTCGGCATCATTGCGCGCGAAAGCCCTGAGCCGGTTCGAAGCGAATTCCGTGACGTTGTGGAGCAGCAACGGGTTGGTGTGCCGCTTTCGGAATGCTTTGAGCGCATGATATCGCGCATGCCGCTTTCTGAAGTGAAATTCTTTGGCATCGTGGTCGCGATCCAGCAGCAGGCCGGCGGCAACCTCTCTGAGGCTCTGGAAAACCTTGCCGGCGTTCTTCGCGACCGTAAAACGCTCGCCGCCAAAGTTCAGGCGCTCTCAGCAGAAGCAAAAGCATCGGCGATGGTGCTGGGCGCATTGCCGTTCTGTGTTGCCGGCATGGTCTACTTTTCAACCCCGGATTACATCTCGCTGCTTTGGCAGAAACGATACGGCCAGATGATGCTTTTAGGCTCCGCGATTTGGATGGTCATGGGCATTATGGTCATGAAGAAAATGATCAACTTCAAGTACTAGACTGAGAAACGCCGCAGGAGTGCGCATGACGCGCCTCCTGAAAAGTAGGCATGCGTTGATAGGGCGGACCCGCTCATGACTGAGTTTATCGATCTGGTTGTCAGGCCACAGTTCCTGGTGATGACCGCCGCAGCAATCGCGGCCTTCGCAACGGTGATTACGATTGCGATGCCGCTTTTGAGCACGGACCGTGTGAATCAGCGCATGCGCGTGATGGCGACGGAGCGTGACAAGATCCGTTCATCGCGCATGAAAGAGCTGAAAGCCGAAGGTGCTGGGGCTGGGCGCCTGCGCCATGCGCCCAAAGGCATGATGCAGCAACTCGTCGACCAGCTCGATCTGAGATCACGATTTGAAACCGACGAAGTCCGCCAAAAGCTGCGAATGGCTGGCTTGCGCGGTCAAACGCCGCTCTACACATACTCGTTTTTCCGCGTCGCCATGCCGATTATCATGACGGTCGCCGGGTTCTTGTATCTGTTCGTCCTGACCGACATCGGTTATCCGCCGATGATCAAAACCATGATGGCGCTCGGCGCGGGCTTCCTGGGTTTCTACCTGCCAAACGTCTTCCTGGAAAACATCATTCAGCGCCGGCAGCAATCGATCAAAGCCGCGTTCCCGGACGCACTCGACATGCTTTTGATTTGTGTGCAGTCAGGCATGTCGATTGAAGCAGCCTTCGGCAAGGTTGGCATGGAAATCACAAGCCAGTCGATCGAGCTGGCGGAAGAGTTTTCGCTGACAACCGCTGAACTGTCGTATTTGCAAGATCGCCGCAAAGCGTTTGAAAATCTGGGTAATCGAACGGGACTTCCCGGTGTTCAATCCGTCGCGACCGCGCTGGTGCAATCGGAGCGCTACGGTACGCCGGTCAGTCAGGCGCTGCGCGTCATGGCCAAGGAAAACCGTGATCTACGCATGATCGAGGCTGAGAAAAAAGCAGCGGCCCTGCCGCCCAAACTCACCGTCCCAATGATTATCTTCTTCCTGCCGGTTCTGTTCGTGATTATTCTTGGCCCAGCCACGATCCAGGTCATGAAGTGGAATTAATCGGCAACTGAAGTATCTCTGCGCCCCCTCCCCTCCTCCTCCTTGAAACCAGGCCGGCTTCGGCCTGGTTTTTTATTGGCCGGTTGGATTCGTGGCCAACAAGACACCCGCCGATAGCATTTTGCGGCGGGCGCTAATTGCTGAATACTCTGTTCCGGCGCGACGTTATCGCTTTGCAACGGGCACAACGAGTTTTTGCTCGCGTTTTCCAACCATGGAGCGGACTTGTTCAATGCGCTGATAGGCTTCCTCTGGATTGCCGTCTTGCGCGGCAACCGCTTTGGCTTCCGTATAGCGGCCCTGCAAGGCAAGAACGAGCGCGAGGTTCTGGCGCACTTTCGGCGGGGCGTCTTTGCCATGCGCAATCGATTGCAGAAGCTTTTCAGCCTCCTTCAGGCGTCCTGCAGCGGTATAGGCCATCGCCAAGTTGTTGGCGACGCTTGGCTGGTCTGGCGCGTACTTGCGAGCCCGCTCAAACATCGCAATCGCTTCGTCAAAGCGGCCAAGCTTGGCCAGCGCGGTGCCACGCGCTGAAATCGTCTTCCAATCCGGGTTCGACGGGTTCTCAGCCCGCTCAAGCAGCGCGTTGGCTAATTTGACCTGGCCCATCTCCAGGGCAAGCCGGCCATATTCACCAGCAACCTTTTTGTCGGTGGGGGCGCCGGTATGCGCATGCTTCAAGATGCCAAGCGCGCGCGATTGGTATCCGGCGGCCTTCAGATTGCGCGCGTAATTGACCGCGGCTTCGGTGTCATTTGGGTTTTTCTGAAACCGTTGGCCCCAGTAGGCTGTTGCCGCGTGCAAGTCGGTTGGATCAGCCGGCTTCTCATCGCCCAACGCGGTCTGCGGCAGTGACAAACCGTTCGGTCCGCCCAACTGCGCGCAAGCGCTCGACAACATCGCCGCGGCCAAAGCCGCGAGCACACCGCTCGTGCGCGGGAGGGAAAAAATGCGGGGAACGGTTTGCATGTCAGCGCGCCTCTCTTCAATTGGCGAATCGGTTGCCTTAAGGATCGAAGCGTCGCCTCAACAATTGCTTAACCAGCGTTCCGCGCTGGCGCATGCGCGTTGAAAATGCCGCACTGCCGTGCCTGTCGCGCCGTACCACCACAGCGCAATCGATCATCAGAAAGGGCCAGCCATTGACCGACGAGACCAGCGCCGCCGAACGCAACGTGGCCGATCGGCTTTCGGCTGTTTTTGTGACCCAGGCGCAAGCCGCCTCTGAAGGTCTGACGGCGATACCGATTGTCTGCGTCGCCGGGCCAGACGCGCTGGACGCGCTCGACCTGTCGCCGGCCGAACGTGCCTGGATCGCAGCGAACGGGTTCAAGGCAACGCACATGTCCACGCTTGCCCTGCCCGGAGCCGACGGTGCGATAACCCGGATCCTGTTCGGATTGGGCGCAGCCGAGACGTCAGGCGCGATCGGCCCACGCGAGCATGCCGCTGGCCGTCTCGCGTCGCTGCTGCCGAAGGGCACCTACAGATTTGAGGCCGTCGATGGCCTTGATCGGGAGGTTGTAAGCCTAGCATGGGGTCTCGGCGCCTATCGCTTCCAGCGCAAGGGCGATCAGGGCACGGCAACGCAAACGGGCACAGCAAGCCTCGACACCCGTTCGGGCACCGAGGCCAACGGCGGCCCGCGGCTCATTCTTTCTGATGATGTTGATCAGACGCGGGTGCGCGAGATGGCCGCCGCGATCTGGGCCGGTCGCGATTTGATCAACATGCCGGCCAACGAACTCGGACCCGCCGATCTGGCAGGCGCGGTCGAGGATCTCGCCACCCGCTTTGATGCCGAGTTCACGGTTTGGCCGGGCGATGCGCCCACGTTCAAGGACACGTTTCCGCTGGTCGATGCGGTCGGACGCGCCAGCACGCGGCCGCCCTACGTCGCTGATCTGACATGGGGCCGGCCTGATGCTTTGAGCATCACCCTTGTCGGCAAGGGGATCGTCTTTGACACGGGCGGCCTCGACATCAAACCGGCAAGCGGCATGCGGCATATGAAGAAGGACATGGGCGGTGCTGCGGCTGCCATAACGGCAGCGCGCATGATCATGGCGCTTGGCCTGAACGTGCGCCTGCGCCTGGTCATTACGGCTGCGGAAAACGCGATCGCTGGCAACGCGTTTCGGCCCGGCGATATTGTCCCCTCCCGCAAGGGGCTGACGGTTGAGATCGGCAATACCGATGCCGAAGGCCGGCTCGTTCTTGCGGATGGTTTGGCCCTCGCCGATGAAACGCCATCTGACGTGCTGATCACGTTTGCCACGCTGACCGGCGCGGCGCGTGTCGCGCTCGGGACGGACGTGCCGGCCATGTTTGCGACCGACGATCGCATTGCCGCAACGCTGCATGCGGCCGGTCTGAAGCACGGCGATCCGGTTTGGCGTCTCCCATTCTGGCCTGGCTATGACCGTCAGGTTGACGGTACGATCAGCGATCTGCGCAACGTCGGCGACGGGCCGTTCGGAGGGGCAATCTTTGCCGCCCTGTTTTTGAAGCGGTTCGTGTCCAACGCCTCCAGCTACACGCATTTCGACATGTACGCCTGGCGCCAGGCAAGCCATCCGCTTGGCCCGGCCGGTGGCGATCCGCAATGCGCCAGAGCGGTTCTGGCGATGGTCGAAACATTACTGTCAGAACGTGCAACATGAGCAGCACCAGCGGCGAACTCGACAGTCGCTTGAACGCGTACCGACCAGACTTGGCCGCCCGCGATCTTGAAGGCCGCGTAAGTGCGGCGCGGTTCGTGGACGGCACCCGCGCCAAATGTGTGGTCGGCGCGACGCCGGTTTTGCGCCGGCCTGACGCGGCAAGTCCGCAAGACACCCAATGGCTGTTCGGTGAAACCGCGACGTGTTTTGAGATCGCCGACGGCTGGGCCTGGATCCAAATGGATCGCGATCGCTACGTTGGCTACGTCCGTGCCGATGCGTTGACGCAAAACGGCGCCATGCTGGACCACCGACCGACACACCGCGTCCGCGTGCCTGCAACCTTTGCCTTCCAAGGCGACGACATCAAATCACCTGTCCACCAGTCTTTGCCGCTGAATGCGCTTGTGACAGTCGCGGCCGATGCTGCGCCCGGCAAGCTCGCCGAGATTGTCGCGGGCGCCTTCGTGATCCGCGATCACATAAGCCCGATTGAGCAAGTGGCCGAAGACCCGGTCGCGATGGCCCTCCGTTTTCTCGAAACGCCCTATCTTTGGGGTGGCACAACGCGCGCCGGGATCGATTGCTCGGGCCTCGTCCAAATGGCCTATTTGGCTTGCGGTATCGCGTGCCCGCGCGACAGCGATATGCAGTCTGCCGGGTTCGGCACCCCCGTTGAATTCGGCGGCGACCCGCTTGCCATTGTCCGCCGGGGCGACTTGCTGTTCTGGACGGGCCACGTCGCGATCTGCTGCGGCGATGGGGAGATGGTTCATGCCAACGGCTATCACATGAGCACCGTTGTTGAACCGATTGCGCCAGCACTCAAGCGTATCGCAGGCCAGGGCCACGAACTGAACGCAGTCCGCCGGCCGCCGTCACCCGCATAATTGGGGCTCCAGCATACCGCGCTCATGCATGTCGCGTGTGATCGGATCGCTTGGTGAGGCTCGCTTGCAGCGGCGCTGGGGTGCGGCGCGCCCCGCGTCAATAGCCGCGTTGGCGGTCCACGACATTGTCCAATGGCTGCCCCGCTTCAGCTTTGCGGACCTGATCGAGAAAATACGCCACGATACTTTCAGTCGTGCTCTCGGCTGCGTTGTGCGGCGTGATCACCACCCGCGGGTGCGTCCACAGCGGGCTTGCCGGCGGAAGCGGTTCGGTTTCAAAAACGTCCAGACTTGCCGCATAAAGAATACGATCTTCGAGCGCCTTCAAGATATCCGCTTCATTCTGAAGTCCGCCGCGCCCAGCATTGATCAATACAGGTCCTGGCAACCGCCGCGGCCGTTCCTTTGTCGATAGTTTTTCCAGCAGCCCGCGATTAATGATGCCGGTCGTCTCAGGCGTCAGCGGCAATAGCACGACGAGCACGTCCGTCACCGCCAGAAACGCGTCAAGGCCGTCAGCTCCAGCAAAGCAGGTCGCACCCGTGATCGATTTCTCCGAACGGCTCCAAGCGTTAACCTGGAAGCCAACGCCGATCAGCGCTTTGGCCGCCGCTTCGCCCAAGACGCCTGCACCCATGATGCCGACCCGCACCGTGTGCGGCGCCGGTTCCGGCAGATGGTTCCACAACAGGCGCCGCTGCTGGTCGCCATATTCCGTCATGCGCCGGCTGTGCAAAAGCGTGTGGCAGGCGACATAGGCGGTCATCCGCGCAGTCAAATCGGGATCGACATAGCGCACGACAGGCACGTCGGGCAGTTCCGGATCACGAAGCAGATGATCGACCCCGGCGCCGACTGAGACGATCAATTCCAGGTTTGGATACGCCTTAAGCGACCCCGGTTTCGGCCCCCAGGCCAGTGCAAACCGCACGGCACTGGCATCACCGGTGTCTGGCCACAAACGGACTTCACGGTCCGGCGCCTGATTGCGCGTCGCGTTCGCGAAGTCCGGCGTGCGCGGGCTGTCACCGATGATCATGAGCGCCATGCCCACAGCTCCCTGTGCGTTGTTGAGATCAGATCAGGACCGGCGCAAGCCGATCAAGTGAGGTTGCAAAGCTGGCGCAATTGCACTGGTCCCGCAATTGCTCTTGCGTCACGCTTCGACATCGCCGCGTGCTTCCAGGTTGAATGCGGCGGCAAATAACGCCCGCGTATACTCCGATTGCGGATTGGCGAAAACGGCCTCGGAAAGGCCTTCCTCAACGATTTCACCGTTGCGCATCACGATCAGATAGTTTGCCAGAGCGCGGACCACCCGTAAGTCGTGCGAGATAAACAGGTATGAGATCCGTCTCTCATCCTGCAAAGCGCGCAACAAATCGACAATCTGCGCCTGCACGCTGACGTCCAGCGCGCTCGTTGGTTCATCAAGCACAATAAATTTCGGCTGCAGAACGATCGCCCGGGCGATTGCGATGCGCTGGCGCTGACCGCCGGAAAACTCGTGCGGGTAGCGGTCCATCATGTCAGCGGCAAGCCCAACGTCCTCAAGCGCACGACCAACACGCGCCCGGCGTTGTTCATAACCCAGGCTCCGGTCTTGGATGATGAGGCCTTCCTCGACGATCTGTGAAACCGACAAGCGCGGCGACAGCGCACCGTAGGGGTCTTGAAACACAACCTGCATGTCGCGGCGCAGCGGGCGCATGTCCGAGGACGACAGCCGCGAGATATCGCGTCCCATAAACACGACGC
>CAZOGY010000007.1:0-8812 GCA_964579305.1 uncultured Hyphomicrobiaceae bacterium
GCTTCATTCCTATTCACAGCGTTCGGACTGAAGATTTGAATTGTGCCGCCGCGCGTTTAAAGCTGGCGGCGTGTTTGACGGTCGGACAGCGGCCGCGCGTATCAAGGTGCTTGTCAGGCGGCCTGTTGCACCGAAACGATTCATCAATGTCACGTCCGATGCCGGGGGCGGCTGGGACCTCGTGTTGCGTCACTAACGCTTGGTCCCCACGTGCCGCAATTTCGCCTGCCAAGCGTTAGTGACAAAAGCAACACTGCAATCATGGATTTACTGGTGTTCCCGTTGTCTTCGACACTTGGACGAGCGGGTGCTGCAAAGGGAACCAAGTGTCGGAGACGGAACACTAGCGGAGCTTTGCCAATGTCTGCTGCCACGCAACACTTCACGTACAACAATGGCGCGGACGTGCCACTCGCCGAAAGCCCAGCCAGGTTTTACAATCGCGAGCTGTCGTGGCTGCAATTCAACGAGCGCGTTCTTGAAGAAGCGGCGACAACCGCGCATCCGCTGCTGGAGCGTTTGCGGTTCGTGTCAATCTCGGCTTCGAACCTCGATGAGTTCTACATGGTGCGGGCGGCCGGTCTGGAAGGCCAAATCCGCGAAGGTGTGCAAGAGGTCAGCGCGGACGGTCTCACCGCTGAGCAACAGCTCACCGAGATCCATCGGTTTGCAAGCGCGCTGATTGAAAAGAAGCTTGCGCGCTGGCGCGAAATTCGCGGTGAGCTTGCCGAGGAAGGCATTGCGATCGTCGAAGAAGACGAAGTCACCGATGCTGAGCGCGCGTGGCTTGAAACCTACTTTATGGATCAGATTTTCCAGATCCTGACGCCGCTGAACGTCGATCCCGCGCATCCGTTTCCGTTTATTCAAAATCGCGGGCTGACGCTTGGGCTGGCTTTGATCAATCCCGACGGCAAGCCAATGAACGGGCTTGTGCCTATCCCGCCTCAGATTGATCGCTTTGTGCGTTTGCCGGCGCCGGACACTGCGACCGGGAAAGCGCCAATTCGATTTATCAGCCTTGAAACGATCATCGCGCTTTTTCTGGACGAGATTTATCCTGGCTTTGACGTGCGCGCAAAAGGACTGTTCCGGGTTCTGCGCGACAGTGATCTTGAATTTGAGGAGGAAGCAGAAGACCTCACGCTGCGCTATGAAATGCTGTTGCGGCGTCGGCGCCGGGGCAACGTGATCCGGCTTGAGATTGATTCGCGCATGCCACAGGAGTTGCAGGACTTTGTCGTGCGCGAACTGGAAGTCGACGCCAATGCCACGTTCGTCAAAGACGGCCTCGTTGGCCTTGCAGATGTTTCGCAGATCATTGTGTCCGACCGGCCCGACCTTCTGTTCCGGCCATTCGCTCCCCGCTTTCCCGAGCGGATCGAAGAATTCAACAACGATGTGTTTGCCGCCATCCGCGCGAAGGATTTCGTGGTCCACCACCCCTACGAATCGTTTGAAGCGGTCCTGCGGTACTTGCGCCAAGCGGTCACCGACCCGGATGTTATCGCCATCAAATGGACGCTCTATCGGACATTGCGCGAACGCAGCCCTATCGTGGATGCCCTGAAAGAGGCCGCCGAACTCGGCAAATCCGTCACAACGGTCATCGAGTTGAAAGCGCGGTTTGATGAATCCAACAATATTCTGCTGGCGCGGGATTTGGAGAAGGTCGGCGTGCACGTGGTCTATGGCGTTCAGTCGCTCAAGACCCACGCCAAACTCGGCATGGTTGTCCGCCGCGAGCCGCGCGGGCTTGCTACCTACTGCCATATTGGGACGGGAAATTATCACCCGATCACGGCCAAGATTTACACCGACCTGTCCTACTTTACCGATGATCCAGCGATCGGACGCGATGTCGCGCGGATCTTCAATTACGTGACCGGATACGGTGCGCCGGCCAATCTGGAGGCGATGGCGGCAAGTCCCAACGGTATTCGTGCGCGGATCATGGAACACATCGACCAGGAGATTGCGCACGCCAAGGCGGGGCGTCCCGGTGCGATTTGGATGAAAATGAACTCGCTTGTCGATCCCGGCATCATCGACGGGCTCTACCGTGCCAGTCAGGCTGGCGTGCAGGTCGATCTTGTGGTGCGCGGGATTTGCTGTCTGCGGCCCGGGGTGCGCGACTTTTCAGACAACATCCGCGTGAAGAGCATCATCGGGCGCTTTCTGGAGCACTCGCGGATCTACTGCTTTGGACAAGGCCATGGGCTGCCATCACGCAAAGCGGCCGTATACATCTCATCGGCGGATCTGATGCAGCGCAATCTTGATCGGCGCGTGGAGGCGCTGACGCCGATCACGAACGAGACGGTGCATGCGCAAGTCCTCGATCAGGTGATGGTGGCGAACCTGAAGGACAATCAGCAGAGCTGGCGCATTCTTGCCGACGGGTCGGCTGAGCGGATCGTGCCGGAGCCTGGTGAGGAACCGTTCAACTCGCACGAATACTTCATGGACTCGCCAAGTCTTTCGGGACGCGGCCAGGCGCTTGAGCGAAGCAAACCGCGGATGTTTTCGCTGGGCGACGGCGCAGCCGGTCAGACGGGCAAGGATGCGAACACGCCGGGCCGCTCTCAGCGCTGATTTGCGAGCGGGCCAACGGCGGCAAAACCACCATATGGCAGATCTGTGACGTTTCGGGCGCAAGGGGTGGGTTTTGACGCGCTGCGACACTTGTTGGTTGCAGCGTTCCCCGCAAAATCGCGTATCTCAACAGCAAATGGCAATCGCGCCGCGCGCGGTGCTGCTGCGTATCCCTTCGACTGGCGAACAAACCATCGACTGCAGGCTGCACGCGGCGTCCGCGCATTGCCCCAGGGAGCACCCGCACGTGAGCTTTCTCTCCAGGCTTGCCAACGCCACACAGCCGGAGCCGGTCGCTCCAGCCGAGGACAATCGCGGACGTTTTGACCAGCGCCAGCCGATTGGCGTTGTTGATATTGGATCGAACTCGGTTCGCCTCGTGATTTACGAAGGTGCCGTCCGCGCGCCGACGTCGCTTTTTAACGAAAAAGAGCTGTGCGGATTGGGACGCGGCTTCACCAAGGATGGCCGGCTTGCCGAAAAGGCCGTGATATCTGCTTTGCGCGCCTTGCGACGTTTCCGTGCGGTTGCTGATTTGCATAACGTCACAACGCTGCGCGCGGTGGCGACTGCGGCCGTGCGTGATGCCGCCAACGGTGATGCGTTCATTGCACGCGCCTGCGAAATCTTGCGCTGTGAGGTGGAGACGCTTTCAGGGGAACGGGAAGCCCAGTTGGCGGCCAATGGCGTGCAGATGGGCTTTGTCGACCCTGATGGGATCGCCGGGGACCTTGGCGGCGGCAGCCTGGAGTTGGTGCGCGTCAAACGTGCCAAAGTGAAGAATGCGGTGACCCTGCCGCTGGGCGGGTTGAAACTTCTTGAAAACAGCCTTGGCCGCATGGCGCACGCGGTTTCTGAGGCGGAAACGCACATCGGTAATGTCGAGTGGCTACCGAAAACGAATGCGAAAACGTTCTATGCCGTTGGTGGGACGTGGCGTTCACTTGCGAAGCTGCATATGGCGCAAAATAAATACCCAATCAGCGTATTGCACGGGTATACAATTCCGACGGATGAAGCGATCGCGTTTTGTGAGTCCGTGCGGCGCGCAAAACGGTTTGATCAAATTCCAAACGGAAACGTGGTTTCGCCAAAGCGTCGCGAGATCCTGCCGTATGGCGCAGCATCGCTGGAGCAAGTCCTCAAAGTTGCGCGGCCCGAAAAACTCGTGTTTTCGGTGTTTGGCATTCGCGAAGGTCTGATCTACGACATGTTGTCGCCGGAGCAACGCGATGAGGACCCACTGATCGCGTTTTGTCGTGATTATGCGCGGCTGCGGTCACGGTCGTCGCCCCACGCTGACGAACTCATCCCTTGGACAGATCCGCTGTTTGCGGCCGGCAAGTTTTCTGAGACCGATGAGGAGCGTCGGTTGCGGCATGCAGCTTGCCTTTTGTCGGACATTGGTTGGCGGGCCCATCCTGATTATCGCGGGATGCAGACCATGGGTGTTGTTGCGCATGCCGCGTTGACGGGGATTGATCACCCGGGCCGGCTTTTTCTGGCGCTGACGGTCTATGCGCGCCATGCCGGGCCGGATGAGGCAAATGGCGAGGCGCTTGATCCTGGTCTGCGAGCGCTGGTGTCCAAGCGTATGATGCAACGGGCGCGAATCTTGTCAGCGGCATTGCGCGCT
The DNA here is from genome assembly GCA_964579305.1 of uncultured Hyphomicrobiaceae bacterium. Classification (GTDB taxonomy): domain Bacteria; phylum Pseudomonadota; class Alphaproteobacteria; order Rhizobiales; family Hyphomicrobiaceae; genus JBCBWG01. Next base: position 4,232 of record CAZOGY010000007.1, read on the forward strand.
GCTGAAGTGTTGGCGTGCAGCAGGCACGACGTCATCCCACATACGCCGATCCGTGTGGATGGCGACGCTTTGATCCTGACCCTGCCGGAGCGGTTCGCGACACTTTACGGTGATAAGCTGACGCGTCGGTTTGAGGCGCTTGCAGGTCTGTTGGGGCTGAAGTTCGTGATTGATGGGCCGACGCCGCCCGATGAGACCCTCGACGTATTGTAATTCCCAAGGCTCCGGTGCTTGGCCACCTGTGCTGGGTTTTTGGGCAAACGACGTGATCACCGGGTGAGCGTGTACCGCGCCCGGTACTGCGATGACTTAAGATGCTTTAACCTGTTCGCGAGCGTGGCGCGGTGGTAGATTGGCGAACAACGGCTTTGCGCTGCGTGCTGTCGATCCCGCGTCAACCGGCTCTGCGGTTGCCGCCTGCGCGTGCGGCCGCAGTCCTGAAGGCATTCAAAACATGGCGGACGATCCCTATCAGACACTCGGCGTGGCGCGGACCGCCAGCGACGATGAGATTCGCAAGGCTTTCCGAAAGCTTGCCAAGGACTTGCATCCTGATCTCAAGCCCGGTGACGCGGCGGCGGCGGAGCGGTTCAAGCGTGTGTCGCAGGCCTATGAACTGCTCGGTGATGCTGACAAGCGCAAACGGTTTGATCGCGGGGAGATCGATGCAAGCGGAGAGCCGCGCTATAGCTACCAGGCCGCAGGCGGCGCCGGTCGTGGGCCGTATGCATCGCGTGCCCGTGGACCTGCCGACGACCTTGGGTTCGGCGATATCTTTTCAGATTTTTTCGGCCAGGGCGGTGCGCGGCCGGGCGGCGGTTTTGCGCGGCGCGGCCAGGACGTGCGCTATTCACTCGAAGTTGATTTTCTCGAAGCGGTGCGCGGTGCGCGCAAGCGGATCACGTTGCCGTCGGGCGGTGTGCTGGATCTGAACGTGCCGGTTGGAACGACGGATGGGCAAGTGCTGCGGCTGCGCGGCAAAGGTCAGGCGGGACTTGGCGGCGGCGAGGCCGGGGACGCGCTCGTGGAGATCCAGGTCCGTTCGCATCCCACGTTTACGCGCTCTGGGGATGATATCGTCTCAGAGGTGCCGATCGCCATCGACGAGGCCATTCTTGGCGCAAAGATTGAGATCGAAACTGTGACGGGGCGCGTCCAGGTCAGCGTGCCGAAAGGGGCCAGCAGCGGCACAATGCTGCGGTTGCGCGGCAAGGGTGTTGAAAACCCGGCCAAAGGCACGCGCGGCGATCATCGTGTGAAACTGCAGGTTATTCTGCCAAAGAAGATCGACGAAAGCCTGGCGTATTTCATGTCGGAATGGCGCCAGAACAACGCGTACAATCCGCGTAAATCTTGAAGCTGCGTATTAATAAGGGTTTTGTTGATTTCCAGCCTTGGACACCGCGTGGCATTATCGCAATGCACCGGCCATGCTGTCGGTCAAAGGCTTCAGGATGTAGCTCAAGATGGAGCGGGCTTCGGTCCGGATAAAAACATCCGCCGGCATGCCGGGAACCAGTTTGGCAATCCCTCCGATTTTTGACAGTTCCGCGGGCGCGATAGCGATTTGGGTCGTGAAATAGGTTGCGCCGTCAGAGGATTGCAATTCCGCTGGCGAAACACGTAGGACCGTGCCTGTCAGCCGCGGCGTCTGGCTTGCCTGAAACGCGGTGAAGCGCACATCAGCGTCAAGCCCGGCGCGGACTTTGTCGATATCGCGCGGGCGCACGTGAGCGAGCACGATCAAGCGCTCGTCGGCAGGGATGATCTGGAGAATTGGGCGGGCCGCTTCAATGACGCCGCCTTCGGTATTGACCGCAAGTGCGTGCACGGTTCCTGACCGCGGTGCGCGAATTACAGCGCGCGCCACTTTGTCGGCAATCGCCGTTTTCTGCGTTTCGAGTTCTTCAATGGACTGCTGTATGCGGCGCAGTTCATCGACGACTTTTTCCAAGAAGGCCGTGCGGGCTTGCGCTTTGGCAAGTCGCGCTTCTGATATTGCGACTTTTACGCGCGCAACCTCGCTTTCAAGCCGCCCAACGTCACCTGCAAGGCGTGCGGCTTGGCGTTCGATTGCGTTGAGGCGCTGTTTATTGGCATAGCCTTTCTTGAAAAGCTGGCGCAGCCCATCGCGCTCCTGGTACGCTAAATCGCGTTCGGAAATCCGCGCTGTGCGCTGGGCTTCAAGGCCGTCCAATTGCGCTTCTAATTGGCTGACGCGGCGCGCAAGCATGGAATCTTCGCCGCCGCGGGTTGCCTGACGCGCGGCAAATAGGGCGCGTTGACTGGCAACGATCGCGCGCAATTCCGGGGTGCGGCGGAGCGTGGCGGGGACTTGGAAATCGGCTTTATCGTCGCGTTCGGCTTCCAGGCGCAGGCGCTGGATGGTCAGGCCGGATATGCGGGCTTCAAGGACACCGAGTTCGGCAGCGTTGGCTGTTTTATCGAGCGTTACAAGGATATCGCCAGCGGCGACGCGATCGCCGTTTTCAACATGGATTTTCTGGACGAGCCCGCCATCCAGGTGCTGGACGGTTTGATAACGGCTTTCCACGGTCACCGTGCCGCTTGTCACGACTGCGCCGTTGATTGAAACCACTGAGCCGAAGCCTAGGATCACGACGCACAGGCCCGCGACAAGCCACAGGCCAATGCGCACGTACGCGCTGCTGGTCGACCAATCGCGGCTGTCTGCCGTGTCCGAGGCATGGTTGGTCGATGGCAGATCCGATCGGCGCATTAGCCGGCCTTTCGCATAGTTTCGTTTGTTGTCGCGCGCGTCTGGTTTGGAGCGGGGGCATTCGCCGCGGCTGGGTTCGCGCCGGCTGCCGCGGCGCCTTGCAGGCGCGCGATGACTGCATCGCGCGGGCCGAACGCACGGACCTGGCCAGCATCAAGAACGAGCATGAGGTCGGCATCGTTGATCGCGGCGAGCCGGTGGGACACGACGAACACGGTTGCGCCTTGCGCGCGCAAGGTCGCCAAAGCCGCGCTCAGGGCGGTTTCGCCGGCCTTGTCGAGATTGGCATTGGGTTCGTCGAGAACAATCAGGACGGGGTTGTCGAACACGGCGCGGGCAAGCGCAACACGTTGGCGCTGACCGGCTGACAGGTGCGTGCCGAAAGCGCCGATCTCGGTCTCGTAACCCTTCGGGAGGCCGACGATCATGTCATGGGCGTGCGCGGTTTTCGCCGCGGCAACGACGGCTTCGTCGCTCACATCACTGCGGAACCGCGCAATGTTATCGCGCACCGTGCCTTGGAACAGCTCAACGTCCTGGGGCAGATAACCCACGAGCGGGCCGAGGTCCTGTGGCCGCCATTGGTTCAACGCCGCGCCATCCAGGCGGATGACGCCCTGCGCCGGGGGCCAGACGCCGACCAAAGCGCGCGCCAACGTCGATTTGCCAGATCCCGAGGGACCGACGACGGCCACCATGTGTCCGGCCGGCACGGCGAATGAGACGCGGTTCAAAAGCGGCGTGCGGGTGCCAGGGGCGGCCACGGCGAGGTCTTCGACGGCGACGTGGCCCAATGGACGGGGCAGTTGGGTTGTTGGGGCGACATCCGGTTCGGCTGCCAGCAATTCACGCAACTTGGCCAAGCTTTCGCGGGCTTTCACAAATCCGCGCCAATGCGACAAAGCCTGTTCAACAGGGGCCATGGCGCGGCCGAACAGCACCGTTGCCGCGACGATCGCGCCAGCGGAGATTTCCCCGTTCAACGCCAGGGCCGCACCCACTGCAAGAATGATCGATTGCAATGCAAGCCGCATCGTCTTGGTGGCCGCGGTGAGTGCGCCAAGCCGGTCCGACGCGGTCAATTGGTGGGCTCCAGCGGCTTCGGATGCGGCGCGCCAGCGGTTGCGGATCGCATCCGTCATGCCCATCGCCGTCATCGCCTCGGCATTGCGTTCAGCGACATCGGCAAGGCTTATGGCGCCGGCGGCGGCTTTGCCTGCGTTGAGCAGTGGTGTGCGGCCAGCGCGTTCGTTCAGCCAAGCAAACACCATAAGAATGCACGCGCCCAGTGTGGCCGCGATCCCCAGAACCCAATGCAACGCGAACACCACCAGCAAGTAGATGGGGGTCCATGGCGCATCCAGCGCGGCGGTCGGACCTGGGCCCGACAGAAACTGGCGCAAGTGATCACGTTCGCGCAAGGCGGCTGTCGCGGTCGGGCGGCCCCTGGCGCTGCGAGCAATGCTGGCGTTGAAAATGCGGTCGGCAAGGGCTGCGTCGCACTCACGGCCCATGCGGACAACGACGCGCGAACGGATGCCGTCCAACAGCCCCAAGGCGGCATACAAGATGAGCGTCAGGCCCAGCAATGCAAACAGCGTCGGCATTGAGCCCGACGTCATGACGCGATCATAGACCTGCAGCATGAACAAGGGGCCAGCGAGCATCAAGATGTTGATGACGCCGCTGAAAACCGCGAGCGCATAAATGGGCCGCTTGGCAGCCGCGATTGCTGCTGCCATGGCGTCGCCGGTCGATGTGTCTTTCGACGCACCAGTCTTGTTGGCGCGATGATCAGGCTCGGCCGCCGTAACATCTCTATCCGGCGGTTGGGTCGATGG
>CAZOGY010000007.1:8912-48496 GCA_964579305.1 uncultured Hyphomicrobiaceae bacterium
CGGTTTCGCCTTGATGGGTTTAGCCTGGGCTGATTTGGTCTCGGCCAGTTTAGGCGCGGTCTTGCCAATTAGGCGTTCGCGCAGTGCCTGGTGCGAGCGCACCGCCGCACCGTCCGCAGCGTCTGATTTTGGCGTTTGGGTCCCTTGCTGCGGGATCGCACGCGTCACGGTTTCTTCCCGTCCAAATCCAAGGTGGCAGGTTTCGCGGGCAATTTCAGGCCGGCGATAGGCATCGCAGGACCCTGCCAAATCGAGATGAGAAAGCGGTTAAGCGTACCGTTATTGTCGCAATATTCGACAATCGCACAGGTCGATCGCTGTAAATCAAAGATTTCGAAAGGCTAAGGCGTTAAATATGGTGCGTAGTTGCATCGCGTCAGGAGGTTCGCATGCGTTTTGCATTGCTCGCCGCCATCTTTGTGATGGCGCTTTCATTCAACGGTGTGATCTCCGGTCACGCAAAGGCGCACGGCGCACACCGCTCGAATGCCCCATACGGTTATGGCCGTGTCCACCACGTGCGCCGCTGGGTTTATCGCCCCCGCTATCGCACGCATACGCATAGCGATCCTTACCGGTATCGTTATGTGCCGCACGGGTACTACCCGTACTACAATAGCGGTTACTGGCGTCCGCGCCATAAAGTGCTCAAGCGCTATCGGTTCCGTCAGCCGCCCTATTACAAAGCCTGGGGTGATCACCGCCGCCACTACAAGCATCGTCGGTGGCACCGTCGCAATCACGGCCGCGTGCCATTCTGGCTTTGGTAAGCGGATCGGACCTTCGCCGGTCGGCGGGCCGATGATCTGAAGGCGCGCGGCGCCGTGCGCCACGTTTTTTTCGGGTGCTGCGGCGCTTGTTTGTCTTCTCAGGCCCGCGCCCGTTGGGCCTCGTAAAGCGTTACAACGGCCGCGTTTGATACGTTGAGGCTGGCGATCGGGCCAGTCGATGGGATCCTGGCGATCACGTCACAGAGATCACGTGTCGCGGCCCGCAGCCCTTTGCCTTCCGCGCCAAGCACAAGTGCGGTCGGCCCCGCCCAATCGATCCGATCGATTGGGGCCTCGCCAGCGCCATCAAGGCCAATGCGGCGAACACCGGCCGCACCGAGCGCACGCAATGTGTTTGCCAAGTTCTGGACGAGCGCGACCGGTACAAGTTCCAGCGCGCCGGATGCCGCCTTGGCGAGCGCGCCGCCCAAGGGCGGTGAGTGCCGCCGGGTCATGACGAGGCCCGTGGCGCCAAATACGGCGCAAGAGCGCAAGACCGCGCCGACATTATGCGGGTCGGTGACTTGATCAAGCAGGACGATCGGGCCGGCGTCCGCTGCTCGCACGATGAGATCGTCCAGCGCGACGGGATCAAGCGGCTCGACTTCGGCCAATGCGCCCTGGTGGACCGTGTCCGGGCCTAGCCTGCGATCCAGGTCCCGTGGCCGCACGCGGGTGATCGACACGGTGCGTCCGGCCAGGCCCTGCGCAAGTTTCGCCTCGGCGTTCTCGGTCAAATGCAGGCCGGTGATGATCCGTTGTGGGTTGTCAAGGGCAAACGCGATGGCGTGGATGCCGAAGATCAATGTCGCTGGATCCTCTGCGTCTTGTGCCGGCTTCGGCCCGCGGCGCGGTTCGCCAGGTCGCCCGCGGCCTTGCCGTTCTCCGCCGGCCGGTTCGGCCGTGCGGTGGGGCTTGCGGTCGCGGGCGGTCGTGATTGCCGTGCGGTCTGGGGCGGTCGTGAGTGCGGTGCGATCCACAGCAATGTCATCTGGGATATCGACGTCGGCCAGTTCATCGGGATCGATGACGTCGCCCTCCGGTGCCCAGCTCTTATCTGGCTGGTTGCGCTTTGCGCCGGGCCGCCGCGGTCCTGCGGGTTTGCGATGTTGTGTTTTGCGTGACGGCGGGCGCTGATCGGCGGGCATGGTGGCTCCTTCGAGCGGTCAGGTGTGCCGTGGCCCCGTTTTGGCCATTGACATTCGGGCTCGGCTTTGACGTATTGCGCGCTCTCGTCAAGCGCTCAGCGTTGACGGTGCGGATTGGCGACTGCGACGGATCGGGTCTGACGGATCGGTTGCGGTCTTTGCGCATAGGGCCGGAGAGGTGCCCGAGTGGCTAAAGGGGACGGGCTGTAAACCCGTTGGCTATGCCTACGTTGGTTCGAATCCAACCCTCTCCACCATTCCCCATAACACGCCGTACGTCCTGCGCTGGCCGTCTGACGTTGGGCGCAATGCGCTGGGTTGGTTTTTCACCGGGGCAGGTTGCGCAGTTCTTCTGCCGGCGACTGGGCTTGAGTGCTGGCGTACGCCCAGGGCATTATCCGACCACACGTGCTCGCAGTCGCGGTCAAGTGGTCGGGTAACAATGCTCTATCATGTTGAAAATAGAGCAATCTCACTCGATTTATGGATCGCGAGGCGGTTCCGTATGGTCGGATATTGCTCTAGAGTGACGCTGCTGCCGCAAGCCGGCGTAAGCGCCCGGAGGATCGCATGTTCGAAGCCGCCGAAGACATCAAGACACATTTGGAATACCTCGGCTATGAGGTCACGCTGCACGACGGCGCATTGACTGCGCGGCACCAACGCAACCTTAATATCTCAATGAAGCCGTATGCAGACGGTCTTCTGGTCACGTCGATCTTTGGGTTGAGCGAAAGCGGCAAGGCCAATCGGCTTGGCCTCTACAAGCTTGTCAACGAGCTCAACGCGACGGCCGCGGCAAGCCGGTTCTATGTGGATCAGGACGATGATCTGCTGGTTGAGGGTTATTTTCCAGGCGCGTATGACCGGGCTCGCTTTGCAACGTTCATTGACGTCTACAACGCTTCGCTGTCGCACATGACGCGGATCGACAATCTCGGCGACTTCGTAGCTTGAATTTTCTCGCGGAGCCGCGGTACGCAACGACGGCGCAAGCCGGTTCATGCGCGGGTTGCACAGCAACGTGCGCTGCACCACTTGTCTGAGGTCGCCAAAGCGCTTAGACAACGCAATCTCGGCATGCTTCTCCGGGATGCGGGCATCGTATAATGGCTATTACCCTTGCCTTCCAAGCAAGAGACGCGGGTTCGATTCCCGCTGCCCGCTCCAACCCTTGAAATCCTGCATTATGGGCCGCGTGTGCCGGCGTCTGGCAATCGGCGCTCCGTGATTAGCTGCGCTTGATCCCGAACATTTTGCCATCAGATTTCTTGATGAAGAGATTGGCGAGCGCATCGTCGACGTTGTCGATGGTGAATTGTGGTTTGGTGCCCTCAAATTTGCAGGAGGCCAAGACCTGCTCGACAATGAACTTGGGCTGGAAGTAGGCCAACGGCGCTTCGTTCTCGCGGACGCCGTTGAGGACCCGGTTGTAAATTTCGGCCGTCAGGTTGAGGCCATTTTTCTTGGCCATGCCGATGAACACCTTTCGGAATAACTCTTCAGGCGGCTCGACGGTTTCCAGTTTATAACTGATGCGGCGCTGGAATGCGGGGTCCATCAGGTCGTTGGGGTGCATGTTCGTCGAAAAGATAACGATTTCATCGAATGGGATCATCACGCTCTTGCCGGTATGCATCGTCAGATAATCAACACGGCTGTTGAGCGGCACAATCCAGCGGTTGAGAATATCTTCGGGTTTGGCGCGCTGGCGACCGAAATCGTCGATCAGGAAGGTGCCGTTCAACGCTTTGATGTGCAGCGGCGCTTCGTAGTACTTGGCGATCGGATTATATTTGAGGTCCAACATTTCGATGGTCAATTCGCCACCGGTGATCACCATCGGGCGATAGCAGGCGACCCATCGTGGATCGATGCGGCTGCGGCGCAGGCCTGTGCTATCGTCTGGCATTGGAGCATCTGCGACCATCCGGTGAACGGCTGGATCGAAAACTTTCATGATCTCGCCGTCGATTTCGACGCAATAGGGAACGTAAATCACGTTCTGGAAAAGCTGCCCCACAATCTCGGCGATCGTGGTCTTGCCGTTTCCGGCAGGGCCGTAAATCAGGATCGCGTTGCCGGAATTGACCGCCGGCCCGAGGCGGCTGACAAAACGCTCCGGCATGACCAGCCCGGAGAACGCTTCGTTCAAACGCTGACGTGTCACGATTTCATTTGTGATGCGCTGATTGAGGATCCGCTCTTGATAATCCTTCAGCGAAACCGGCGCGGCACCGAAATACTGTCCGCGGCTTAGTGCATCAATCGCCCATTCGCGACCGGCGCGCGTCAAGGCCAAACGCATTTCCGAGCGTGATCCCGATCCTGATGCAGCGGGCAATGCGTCGACGAGTTTGCGCTCTTTCGCGGCCGTCAGGATTTGGTTGACCACGGTACTGGACAATTTCATTGTCGAAGCCAGTTGCGAGGCTGTTTCGATATTTTCCGAATACATGCCTTTAATGGCAAGTTCGAGCAGAAATACCGAATCGATACCAGTGCCGGCAATTGTCGTGGGCACTTGTGGTGCGTCTGCGAGGACTTCGTCGATTTGTTGTTTGGTGAGAAGTCCGATGGCGACGATACTGTCACCAATACGACCGCCATGCTGTTTTTGATGCGCAATGGCGCGGTCGATGTCGTCTGCCGAAACAAGGCCCTTGGCCACCAGGAGATTACCGATATTCAACTGACGCTCCTTTGCTTGGCATTACAAGCTGCACACCCGGGCGCGGTGCTCTGCGACGCTGTCGTTGCGTTCGCGGCGGAAGACCATCGCGGCTGCCGGAACAAGACGGCTGCCGGCAATTTCTGTGTTGCCAGTCCGTGATACGGGGAATTCGTTAAAGATGCGCCCACACCACTTTACGCGGGCGGTCTCGTTGCGGCCGCGCGGACATGCTGGGTGGTCCAGCCGTCGACGATGCACGCGGGTTGCCCTTCCCACAGCGGCGCATCCCTGCTTGATATCGGCCAAAACCAATCCGGGGGGCGATGCCGATGCGGCGGCAGATCTATCTTTTCGTGACTGCGGCGTCAGCGGCGTGCGGCCTGGTCGTTGAGATTGCGGCAGGGCGGATGCTTGCGCCTTACGTCGGCATGTCGCTTTACACGTGGACGGCGATCATTGCCGTGGTGCTTGCGGGGTTTTCAGCGGGGCACTGGATCGGCGGGCGACTGGCGGAGCGGCCAAGCGCAGATGCCCATCGCAGCGTGATCTGGGCGTTGCTGGCCGCCGGGATGACCAGCGTGTTGGCGCTCGTTCTGATCCGGTTGGTTTCGGGGCCGATCCTGTCGCTTGGCGTTGGCGCGGTCGCAAGTATCCTCACTTTAACAACGGTTCTCTTTTTCGCGCCAAGCCTGTTTGTCGGTATTCCATCGCCGGTGCTGACCAAACTGGCGATCGATGATGAACCGGCCATCATGGCGCGGACGCTTGGGGCATTTTATGCTGCTGGCGCACTTGGCAGCATTTTTGGGACTTTGCTCGCTGGTTACGTTTTTATTTCGTGGATCGGAACAATTGGCACATTTGTGCTGGTGGCGATTGCCTATGCCGCCATGGCAGCGTTGCTTTGGTTTGCAGGCTTTCCTAGTTCGGAGCCTCGGCAAGATGCCGCTTCAGCGCAGGGCGATGCTGCATCGTCGCAAAATGAGCGGGGCACAAGCGTTCGTTTGACAACGCTTGTCGTGGTCATCTCTGCCGGAGCCGTGACGATCGGTCTTCTCGGCGCGGCGGTGCGGGCGTTCGATACGCCGTGCACGCGGGAAAGCGCTTATTATTGTATTCGTCTGGTGGACGAAACGGCGCCGCGTTTGGGCCGGGCGCGCACAATGGTGCTCGACCATCTTGCGCACGGCAGCAATGTTGAAAGCGAACCGCGTGCGCTCTTGACGCCTTATGTCGAATTACAAGATGCTTTGACGCGCATTCATACCGGTCGCCGCACGCCTTTTCGTGCATTCTTTGTCGGCGGCGGCGCTTATACGTTGCCGCGTGCTTGGCTTGCGATCCGCCCGGACGCGCAAGTCACCGTTTCCGAAGTCGATCCGGACGTCACAGCCATCGCGCAAAGTCGTATGTGGGTTGATACGAACGATGAGCGGCTGACCGTTGTGCATGCGGACGCACGGCGCAGTTTGGCGCGATTGCCGCGTGCCCATTTCGACGTGATCGTCGGCGATGCGTTCCATGATCTTGCGGTGCCACAGCACCTGGTGACGGCTGAGTTTTTCGGATTGGTCAAAGAGCGGCTGCGCGCTGATGAGGGCATTTATGTCATGAACGTTGTTGACCGGAAGTCGTCGCCGCGTCTTGCATTGTCGGTCGTCAAAACGTTGCAGCAGGTATTTCCGATTGTTGAGCTTTGGGATCTGGGTGAGAGCGGCGCGCGCACAACGTTCGTGGTGGCCGGTCTCTCGCGGCCGACGCCCTATGCGCAAATCCCGTCACGAATTCATAACCGTCTTCAATTCAATCGGATGGCGCCAGCGGACATTACGCGGCTTGCTGCGGCGCTGTCACCGCTCATTCTCACCGATGATTATGCGCCGGTCGATCGCCTGATTGGCGTGCAGTAGCCTTTTTGTCCTGACGTGATGCGGAGCTTGCAACCAAAAAAAATCAGCCGAGAGCAATAGGTCCTGCCAACCTCAAATCGGTCGCATGTTATGTGAGATCGTCGCGATGGCCAAGGCGCCACATTTCTTCGCGGACGTGAATATCTGCCAGGATGCGATCGATGAGCAGGCAAGTGCGTTTGAACAACGCTGAACCGCGGCGGTAGTCGGCGGGCGCATAAAAATCACAGCGGCCGGCATCGAAGAGACCCACGCATTTATCAGCATTTTCGTGCGGTCCGTGCACCGCGATGGCATAGCCACCGTTCTTGCGCGTGACGGCCATGGACGGCACGTCGGTATCGCCGTCGCCGAAATAAATCATATTGGAGAAGGGAACCGGCCTGACATCCTCGGGCATGTGTTCGTTGATTGAACGGCCAAGGTCTTCGACGCCTTTATTAATCCGAAACAGGTATTGGGTTTTGCCAGTGTCGGTAATGACGCGCTTGGGGTATGGCAGATCGTATGCCTCAAACCAGTATTCGGAGGCAAAAACGTTGTCGAAGCGATGATAAATGGGCGTGCCTTCGATTATTTCTGTGAGGCCCGACGATATCAAATAGTGCTTGAGCACGATGCCCTTGGTTTCGGTGGCAATCCGCACATATTCTGCGATCTCATCGAACCACTCGTGCACGCCAGGGAACAACTCAACGTCACGGCCTTGGGCTACCAAGTCGTCGCGGTCGATGCGGACATTGGCGGCTTTGGCCTTTTTATACATCAGGTGCATGTAGGTGATGAGCGGATCAGCGCCCTCTGCTTGCGCGATCCGATTGGATTCGGCCCAGAACTCGCGCGCATCAACGCCGATCTTTGGCAAAAAGGCATATTCCTGCATGGGCCGTGGCGATAGCGTGCCGTCGAAGTCATAGACCAATGCGATTGTTTTCTTACCGTAGATCGCATCCTCGCGCTCTGTCATGCCGACCGCCCCATCAGAGATCCGTGTTTGGCCGATTGAAGCATATGACTCGCGTGGCGGTTTGATGTTCGCCCATGGGTCAAGCGGCACCGCCCGCGTTGATCACTCGGCATTGGCCTGTTGTGCGGTGCGCAGTAGCATGCCCGGCAAGCCCACCGCGGGCTCAACAACACGAACAAGCGCTGGAGGAAACGCATGGACGCCAAGCAGGTGACGATCGGCTTTATTGGACTGGGCGCGATGGGGCGTGGCATGGCGCTGAACTGCGTCAAAAAGGGGTTCCGACTGGCGGTCAACGATGTGCGGCCTGAGCCGGTTTCGGAATTGGTGGCCGCGGGCGCAAACGAGATCGCTGACCTCACCACGCTGGCACAGACCTGCCAGATCATCGTGACCGTCCTGCCCGATGGCAAGATTGTGCGCGATGTGGTGATGGGGCCTGGCGGGCTGATTGAGCATGCCGCACCCGGCACCATTTTCCTGGATCTTTCCACGATCGAACCTGAGACGACCGATGCGTTGCACGAAGCCGCCAAGGCCAAGAGTTGCCGGGCCGTCGATGCGCCGATTGGGAGGCTGGCCTGGCACGCGGACCGGGGCGAAAGCCTGTTCATGGTCGGTGGCGAGCGGGCGGATTTTGAAACCGTCAAGCCGCTGTTGGAGGCGATGGGCACGACCATCCATTATTGCGGGCCTGCCGGCAGTGGTACGCGGACCAAATTGGTCAACAACTACCTCGCGATCATCTCATGTCAGCTCAACGCCGAAGCCCTATCGCTTGCTCAGCGGTTCGGACTTGATCTGGAAACAACTTTGGACGTGATCCACGGCACCACGGCAACCAATGGTCAGCTTAAGGTCAATTGGCCCAACAAGGTGCTGGCGGGGGATACGGAGCCCGGCTTCACGATTGATCTGGCGCATAAGGATCTGTCGTTGATTGTCGGTGCGGCGAACACAACGCGCGTGCCGGTGCCGGTTGCTGCAGCCGCGCGCGAGGCCTTCTCGCAGGCCCGTGCACGCGGTTACGGCAATCAGGATTTTTCGGCCATGGTCGATGTGTTGTGTGACACAGCCCAAGTCGCGCGGGCGCGGTTATCGAAAGAATGATCCAAGTCACACCGGACATCACGCTTCACGATGACGAGATTTCCGTCACGTTTGTCCGGTCGCCCGGGGCGGGCGGGCAGAACGTCAACAAGGTCGCGACAGCGGTGCAGTTGCGTTTTGACGCACGCAATGCCCGCGAGCTTCCCGGCGACGTTCGCGCGCGCTTGCTCCGGCTGGCTGGCGATCGCGCCACCAAGGCTGGCGAGATCGTCATAACGGCGCACCGTTTCCGTACGCAGTTGGCCAATCGGCGCGATGCGATCGATCGGCTTGTCGCGCTGATCCGCCGAGCCGCTGTGCGTCCGCGGGCCCGTCTTGCAACGCGCCCACATGCTGGGGCCGTGCGCGCGCGGCTCGATACAAAGCGGCGGCGCAGCGATGTGAAGCGCCAGCGTCGCCGTCCAGCGGATGCCGATTAAGCGTGTTATGCCCGCTCGCGCGTTGGGTTGCGGGGCTGGCTTTGCTTGGCCTGATCTGGCCCTTTGTTCAGCATGAACGGAACCGATTTCAATCACTTCGACTTTTATCTTCACACGTAGCTTAGGGCGTGATAGCTCGCGCTCGTCCAGTTTTTTCGCGTCACGCGCAGGATATCATGCTCCGCACTATCATCGGGACTGCCTTGGCCGCTTTGGTCCTGATCGGCGTGGTCTTCGCCTCCGATCCGGAAGTGGAGCGACGCCAGACATCACGCCTGACGGAGATCATGACCCGACCGCATGGCAAGCTTGCGCCGCCGGATGCGGTTGAAACCGCGCTCGTGCCGGGCGGGCCGGCGACAAATCAATGGCGGGTTGCATCACGAGTTGCTGCGGTTGAACCGTCGACGAAACCCGAGCTTGCCCGGGTCAGCCCGTCGGGTCGCGTGTCGCCATATGCGGCGTCAACGCAGAACGCAGATCTCAATGCGGGCAAAGCTCCGAAAGCGAACGTGGGCCCGGTCGGCGCGCGCGCACCGTTGTTGCCTGAACGCCATCCGGATGCGGGCCCGGAACGGCGTGCAGCGATTATCGCTGTGCGGAAGGAGCGCGTGCGGCGTCAATTGGAATTGGCGGATCGGCGGCGGTCCTTGCGTGCGCAGCGTCGGCGGCTTGCGGATCGAAGCAACCAGCGCCGCCGGCAAATCACCTATAATCAACGCCAGCAGCGACGTGTTCGCACGCTCAGTGCACCGCAGCCCCGCCGGCAGAATTGGCAGCGCCGCATTCTGCATGATTTTCGCTACGACTGATGGCGCGCTGCGGTGATACGCGGAACCGGGCTCAGCGCCCGGTCCTAGCAGGTCTCGTGAAGTTCTGACGCCAATTGTGGGCGTTTGCGAAGCGGAGATCCAATTGGCGTTGGGTCAGTGAATCTCGCGGGCGCCGGCCATCGCGGATTTCAGTTTTTCAATGTCAAAGTCCGGTGATTTCGCCGCTTCCAGAATGACGGCTTCGCGCCGCTGCAGAAGGGCGACTGTGGCGGGGATCTGTTTCACGGCCGCGCGCGGGACCATGACGGCGCCGTGCCGGTCGGCGTGGATGACGTCGCCGTCGGCAACCCGCAGGCCGTGCACGTTGACTTGGCTTCCGTAGTCGACGAGATGCACGTGTGCGTGGCTTGGACCGACCTTTGCGCCGAGTAATTGAAAGCCTTTGGCGCTATCGGTTATGTCGCGATAGGAGCCGTTGGTGACGCAGCCCAGGCAGCCCAGTCCCTTGTGGATGTTGGTTTGAACCTCACCCCAGAACGCGCCGATGCCGGGGGTGGGGTCAAGATCCTGGATCACGACGATCGTCGGCCGTGGTTCGGCGGCGATGTATTCGTAATAGCCCGTCCGCTTGGCGATCATCTCATCGGCGGTATCTGCGCCTGAGAACGCAGCACGGATCGTTGCGGTGCGTGCGAAGCCGGCGATCGGCGCAAGGTCTGGGGCCAGCGGAAACAGATGCTGCGTGGTGAAGCCGTGTCCGCGGCGTTCTGGAACGATCAGTTCCAATGCATTGCAGATCGTGGGGGTGTCGAATTGGCAGAGTGCGGCCAAATCGTCAGTCGAAACGTCAACGGAATGCGTTGCGGTGGTCACGGGCGTCTCCCTTTCATTGATTGACAGCTCGATCTGGCCCCGGCGCGGCCAGGCCGAACAGCGCCATTTGTTGTCATAGCCGCTCAGCCTGAGACTGGGCAGGGCGCGTGTCGCAAGGTAGCTTTGCAGCGTGCCCTGGCGTTGGCCCGGGCGGGGAGGGGCGTGAGACAGGAGGCCACCGCCATGACGGCTCGCTCAGGACTGGATCAAGCCGCGCCAGGCGCGTTCGGAGCTGATTTATTGCCTGCTGGCATCACAGCGCGCATGGTTTCTAATAATAATGGTCTGTCGATGCACGTTCTTGAAGCTGTGCCGCACCCTGTTCCGGACGGTTTCAATTCGTCAGAGGATTTGCCGGTTCTGCTCTTGCTGCACGGTTTTCCAGAGCTTGCTTATAGCTGGCGCAAGGTTATGCCGGCGCTGGCTCAAGCCGGCTTCCGCGTGATCGCGCCTGATCAGCGCGGTTATGGGCGCACCGTTGGCTGGACCAATGCGTTTGATTGCGATCTTGCCGAGTTTCGCATGCTTAACCTCGTGCGCGATCAATTGGGCTTGCTTGCCGCGCTCGGTCAGTCAAACGTCCATGCCGTTATCGGGCATGATTTCGGATCACCGGTCGCCGCGGCGTGTGCGCTGGCAAGGCCTGATGTTTTCAAGCGCATTGTGATGATGAGTGCGCCGTTTGCCGGTGCGCCAATGTTTCCCCAGGCAACGGCATTTGATGGCGCGTCGCAAGTTGCCCGCCCGCCTGCGCGGACCGGTATGGCCGATCCGCAGATCAACGCCGCTCTCGGCGCCTTATCGCCGCCGCGCAAGCATTATCAATGGTATTATTCGACCGCGTCAGCCAATGCCGATATGAGTTTTGCACCGCAAGGCCTGCATGCATTCTTGCGCGCATATTATCACCACAAGAGCGCAGACTGGGCGCAAAACCAGCCGGTTCCATTGGATGCGTGGTCGGCGGACGTGCTTGCGGCATTGCCGACCTATTATATTATGCATCGCGATGCCAATATGGCTGAAACAGTCGCCCCGCATATGCCATCACAGAGCGAAATTGATCGTTGCGCATGGCTCAGCGAAGAGGAACTGGCGGTTTATGCGGCCGAATATGCCCGCACCGGTTTCCAGGGCGGTTTGAACTGGTATCGCTGTGTGACAGGTGGCTTGTTTGCCGATGACTTGCGCACGTTTGCGGGACGTCAAATCGAAGTGCCTGCGATGTTCATCTCTGGCCGCTCTGACTGGGGGACTTATCAAAAGCCTGGTGATTTTGAGGCGATGCAAAGTTCGGCCTGTCAAGACTGGCGTGGGGTGCGTTTCATCGACGGCGCCGGACACTGGGTGCAACAGGAGCAACCGGATGAGGTTGTCGCCCATCTGCTTGCCTTCTTGCGATAGGATTATGGCTTGCTTGATATTGGCACGGCGGCGCAATTTTTCCGGGATGGGATGTTCCGTATGCCAGTGCTTCTGCGGCCTCAGGCGAATATTAACCAAGATCCAGTGAAGGCCACTTGATCTTCGCGGGCGGGTTGCTTCCATTCATAATCGTTTGGGAAACTATCAATGTGTCGCCAGAAAATTGTCATTGCAGAGGTGTCATTGCATGCGCAGCAGAGCGAAGAGGTTTTGGTTGGGACCGGCCGCAATGCTCGTTGTTGCGGGCATGCACGGGAACGCGGTGGCGCGCGAGATGACCTTTCAGGCGGCGTGTCAGCCGGGCAAGCGTGTGACGATTGCCGCCGTGGGCGATTTGCTGTTTCATAACAGCCTGATGCGGCTTGGAATGGCGCGTCGGGATTTTAAACCGTTCTGGCGGCAAATGGCGCCAGTGTTGGCTGCGGCTGACATCGCCTACGGCAATTTGGAAGGGCCGGCGGTTAGAAACGTGGCGATCGGCGGACGTCCTGCGCGCGATCCGGGCTGGAAACTCGATTATCGTGTTTACGGCTATCGCCGGGGTTCGCTGATTTTCAATTTTCACCCGCAGGTTATTCTTGATATGAAGGCCACGGGTTTTGATATCGTCTCGACCGCTAATAACCATGCGATGGATCGTGGTTGGCGCGGCGCCAATGGCACAATTGATAATCTTGAGGCAGCCGGTTTGGCATTGACCGGTACGCGGAAACGCGATGGCGACGCGCGTGCCTGGAGTACGATTGTTGAGCGTAATGGTATTCGAACGGCCTGGCTTGCGTGCACATATTCCACAAATGGCATGCCGGATCGTCATGGCCAGGTTTTGATGTGTTATGATCAGCGCGAAAAGGTGTTGGCGGAGATACGGCGCCTTGCGTCAGACACGTCGGTTGATGCTGTTCTTGTGACGCCCCATTGGGGTGCGGAATATCGCGATCACCCGACCGGTCGGCAGAAACGTCTTGCGCGCGATATGATAGACGCTGGCGCGACTGCGGTTCTTGGTGGGCACCCTCATGTGGTCCAGCCTTGGGAAAAGCGCGTCACGACCGATGGTCGCGAGGGGCTGATTGTTTACTCACTTGGGAATTTCGTTTCGAATATGATCAAGTGGAAGCCTCGCGTATCGATTGTCATGCTCTTGGAGCTTGGTAAAACCGGTGACGCGAAAGCTGTGGTGACTGGCGCAGGCTATATCCCGACATTTTTTGAGATCTCAAGCCGTCGGCGCGAGCCGGTCGAAGTTTCGCAGAAATCGCGGGCGGGCCGCCACGTGGCGCGGTTGTTGCCTGCGGGAAATCGCGTGACGCGACAAGCGTTTCGAACGTTTCCAAAAGCTTGCCCTGTGACAGTTGCCGCGCAGACGGCGGCGGCGTCGGCCAAGGTTGGGCAGCGGCCGGCCGTGCCGCAGAAGCCTGGGGCGGCGAACGGTCGTGGAGCCGCGGGCAAGACAGTTCGGGCATTGGCGGACGAATAGGGCTGCGCCTATACCCAGGAAAGTTGGCTGTTTTGCCTGGCGCATTTTGGGGGCGCGGGCAGACACCTGCCATGATCTGGGCTTTTGATGCGGGCTACATTTTTGGTTCAGGCGATTTCGCTGAAGCCGGATGCTTTGTCCTGTTGGAAATAGAGCAAGCTCATCCGATCTGTGACTTGCAAAGCGCTTCCGTAAGATCGGATATGGCTCTCGTGTTCGTTATGTTTCAGATATTTGCTCTGAACCCTCAGTCGGCTGGTTGCAACTGTCTGAAACAGAACTTAAGCGGCGCGAGGCCGTTGCGCCAGTCGATACTCGATACCGCGCAAGAGCAAGGTCAAAATACCGGTCAACGCCAAATATAAAATTGCGCCATAAAAAAAGATCTCCAGATTGTAACTGCGGGAGAACACGGTTCGTGTCTGCCCCATCAAATCAAGCACGGTAATCGTTGAGACAAGTGCGCTGCCCTTCATCAGAAGAATGACTTCGTTGCCATAGGCCGGCCATGCAATGCGCAGCGCCTGAGGCAGGATGATCCGCTGCATTTGCTGGCGCCACGATAAGCCATATGCTCTGGCGGCTTCAATTTGACCGCGAGGCACATTTTCGATCCCACCACGCAGAATCTCGGCGGAATAGGCGGCCGTATTCAAAACCAACGCCAGCAGCCCAACCGACCACGAATCGCGAAAAAAGGCCCAAAGCGGGCCGAGGCCGTCGGCACCCAGTGAGCCAATGCCGAAATAGAGAATCCAAAGCTGGACAAGCAGGGGTGTGCCCCGGAAAACGTAGCAATATACGTAGGCCGGCACGGACAACAGCGCGTTGTTTGAAACGCGTGCCAAAGCAAGGGCGAGGGCAAAAAACAGACCCAGCAGCGTGGATAGGATGACAAGTTCCAATGTCACAAAAAGGCCATCGAAGAAACGGGGGCAGGCCGCGGCAAACAGCTCTGGCGAGACAGGTTTCAAGGCTGCGCACGCTGCGTCGGACGTCCATATTTTCAAGTCGAGATAGGTCATGGCTGTGAAATGCTTTGCGCCGGTCAATGGTGCGTTGCGGTCGGCTGGGCAAGCCCGCGGCGGGCGCCCCGTTCAAGCCGGTGGCGGACAAGGTCAGAACAGCCCGTCAGGACGAGATAAATTGCGCCTGCAGCGAGGTAGAACAGCAGGGGTTCGCGTGTTGATTCGCTGGCGACCTTGGCTTGGCGCAGCAAATCCTCCAGAGCGATGACCGCAGCGAGCGATGTATCTTTCAATAACACCATCCAGAGATTGCCGAGACCAGGAATTGCAAAGCGCCACATTTGCGGAAGACGAACGCGAAAGAAAATCTGATACTGGGTAAAGCCATACGCTTGGGCGGCTTGGATCTGGCCGACCGGCACCGCTTGATACGCACCGCGGAATATCTCGCTTGCGTAGCTGGAAAAAATCAAGGACAGCCCAACAACCGCTGCGACGAACTTGGGTATTTCAAAACCGCTGAGGTCATAGCCGGCCAGCGCCGCAGTGCCGCGGATGGCTTGTTCAAGACCGAAATAGACAAGCAGAAGAATTAGAAATTCCGGTGTGCCGCGGATGATCAGGTTATAAAGATCAGCAAACCAGCGCAGCAATCGGAATTTCGCAAGTTTTGCCCCGGCAAGCAGAAGTCCGCCAATCAGCCCGACACCAAGCGAAACCAGTGCGAGTTGAACGGTCATCAGTGCGCCCGCCAACAATTCGTCGCCCCAGCCGGTATCGCCGAATGCCAGTAGATCGAAGATTGCGGTGTCTGTCATTGGGCGTGGTTCGGGCGGGTTCTACGGGGCTTGGTTGGTGAGGCGGAGATTTGGCAGCGTGCGGCGGCCTACGGGTGACCTGACGTGTTTGGCCACGGGTGGGCGATGGGCCCGTGGTGACCGCGGCGGACTGCGCCCGCCGCGGCAATTCCCACGCAGATTGGTAAGATCGGAGACAGCGACGGCCGATCAATAGATATCGAAGGGGAAATACTTCGCGTTGATCTTTGCGTAGGTGCCATCGGCGCGAATGGCTTTAATCGCCGCATCGAATTTTGCGCGCAGATCGTCCTCGCCCTTGCGGACAGCGATGCCGATCAGATCGTTGATGTCGATCTTTTCGCCGACAAATTCAAAGCCGTCCTTGCCTTTCAGCCAATCAAAAGCTGGGTAGACGTCAGAAACCAGGACGTCCAGGCGGCCAGCTTCGAGGTCAGCGTAGGCGGCTGTTTGCGTATCGTAGAGTTTGACCGTTGCGCGGCGGCCCAATTTGTCTTCGGCCCAAGTGGCGGCGACGGTCGCACGCTGCGCTCCGACGGTCTTGCCGGCCAGGTCATCGGTCCGGGAAATGCCGGCGCCTGTCTTGGCGACCATGCGCAAATGGTTCGCGTAGTATTTGCCGGTGAAATCGACAGTTTTCTTGCGCTCGTCGGTAATCGACATCGACGCAATAATGGCGTCATATTTTTTGGCAACGAGGCCTGGAATAATTCCGTCCCAATCCTGCGCAACGATCACGCATTAGACCTACAATTGCGCGCACAGTGCTTTGGCGATTTCAACATCAAAGCCGACGAGGTTTCCTGCCGCGTCCTTGTTGTTGAACGGAGGGTAGGCACCTTCCGTTGCAATCCGGATCTTGTCCATGGCGGCAGCCGGCAGGCTTGCAAGTGGCGCAGCCATCACGGCCGCGGCCGCGATCAGGCCCAGCATTTTTTTGATCATTCGGTGTTCCTCCAATCGATGGTGTCTTCAGTTCGGCCCGCGAAATGCGGGAATGATGGGTGGTGCTGCGGGTCGCCTTGATGTCGGCGCACAGCCGCCAGCTACAGAACGCGTGACAGGAACTGTTGGCAAGCTTGCGTTTGGGGACGCGCGAAGATCTCCCGGGGTGGTCCTTCCTCTGCGATCAAACCTTCATGCAGGAAGACGACACGGTTTGAAACATCACGGGCGAAACCCATTTCATGGGTGACGACCAGCATGGTGCGCCCCTCGGCGGCCAGATCTCGCATCACATCCAGCACTTCGCCGACCCGTTCGGGATCGAGGGCGGAGGTCGGCTCATCAAACAGCATGATGCGCGGCTCGATCGCCAGGGCCCGCGCAATGGCTGCGCGCTGCTGCTGACCGCCGGAGAGCTGCTCTGGAAAACTGTCCGACTTATCGGCAATGCCGACGCGGTCAAGCAGGGCAAGCCCGCGGGCTTTCGCATCGGCTTTCGCGACGCCTTGGACTTGGACCGGCGCTTCGATCACGTTTTCCAAGATCGTCAGGTGTGACCACAGATTAAACGATTGGAATACCATCGCGGTCCGGGCGCGGATTTCGCGCAGGCGCTTGGTGTCGGTAATTCGACGAACGCCGTTTTCAGGCTCCGATAGCGGCATCGGTATGCCATCGACGACGACGTCGCCGCTTGTTGGAATTTCCAACAGGTTGACGCAACGCAAAAGTGTGCTCTTGCCGGAGCCGGAAGCACCGATCAGGGCGACGACATCGCCTTCCTGGGCGGTGAGATCGATGCCCTTGAGGACGTTGTTTTCGCCAAATCGTTTTGTGATGCCGGCTAGGGAAAGCACGGTGGCTACGGACATGCGGTTAAGCCGTGGGCTGTGACGTTCGCTGGGCTTAAGCTGAACGAGGCCGCCGGCGGGTGCAAGCCGTATTGTGTTTCAGGGTGTGGTGAATACGTAGGCGTTTGTTGGCTCGGCGTGGCCCGCGTTGCTTATGGCATCGGTAGGGCTTCGTGTTCCTTCAGGGTTTCGCCGCTCGCCGCATCGACCTCGAACATCTTGACGCGATAGCCCCAAAGGTGGGCGACGTGCAGAAGCGTGCGGTCGCATTCGTCCTTGTCCAGAAGGATGCCGTTGCGGGCGCGATGGAACAGGTTGAGCCGCCGTGTGCCGGAAAGGTCGGCACTCATGACCTGGATATCGGGGTCGCGCGCGCTGACATCGTATTGGTCGGCCAGGGCGCGTCGCACTTGTCGATAACCTTCGTCGTCGTGAATGGCTTCGACTTGCATGAAAGGGCTGTCGGCGCTTTCGTGCAGTTGGAACATGCGAAAATCGCGCATGACCTTGGGTGACAGAAACTGCAGGATGAAACTGTCGTCGCGGTAATTGGCCCACGCGTCCTTGAGTACGGCCAGGGCGTCACCGGTCCCGGCGATGTCTGGGAACCATCGGCGGTCTTCGTCGGTCGGTTCTTCGACGATGCGCTTGATGTCGCGCATCATGGCAAAACCAAGCGCGTAGGGGTTGAGCCCGGAGTAATACGGCGTGTCGAAACCGGGCTGGAATACGACAGACGAATGCGAGTGCATGAATTCCAGCATGGCGCCTTCGCCAATCATGCCGCGCTCATACATGGTATTTAGAATTTCATAGTGCACGAAGGTCGCGCAACCTTCGTTCATGACTTTCGTCTGGCGCTGCGGATAGAAATATTGTGCCAGCATGCGCACGATCCGCAAAAGCTCCCGCTTCCATTCTGGGAGTTTGGGTGCATGCTTTTCCAGGAAATAGAGCAGGTTTTCCTCAGGCAATCCGAGCGTTTCGCGTTCGCGCTTGCTTTCAATCGCGCCCTTATCGGCATTTTCCTGGCGCAATTGCGATCGCGGGACTGTTCGCCAGATCTCGTTATAGGTGATTTCCTCGTGCATGCGGCGGCGGCGCTGCTTTTCCTTCAGCGCTTCTGGGCGCCTCGACTTGCGCGGCACTGGATGACGCGAAATACCCTGGTTCATCAGTGCATGCGCTGAATCGAGCACCGCCTCGACTTCTTCGACGCCGTATTTGTCTTCGCATTCGGCGACGTATTCTTTCGCAAACGTGAGGTAGTCGAGTATCGAGGTCGCGTCGGTCCACTGCTGGAACAGGTAATTGTGCTTGAAAAAGTGGTTGTGGCCAATGGCAGCGTGCGCCATCACAAGTGCCTGCATCGTCATGGTGTTTTCTTCCATGATGTAATTGATGCAGGGGTCAGAATTGATGACCAGCTCGTAGGCGAGCGTGCGCATGCCTTTGCGGTAGGCTGCCTCTTCGCGCGCGAAGCTTTTGCCGAAGGACCAATGCCGGTACATATTTGGCATGCCGATCGAGGCGTAGGCGTCGAGCATTTGCTCGGAGCGAATCACTTCGATCTGATTGGGGTAAATGTCGAGACCCATTTCGGTGACGCCAATGTCGTGGATCACGTCATAGGTGCGCTGGATGAGCTCGAAATCCCACTCCGGTCCATCAAACAACAAGGCGGTGTTTGGAGATGGACGTGGCGCTTCTGGCGGCTTTGGCGGCGGCTGAATGGTCTCGCTCATTTTTATTTTTTCAACCTTCGTAAGATTTGGTTGAGACGTCGATTGCCAATTTGCTTAGCCTTGGCTGGGACGTCAGTGTCGTGTCGTGTCTGTGCTGGTGCCTGTATCTATGCGGGTTTGTCTTGCCGCGGCCTCGCGTGATGACCACGCACGAGTCTATGTTTTTGGTGTCGGTTTTGTCATTTACATTTGCTCGCCGACCTCGCCGCAACTCGGAGGCAAACGTGAATGTCGATTCAGCCTAGTGTTCCGTCTCCGACACTTGGTTCCCTTTGCGGCACCCGCTCGTCCAAGTGTCGGAGACAACAGGAACACGAGTAAATCCATGATTCTAGTGTTGCTTATGTCACTAACGCTTGGCAGGCGAGATTGCGGCACGTGGGGACCAAGCGTTAGTGACGCAACACTAATCTCCGGTGGTAAATAGCTCACGGAACACCGGATATATTTCGCCGGGGCCGGAGACCCGTTTCATTGCAAAGTGCGGATGCTCATCAGCCAGTTCTTCATACCCGCTCCACACGATGGATAAGAATGGTGCGATTGAATCTTCCGAATACGTCTCGATGTACGCATAATACTGGCAAATCGGCAGGATTTCTTCGCGCAGCATGGTCAGACAGCGAGACATGTCGTCGTCGAAGTTATGGCCGTCAGAGGCCTGCGCGGCGTAAATGTTCCAATCGTCCGGCGGATACTTGTCCTTGACGACCTTGAGCATTTCCACCAACGCCGATGAAATCACGGTGCCACCGGTTTCCGTGTTTCTGAAAAACGTGTCTTCATCGACGACCTGGGCTTCCGTCGTATGGCGGATAAAGACCAGATCGACCTCTTGATAATGCCGCGTCAGAAAGAGATGCAGAAGCATGTAAAACCGCTTGGCGAGATCCTTCAGGTCCTCTGTCATCGAGGCAGAAACGTCCATCAGGCAAAACATAACCGCCTGGGTCTTCGGTTTCGGCTTCATTTCGTGGCGATTGTATTGCAGATCAAGCGGATCGATGTAGGCGACCACTTTGCGAAGATAACTCAAGTGGTCGATCTTCTTTTTCAGTTCCGCGATCTTTTCATCGTCACGCGGCGTGCGCGCTTCCAGCGCGGCAATCTCTTCTTCAAGCGCTTCAATTTCGCGCAAGGACGGGCGGCGAAGGGCAATTCGCCGGGCCAGTGAATTGCGCATGGTGCGCACGCGATTGAGTTTGGCTGGAGGGCCGTCGGTG
Organism: uncultured Hyphomicrobiaceae bacterium; assembly: GCA_964579305.1. GTDB lineage: Bacteria > Pseudomonadota > Alphaproteobacteria > Rhizobiales > Hyphomicrobiaceae > JBCBWG01. Next base: position 29,012 of record CAZOGY010000007.1, read on the forward strand.
GTCAGACCGGCGCGCACCGGTTCGGGCGACTTCAGGCTCTTGAGCTTGGCCTTGACGAGATTTGGTAGTTCCAGGTCCTCAAAGAACAAGTCGAGGAATTCATCACGCGTGAGCGAAAATACGAAGTCGTCTTCGCCAGAGCCATCGTTTGAGCCCTTGCGCCCGCGGCCACCGCGCCCGGAATCGGGTTTGCGGATCACGTCGCCAGGCTTGAACTGTTTGTTGCCAGGAAGCACGAAGTCACGCTGGCCGGAATTGGAGCCAAGCCGAAAGTTCGGCTCCTTCAGGCTTTTTGTGCGAATGCGAACGTTTTCACCGCCTTCGACCTCGGAGATTTTGCGGCGTTTGATGCTATCGCGCACGGCCTCGCGGATTTCGGCCTTGGCACGGCGCAGGAAGCGCTGCCGATTGCCAAGGCTTTTGGCTTTTGGATTGAGGCGGCGGTCAACAATGTGCATTGGGTCGCAGAAGCTCCCGGCAGTAGGGGAGTAAATCAGTCGAGGAGTGAGAGAAAACCGTTTGAAGTGTGAGGGCCCTACTCCCTCACGTTCCTCTTCCCTCACTCCCGCTGAGAGGCCTGATGGCGGCTTAACCGGCCTTTTTCACGCGCATATACCATTCGACGAGGCGGCGGACTTGCATCGGGGTGTAACCGCGCGACATCATCCGCTCGACGAATTCCTCATGCTTTTTGGCCGTCTCGCCATCCTGTTTGGCGCCAAACGAGATCACCGGCAGCAAATCCTCAACCTGTGAGAACATCCGCTTTTCGATGACGTCGCGGATTTTCTCGTAGCTTGTCCAGCTTGGGTTTTTGCCGGCGTTTTTTGCACGCGCGCGCAAGGAGAACTTCACGACTTCGTAGCGGAAGTCTTTCGGGTTCGCGATACCGGCCGGTTTTTCGATCTTGGAAAGTTCTTGGTCGAGCAGCTCGCGGTCCATCACCTGGCCGGTGTCGGGGTACTAGAAGTCCTGATCCTAGATCAAAGCGTCGGCATACGCGACGTAGCGATCGAACAGGTTCTGGCCGAAGTCGTGGTAGCTCTCCAGATAGGCTTTCTGGATCTCGTTGCCGATGAACTCGGCATAACGCGGTGCCAAGTCTTCCTTGATGAACTCGATGTAGCGGTCTTCGGTGTCTTCGGGCAGCTGATCGCGTCGGATCGCCTGCTCCAGCACATACATGAGGTGTACGGGATCTGCGGCGATCTCGTTGTTGTCGTAATTGAACGTCTCTGACAGCACCTTGTAAGCAAAGCGGGTGGAGACACCGTCCATGCCTTCGTTGATGCCGGCTTCGTCGCGGTATTCCTGGATCGTCTTGGCGTGCGGGTCCGTGTCTTTCAGGCTTTCACCATCATAGACCCGCATTTTTGAAAACAGCGACGAGTTCTCGTGTTCTTTGAGCCGCGTCAGTACGGAGAACCGGGCCAGCATTTCCAGAGTGCCGGGCGCGCACGCCGCGTTCGAAAGCTCTGACGTCTGCAGGAGCTTATCGTAGATCCGGACCTCTTCGGAAACGCGCAGGCAGTACGGCACCTGGATGACGCAGATCCGGTCGAGGAAGGCTTCGTTGTTCTTGTTGGACCGGAAGCTCTGCCACTCGCTTTCGTTGGAGTGCGCAAGAATGATGCCCTGGTAGGGCAGCGCGCCAACGTTCTCAGTGCCAACGTAGGTGCCGTCTTGCGTTGCGGTCAGCAACGGATGGAGCATCTTGATGGGGGCTTTGAACATCTCAACAAATTCGAGAAGGCCCTGTGTGGTGCGGTTGAGGCCGCCCGAGTAGGAATACGCATCGGCGTCGTTCTGGCCAAAGAACTCCAGCTTGCGAATATCGACCTTGCCGACCAGCGCCGAGATGTCCTGGTTGTTTTCATCGCCTGGCTCGGTTTTGGCGATGCAAATCTGGCGCAAGCGGGAAGGCTGCAGTTTCACAACCGTGAACTTGGAAATGTCGCCGCCAAATTCGTCGAGGCGCTTCACCGCCCACGGGCTCATGCGCCCGGTCAGCTTGCGCTTTGGAACGCCATAACGGCTTTCGATTTGTTCGCCCATTGTCACAGGGTCAAATAAGCCAAGCGGACTTTCAAAAATCGGGCTGATTTCGTCACCGGCTTTGAGCGCATAGATCGGGCAGACTTCCATCAATTCCTTCAGGCGCTCTGCCATGGAGGATTTGCCGCCGCCGACGGGTCCGAGCAAATAAAGAACCTGTTTGCGCTCTTCCAAGCCCTGGGCTGCGTGGCGGAAAAAGCCAACGATCCGCTCGATGGTTTCTTCAAGGCCGTAGAAGTCCTTGAAGGCCGGATAGATTTTGAGTGTCCGGTTCATGAAGATCCGGCCCATTCGCAGGTCTTTGGACGTGTCGATAACTTCCGGCTCGCCAATCGCGGCAATCATCCGCTCAGCGGCGCTGGCATACATCATCGGGTCGTCTTTGCAGGCCTCAAGATAGGCCTTCAGGCTCAACTCGCTTTGCTGTTGGCGCTCATAGGATTTTGTGAACAGGTCAAAGACTTCGTCTTGGCTCGTCATGTGGATCTCGCTTGCGCTAAACACGCCCTTAGCCCGTGCGCCGCGCCGGTCGCCGCGCTGTTCTTGTTGGGATCAGGGCTCTCATTTTGAGCCGCCGGCTGGGCACACCACCGGAGCGCTTCAAGCCGCCGTCCACCCCGATCCCGTCGGTCGGGCGCGCCGTTTGTGCTCACACCCGTCACATTCGCCGAATTGCGCTGTGACGGCGCGGGCCTGCGCCCATTTCCTGCTGCCTACGCCTCATGTGCCATCGATAGGGGCAATCGCCGTGCCAGCCGCCCGACCAAGTCGACATGCTAACACAACACGAGCGTGCGACACGTACTTTTCAATTCCAAACCGTCGCGCCACCGAGTGCAAATCAAGCGTATTCAAAGCATGTTGGGCAGTTCTGGCGGAACTGCGTCAAAGCCCTGGCAACAGATTTTTATGTGATGAAACTTTGGTCAGGCTTCAATAGTCCAAGCACGCTGTTTGAAATTGGCGCGGTTTGTGGCGAGTTGCCTTAATTGTTGGCAGAGCCTGAGGCATGTTCAAGTCGGATTCTATGCGGGATCTTTTGCGTCCTGGCGGGCGGGCGTATCGTCGCCGGTGTCGGTGACGGTCGCGCTGCGTAAGGCTGCGCGTTCGCGCTGGCGTTGATCGGCGACCAGCCTGCGCGAGCTATCGGCGCTGAGGCCGAGCGCTGAAAAGGTGACTTCGGCAAGGTCGAAACTGGCTTCGATGGTCTCAGGCACGACTTCGGATGCGCCGGCGCTGAGCAGACGGCGGGCATGGTCAGCGTCGCGGGCGCGGACCAGGATGGGCAGGTCCGGGTGGTCCGCCCGCACGCGGGTGACAATCTGCTCGGCGGCCCGGAAGTTGTCCATCGTGATGATGAGGGCGGCGGCACGGTCGATCCCCGCCAGTTCAAGGATGCGGGTTTGGCTGGCGTCGCCGTAGTGGACCGCACTGCCTTTGCGGCTGTATTCGGCTACGATGGCGGCGTCGCGGTCCAAGCCGACCGTTGGGACCAGGGCCTGTTCCAGGAGCGCGCCGAGAAGCTGGCCAACGCGGCCGTAGCCGGCGATGATCACATGCGCAGTTGGTTGGACGCCGCCGTCAATTGGCGCCGCGCCAGGTTGCCCGGCGACGCCATCTGGCGCGATGCGCTGTGCGACAAATCTCGCAAGTTCGGCCAGCGCCGGTGTCAGCAGCATCGACAAGCCAGTGACCATCAACATGAACTTGGCGGTATCGGCATCGATCAGGCCGCCGCTTAGTGCCACGGCCAGGACCACGAACGCGAACTCGCCGGCTTGGCCCAGAAGGATGGCTGTTTCGATCGAAACTGAACGCTGACACCCGAATAATCTCGCGAGCCCATAAATAATGGCGGCCTTCAGGACGATCAGGCCGACCACGGAGGCGGCAAGCAGACCGGGGCGCGCCAACACCGCGGCAATGTCGAGTTCCATGCCCACGGACAGGAAGAACAGGCCCAGCAACAGGCCTTTGAACGGCTCGATGTCGACTTCGATCTGGTGACGATACTCCGTCTCAGACAGCAACAGGCCGGCCAGAAATGCGCCGAGCGCAAGCGACAGGCCAGCTTGGGCGGTGGCAACGGAGGTTGCAATCACCACCAAAAGCACGGCGGCCATGAACATTTCGCGGCTGTCAGTTGCGCCAACGAGCCGGAACAGCGGTCTGATGACCCAACGGCCCAGGAACAGGATCGCGAAGACCGCAAGCGCCGCCTTAGCGATTGCGACCGCAAACATCACCCACACGTTCTGGTCAGCGCCGTTCCCGGCAAGTGAAGCGGTTGCCACTTGGGCGGCAAACAGGATTGGAACGACGGAAAGGTCCTGGAACAGCAAGATTGCGAAACTTGTCTGCCCGGTCGGTGTCGCAAGGCGACGGCGCTCAATCAGGAGCTGCATGACAATGGCCGTCGAGGACAAAGCGAGGCATGCGCCAAGGATGGCGGAAACGGCCGGGCTATTGCCGAAAGCGGCGGCGACCAGGCCAATCGCGATGGCAGAGACGATCACCTGAGCCGCGCCAAGGCCGAACACGAGACGCCGCATGCGCAACAAGCGATCAAGCGACAATTCCAGGCCGATTAGAAACAGCAAGAAAACAACGCCGAACTCGGCGACGTGGCGGACGGCTTCGACATCATCGAGGACGACGGCGGACAGCCACGGCCACTGCGTTGTGAATTGGCCCAGGCCATGAGGGCCAATCAACATGCCAACAGCCAGAAAGCCGAGGACTGGGCTCAGCTTCAGGCGGTGGATCAGCGGCACGATCAGACCTGCCGCCGCTAGGAAAACGATGACTTCTCGCAGCATGACCGATCGCCCCGTCAGTCCTGCCAGCGCCGTGTCAGCGAAACTGGCGTGTTCTCACGGCGGCATTACTGCGTTGCATTTTACCGCGGTGCAACGTGCAAAGGCATGCCACCTTTGGGGCGCAGCGTGACGCGGCTGATCGGCTCGGGATTGAGATTGGCGTCGCAGGAAAAGGCTGCGGCGCGGACAAACGCCGCCAGCATGACCTGGGCTTCGATCATCGCAAACGACATTCCCAGGCAAATCCGTTGTCCTGCGCCAAACGGCATGAACTGCGTGCGAGGGATTTCGGCGCGGCGTTGCGGCGCAAAGCGTTCCGGATCAAAGCGGTCGGGGTCTTCCCAGAGCATGCGGTGGCGATGGATGGCGTAAATCGGGACGACGACCTGGTCGCCGGGGCTGACCGGAATGGTGCCAATGGTTGTGGGCTTGGTGACGCGGCGGGCTAGAACCGGGGCCGGCGGATACAGCCGCAGCGCCTCTTCAAGCACCATGCGCGTGACAACCAATTTGTCGACGTGCTCAGCCGTGATTTGGCCGCTTCCGGCAACCTCGCGCACTTCATCGTGGACGCGCTTTTGCCAGTCGGGTGCGCGCGCCAGGAGGTAGAGCGTGAACGTCAGTGCGCGCGCGGTCGTCTCGTGTCCGGCTTCGAGCAGGGTCAACAGATTGTTGATCATCGCCGTATCGTCCATCGGCGCGCCGGTTTCTGGGTTTTCAGCGGCCAACAGGCGGTCGATCAGGTCGTTGGGGGCAACGCCAGATGCGCGACGCTGTGAAATGATGTTTGCAATGGATTTCCGCAACCGCGGGGCTGCGCGCGCCATCCGGATCGAGCCAGGGCTCGGCAGCCAATGCGGCAGCTTAAAAATGTCCCAGGCCATCTCCCAAGGCACACCACTCAGATAGGCGTTGGTGTCTGCAATGAGATTGCGGGTATCGGCGGAGGCGCCGCCGGCCAACATTGTGCGTGCGATGACCTGGAACGTGGCTTCGACCATTTCATCGTCGATCTGGCGCACAGACGGGCCCGCTTGGGACGTGCGCCAAGCCTGCGCCGTTTCCTCTGCCACTTCGGCAATTGTCGGCACGTAGGCAAGAACATCGCCGTGGCGGAACGGCGGGGCAAGCGTCCGGCGCTGCCAACGCCAGTCCGGCACGTCAGCGGTCAGCACGCTGTCTCCGACCGCGCGGTGGAACACGCGCTTTTCCATAGTCGATTTGTCCAGCGCGTCGGGGCGCTTGATCAAAATGTCGGCGACGAGACCCGGCCCGCTCACCCAGACAATCTTGATGCCGGCGCCGGTCTCCAAAACCGTCAGCGGCTGCTCGTAGGCGACCTTGGGCACCGAGGCGAGGGGATTGTCGAGAAAGCGAAACAGGAACCGGCTGAGTGGCAGCGGCTTTGCCGGCGGGCTTACGGTTGGCGGGTATAGGGCCGCCCCGAATGGCGGCTGACGCAAGGCCTGATCCATGTTTGGCGCTCCTCATTGACGTTGCCGGGGACCGGTTCCTGGCGCTGGCTGGGCTTTCAATGGCTCGCTTGGATCACGCCCATGGACGCAGCGACGACCGCAGCGCTTGTTGGCGCGAATATGGGCCGGTTTGCAGGCAATGCGACGTTCCCGTTGTCACACGCGAGTGCTCGGCTGATTGATTGCTTGACCCCGGCGCGGTCCCGTGTGGCCGGATGCTGCCTTAACCGGCGGATGCGCCCGGCTGCGACGGGTTCCAAAATGCTGCGATGCCATAGCCGGGGGCCAGAAAGACGCCGGCCCAGGCCAGCGACGAGACCACGCTTGCCAAAATGAAGTCGGGCCAGCGCATGACCATCGCGCCGGCAACAACGGGCAGGAACGGCCGCGCGGTGCCCATGAATTTGCCGGCGAGAATCGCAAAGAGCCCCCAACGGCGAAACAGCAAACGGCAGCGGGGAAACAAGTCTGGATAGCGCGAGAATGGCCAGATCCGCGGCAGGTCGTCGCGAAAATAGCGTCCGGCGGCGAACGACACGATGTCGCCGGCAATGGCCCCGGCGGCGCCAGCAAACCAGACCGGCCAGAACACGCCGCCAACAGCCGCATGGGCGGTCCCGATGGCCAGGAACAGCGCAGTCGACGGCACGAAAAGTGATACCAAAACAAGGCTTTCGCCAAAGCCCAGGGCGAAAACGAGGAACGGCACGATCCCCGCGTTGTCGGAGATAAGCTGCAACGACGCCGTGTAGAGATCCTGAAGCGCGCTGGGCATGCCGTTTTCCCGATCCTGATTGCTCTCGCCGCAAGCGCACGCTAAGGCACACCGCCGTCGTACGGTCGGCTGCGCCTTGCCGATGAGCTTTCGTGTGTGATTGCTGCAATCACATGACGGGGCTGGTGGATTGCGGCGGCGGCCCCACATGCGACAGCGGCCGGCAAGTCGTGTTTCGGCTTGAGGTCAGGTCAGGCGTAGCAGAAAATGGGCAATCAAGCGGCCGACCGGCGCGCAGTGGCGCGGAGGGACGGCGGCAGAGTTCGGGTGGCACGCGACGCCTAGCGGCGAGCGCTTGGCAGATGCGAAACGCAGGGCGGCGCTGCGTGTGAAAAGCGTTCGGAACCAAACGGGAGGCAATGAACAGGCATGAGTGCGACGGAGCGTGCTGGCGATGAGACGGACAGCGGTCTAAGCAAGCGCGGGGCGCGCAATCACCGGTTGCGCAAGGCGGTGCATCGCCACAAGCCGATCTCGCGCCGCGGCCTTCAAGAACGCCTGTTCACGATGGCCTTTTCCGGTCTTGTCTACCCGCAGATCTGGGAAGATCCCGTTGTCGATATGAAGGCGCTGGACCTCAAAGACGGCGATCATCTCGTCGCGATTGCGTCAGGCGGCTGCAACATTCTGAGTTATCTGACGACGGCAGACATCAAAGTCACCGCAATCGATCTCAATCCGGCCCACGTTGCACTCAACAAGCTGAAACGCGCCGCGGTGAAGCACTTGCCGGACTACCAGGCGTTCCATCGCTTTTTTGCCGAGGCCGATGCGCGCCAGAACGTCGACGCCTATTTCAACCATATCCGCCCGCATCTCGACACCGATACCCAAAAATACTGGGAATCACGCAATGTCGTGGGGCGCCGGCGCATTGGGTATTTCGGCTCCAACCTGTATCGCCATGGCCTGCTTGGCACATTCATCGGTGCCAGCCATTTGCTTGCGCGTGTTCATGGCCGCAACCCGCGTAAGCTGCTTGCTGCCCGTTCGATGGAAGAGCAGCGCGCCATTTTCGACGCTGAGCTGGCGCCTTTGTTCGACAAGAAACACATCCGCTGGTTGCTCAACAAACCATCGGCACTGTTTGGCCTGGGCATCCCGCCGTCACAGTTCGAAGCGCTGAAGGGCGATGAACAGTATATGGCGCAGGTCCTGCGTGAGCGGCTTGAGCGTCTGGCATGCGACTTCGACCTCAAAGACAACTATTTCGCGTGGCAGGCTTTTGGGCGCCGTTATGCCAGCGGCGGTGCGGGTCCATTGCCGCCCTATCTGCAGCGCGAAAACTTTGAAACGTTGCGCGGGCGCGTTGAAAACATCGACGTGCAGCACCGCTCGTACACCGAGTTCCTGGCCGCGCAGGAACCGGAGACGCTTGACTGCTATGTCCTGCTTGATGCGCAGGACTGGATGACGCCGGAAATGTTGACCGGGCTGTGGACCGAGATTGCGCGGACGGCGAAAACAGGTGCCCGCGTGATCTTCCGGACGGCTGGCGAACCCACCATCCTGCCGGGCAAGATCCCCGATGAGATCCTGGCGCAGTTCTCCTATGACGAAGAGCGCTGCAAGGCGCTGACCAAGGAAGACCGCTCCTCGATCTACGGTGGGTTCCATCTTTACATCAAGAAATCACCAGCCGAACGGAGCGCGGCGTGAGTTCAGCAAAGACGGGAGATGCCGCCACGCACATGGACGGCATCTACCGCTATCAGCGCCACATCTACGATCTCACCCGCAAATATTTCCTGCTGGGCCGAGATCGTCTGTTGGCGGATCTCGATCCGCCCGATGGTGGCAATGTTGTCGAGATCGGGTGCGGGACTGCGCGCAACCTGATCCTGGCGGCGGAGCGCTATCCCAACGCGCGGTTCTATGGCTTTGACATTTCAGAAGAGATGTTGGTGACCGCGCGCGCTGCGGTTGCCAAAGCGGGTCTTTCGGAGCGTGTCACGCTGGCGCAGGGCGATGCCACGGATTTTGATCTGCGCACAATGTTTGGGATCGGCGCAGCTGACCGGGCTTTCTGCTCCTATACGCTGTCGATGATCCCCCCTTGGCAAGGTGTCCTGCCGGCCGCAATCGATTGTCTTGCGCCCGGCGGCCGCTTTCACATCGTCGATTTCGGACAGCAGTCGGGTTTGCCAAAAGCGTTTCGGGCCGGCCTGTTTGCCTGGCTGAATACGTTCTCTGTGCATCCGCGGGCCGACCTCGAAGAGGCATTGCGCGCTGTGGTTGCCGAGAAGGGCGCGCGCCTGCGGTTTGAACGGCTGTATCGTGGTTATGCGGACTACGCGGTTGTCACAGCCGCAGCGGCCGACGAGAGCGGCGCGGGTTCGGCTTGAAGCCCAGCCGGTTTCGGCGGAACCGCCTGAGCCGGATGGGCGCTACCGGCTGCAGCGGCGGGCGTGTTCTTTGGCCAGTTCCTTGCCGACTTCGGCGCTGAGCATAAGCCCGCGCGAAATCTGTGCGGGGGTCAGGGACTTTGACTGTGCACTGCGCAAAAGGGCCGGCGCCTGGTCAGCTTCGCGTACACCGGCGACAAGTTGGGGACAGGTCAAAGAAGCCTTTTCCAGTCGGAATGCAAACAGCCGCACGCCGGCGGCATACGTGCGCGCATCGAACGGTTTGTTGACCCAATCGCGCGATTGATCCGCCCGCAGCGCGATCAACGCGCGCCGCCGCGCGGCAATGCAGGCGCCGCTGTCGTCCACGCAGCGCAGGCCAGCCTGTGCCGACAGCAAGTTGCTTCCCGACGTGACGCAGCCGCTCAACGCGACAGTCGCGCCCAGGTAAGCGAACACCAATGCGCGCGATCGAGCCGATGTCATGTTAGGCCGCAGTCTCGCATTGGCGCGTTTGTTCAAGTCCGCCTCCCTTTCAGCGCACGGCTGTTAGGCGGCGGACGTGGTGCAACTGTGGCGCAGTCATGCGACACCAGTTAGCTTCGCGCGAAGCTGTGATTTGGCAGACGCAAAACAAGCCAGGGAGGCACGACAATGGTGCATGCAATCCGCATTCACGAGCACGGCGGTCCAGACGCCATGAAATGGGAAGAGGTGACCGTCGGTGATCCCGGTGAGGGCGAAATCCGGGTCAAGCACCACGCGGTCGGTCTCAACTATATCGATACGTATCAACGCTCCGGTCTTTATAAGCTGCCAAGTCTCCCGGCCGTGCTGGGTATGGAAGGCGCTGGTGAAGTCGTGGCGGTTGGCAAGGACGCCAACGATTTCAAAGTTGGCGACCGGATCGCTTATGCAAACCCGATGGGCAGCTACAGCGAAGAGCGGTTGATGCCGGCTGCGCGCGCCGTGAAACTGCCCGATGCGATTTCCTACGAGCAAGCGGCTGCGATGATGCTGCAGGGCATGACCGTGCGGTATCTGCTGCGCCAGACGTTCATCGTCGGTCCGGATACGACTTTGTTGTTCCATGCGGCCGCGGGCGGCGTCGGCCTGATTGCGTGCCAGTGGGCCAAGCATCTCGGCGCTACCGTGATCGGCACGGCCGGCTCAGAGGAAAAGTGCGAATTGGCCAAGGCGCACGGTGCAACCCACTGCATCAACTACAAGACCGAAGACTTCGTCGCGCGGGTCAAGGAAATCACGGGTGGCAAGGGCTGTGACGTGGTCTACGACTCGATTGGTGCAGACACCTATCCAAAGTCGCTGGATTGCCTTCGCCCGCTTGGGCTGTTCGTCACGTTCGGCAACGCATCAGGTCCGATCACCAATTTTGACATTCCCATGCTTGCCGCGAAGGGCTCGCTGTATGTGACGCGGCCGACGCTGTTTACCTACACGGCTGAGCGGGAGGATTTGCTGGCGAATGCCAACGACCTGTTCGATGTGGTGTCGTCCGGCGCCGTGAAAATCGAGGTGAACCAGACCTATCCGCTGAAAGACGCTGCGCAGGCGCACAAGGATTTGGAGGCCCGCAAAACAACCGGCTCAACGATCTTGAAGCCGTGACATGCTGATCGTGGATGCGGGCGCGGCGGTTGCCGTTGACGCGCGCTTGATCGCCGCGCATGCATCCAGATTGTCGCAGGCCGCGTTTGGGAAGGGGACCGCGCTTTCCGCGCCCCCTCAGTCCCAAGGATCTTCGTGATGACCCAGCGACCGATCGAATTGCACATGTGGCCGACGCCGAACGGCTTTAAGATCACGCTGATGCTGGAAGCGTGCGCGCTTCCCTATGACGTCAAATTTGTGAACATCGGGGCCGGCGATCAATTCAAGCCTGAATTCCTCGCGATCAGCCCGAATAACCGGATGCCGGCCATCGTTGATCCGGACGGTCCCGGCGGCACGCCCATTTCGGTCTTTGAATCCGGTGCAATCCTTCAATATCTCGGCCGCAAGACGGGCCAATTCTACCCAACCGACGAACGGGCGCGCGTCCAAGTCGACGAGTGGCTGATGTGGCAGATGGGCGGTGTTGGTCCGATGGCCGGGCAATGCCACCACTTCAAGAACTACGCCCCTGAAAAGATTCCCTACGCCATCGACCGCTATGTCAACGAAGTGAACCGGCTCTATGGCGTTTTGAACAAGCGCCTGGATGGTCGCGATTTCGTTGCAGGCGATTATTCGATTGCGGATATGGCGATCTATCCATGGGCGCGGTTGTGGGAACGGCAGGGCCAGGACATTGCTGAATTCCCCAACATGAAGGCGTGGTTCGACCGGATCGAGGCGCGGCCTGAGGTGGAAAAGGCGCTGGCCGTCGGCAAAGAAGAGCGCGCGAAGTTCAATCTGGCCGATGACAAGAATGCGCAGTCGGTTTTGTTTGGTCAGCGCGCGCGATCCTGACGGTGCGCTGGGCGAACGAAAGCGCAGCCGCGTCGCTTGGAGCCCTCACCTCACCGCTTTGTCGGGACAGCGCGAGCCGTTCGCGCTTGGAGTGTCGATCACGACATTAAAAGCGTGTCGCAACAAATGCGCCTCGCTTTAGGTTTATGTGGCTCACGGCTGTTCCCTCGCTACGCTCGGGGCCTCCGCCAGGGCGGCGCTTGTGCCGAGCCGCAGTCGCCGCCTTATGGCTGAAGCCGGTTTCACACGACATGCGTTAGGTCGTGGTCGATCCAGCGTCGGGCATCGCCAGCGGGACTGGAACCACGCGATTGCCTTGAACGGTCAGGGCAATCTCGCCGGCTTTCAACCGCAGGGCACGCTCGCCGAATAACTGGCGGCGCCATCCGGTCATGGCAGGTACGTCCGGTTCGTCTTCGGTTGCAATCCGCTCGAGATCATCGCTGTCGGCGATCAGCTTTGGTGCAACCTGATGGTCTGCGGCGCAGGCCTTGAGCAGGACCTTGAGAAGGTCGAGCAAGGCTGCATGCTCCGCGCTCAATGCACGACCCGCGCGCGGGGAAGGCACGCCGTCGAGCGAACGCTTCAGGCCCTCGTGGATCGCCGATATGACGCCGCGCGCACGTGCGGACCGGTGAAAACCGTCGGGCAAAGCGCGCATGCCGGCCAGTCCTTCCTGGTCACGTGGCGCCTGGTTTGCCAGTTCGTATAGCACGTCATCCTTGAGCACGCGGGCGCGGGGCACGTTTTCGGACTGGGCAATGCGTTCGCGCCAGGCCGCCAGTTCGGTCAGAACAGCCATGGCGCGGCGGTTTTTCACGCGCATTTTGAGGCGGCGCCAAGCGTCCTCGGGCCGCGTCATGTACGTGTTCGGCGCGGTCAGGATTGCCATCTCCTCGTTGAGCCAACCGCTCCTGTTTGTTTTCTCAAGCTGGCGTGACAAGGTCCGGTAGATGCCGCGCAAGTGGGTGACGTCAGCCAGCGCGTAAGCCAGTTGGCGATCAGACAGCGGGCGCTTTGACCAATCGGTGAAACGAGCGCCTTTGTCGACGTCTTCACCGGTGACCTTTTTGACCAGATTGAGATAGCTGACGCTGTCGCCGAAGCCGCAGACCATGGCGGCAACCTGGGTGTCGAACAATGGCGCCGGGATCAGCTTGGCCTCGTACCACATGATCTCGACATCCTGCCGGGCGGCATGGAAGACCTTGGTCACGCGCGTGTCGGCCATCAGATCGTAAAACGGGGCAAGATCTAACCCGCGCGCGAGCGGGTCGACGATCATGGCTTCATCTTCGCTCGCGACCTGGATCAGGCACAACTTCGGCCAGAACGTCGTCTCGCGCAGAAACTCCGTGTCGACCGTGACATATTCGTGGTTTGATAAGCGCCCGCAGGCTTGGGCGAGCGCATCCGTTGACGTGATAACCTGCATGCTTCCGCTATAAATCAGGCAAGGTGATTTGTCGCCAGCCTTAGCGTCATTTCCCAAAGGCTTTCAGGTTGGCGTTCGTGGGGCGTCAGGCGCGGCCGGTCGAACCGGCGCCGGTGTCGTCGTCGTCGTCCAAGTCGAAGTCGAAGGCATCGTCGCCGTCGTGATCCTCATCGTCGAGGTCGTCGGCCTGAGCGATCGCATGCTCCATCATCTCAACGATCTCTGAGACGGGGATTGTGAAGACGCCCGCCTCGCCCGCTTCAAACGATTCGCGCCAGACTTCATAACCGTCATCGTCTTCTGCCTGACCTGGAGGCTCGTCGCTCAAGTGCGTCACGCAGGTGCGCAGTACATCGCCTGCGAGCGGTGCATGCGCGATCACGGTGGCGGCCGTTTCGCCATTGGCGTCGCAAATGTCGACGCCGGTTATGCGCACGTGCACGATCTGTCCCAGTTCATCGTTGCCGTCGATGCGGCTGATTACGACTCGGGAGGCGGGCTCCTGAGGGCGTGTTTCGTAACACCAGACCTGTCCGGGCGCGAAGGCGATATCGCTGGAATCCACGCTTGATGCTCCTTTGGCCATTGCGCCGTTATTTCAAGGCGATCAGGACGTTCGCAGGCGTTGGCGACCGATGGCAAAAGCCAGCTTCGGGCGCAAAAAGGACAACTCCGTGAAATGGCTGTCTGCGGACGTGATCTTGTCTGACAGACATAGAATATGCCGGCACGCGCTGAATACCAAAAGGGCGCGCCCTTTGTTTGGGCTGGCAAACGACGCACAGGCGCGAGAGCATAACGGGAACACCCCCGGCCGTGAACCGAGGGTCGCACAGGGCATGCCCGGCGCACCTTGAGATCGCGGCACGGGAGCCAAGCTTCATCGGCTTGACAAGGCCCGGTGCGCATGTCTCCTGCCGCGCGATCATGAGACAACCGCAAGCCAGAAAGAGGCACGCCACCATGGCCGAGGCGCATCAGCACCGTTACCGTTCCCACACTTGCGGCGAGCTGCGCGAGGCCAATATCGGCGATACGGTTCGTATCTCCGGCTGGTGTCACCGCGTTTATGACATGGGCGGGCTGCTCTTCATCCAGCTACGCGACCACTACGGCATCACCCAATGCGTGGCTGATCCGACCTCGCCGGTGTTTGCCACGATCGAGCGGTTGCGCTCGGAGTGGGTGGTCCGGGTTGATGGAACCGTGCGGCGGCGTCCTGAGGTTGACGGCAAGAGCACCGATAACCCGGATATGGCAACGGGAATGATCGAGGTTGTGATGGCCGAGGTTGAGGTGCTGTCGCAGGCCAAGGAACTGCCGCTTCCGGTGTTTGCAGAGCCCGACTATCCAGAAGATATTCGCCTGACGTATCGTTTCCTCGATTTGCGGCGCGAGACGATGCACGCGATCATTATGAAGCGGCTTGAGATCACGCGTGCGATGCGGGCGGCGATGCATGAGGCGGGGTTTCATGAGTTTCCAACGCCAATTCTGACGGCGTCTTCACCCGAAGGCGCGCGCGACTTTCTGGTGCCAAGCCGCATTCATCAGGGCCGCTTTTATGCACTGCCGCAGGCACCGCAGCAGTATAAACAGCTCATCATGATGTCGGGGTTTGACCGGTATTTCCAGATTGCGCCGTGTTTTCGCGATGAGGATCCGCGTGCGGACCGTCTTCCCGGTGAGTTTTATCAGCTCGACGTTGAAATGAGCTTCATCGAGCAGGAGGACGTTTTCACGACGATGGAGCCCATTATTCGCAGCGTGTTTGAGCAGTTTGCCGATGGCAAGCCGGTTTCAAAGCCGTTCCGGCGGATCCCCTATGACGATGCGATTGCGAAATACGGGACGGACAAGCCGGACCTGCGCAACCCGATCGAAATGCAGGATGTGAGCGAGCATTTCCGCGGGTCTGGCTTCAAAGTGTTCGCCAACATGATCGAAAAGGACCCCAAAGCGCGGGTCTGGGCCATTCCGGCGCCGACCGGTGGGTCGCGCGCCTTCTGTGACAGAATGAATTCGTGGGCGCAGGGCCAGGGCCAGCCGGGGCTTGGCTATATCTTCTTTCGCGAGGGTGAGGCGGCCGGGCCGATCGGCAAGAATATCGGGCCAGAACGCGCGGAAGCGATTCGCCAGCAGGTCAACCTGGGTGTCGGCGATGCGGTATTCTTCGCGGCGGGCAATCCAGCCAAATTCGCAAAGTTTGCCGGTGACGCGCGCGATAAGATCGGCGCGGAGTTGGAACTGGTGGATGAAAACCGGTTTGAACTCGCGTGGATCATCGACTTTCCCATGTATGAGTGGGATGACGAGGCCAAAGCGGTCGGCTTTTCGCATAACCCGTTCTCGATGCCGCAAGGTGGCCTTGCCGCTCTGGAAGCGGCGGAGGCGGCCGGTACTGATGCGTTGCTCGACCTGAAAGCCCAGCAATACGACCTGGTTTGCAACGGCTATGAGATCGCGTCGGGATCGATCCGGAATCACATTCCAGAGACCATGATCAAGGCGTTCGGGATCGCTGGGATTGATGCGGCCGAGGTCGAAGCGCGGTTCGGTGCGCTTTACAAGGCGTTTCAGTACGGCGCGCCGCCGCATGGCGGCATGGCGGCCGGCCTAGAGCGGATCGTGATGCTTTTGACCGGCCAGAAGGCTGTCCGCGACGTCGCCTTGTTCCCGATGAACCAACAGGCCAACGATCTCTTGATGGGCGCGCCAAGCGATGTCGCCCCGAGCCAACTGCGCGAGCTTGGCCTGCGCCTTGCCCCAGGCAGCGGCGATAAAAAGGGTTGAGCGTGGGCCCGGCCGCTGCTTGCCGACATTTGCCTGCCCTTTCCGGGTGAGCCCCTACAACGCCGTCAACGCCGCCATAGTTGATCAGTGGTGTTGGCAGTTATGTGGGGGCGGGAATGTCGTTTTTGTCTGGGTTGGCAGCGAAGGTCGTACCGGGGGCCGTGCGGCAGCCAAACCCGAGACCGCGTACGCGTGGCGATGAAATCCGCGCAAGGATTGAAGCCAACCGGCGTAAGCGGCTTGCGATTGGCGCGGCGATGAAAGCCGAAGCCGGCGTTGTGGCACACAATGTCTGGGCCGATGAATTTGCCGGGCTGGCTGAACTGGATATCGCACGCATCCATTCGCCCGAAGGTCGCAATATGCGCCAGCTCTACATCGTGGCGCACGAGTGCGGGCACATCTTCTTGCATGGCCGCGAGCCGGGCCGGTATTTGCCGACGCACGTGATGGAGTTGGAGGCGGAGACGTATGCGCATCATGCGTTCCGCTTCCATGGCATGCGTGTCGCCCGCGAGCACACGATCTGGGCGCGCGAATATGTCGGCTCTTGGGTCGAGAAGGACCGCGCGCTTGGCATTCCGATCGACCCGCGCGCGATCGATTTTGTGCAGGGCCGGCGGTCTCCGTACGCGCTGCTGCGTGACATTCCGCAGACCTGGAAAGATGCCGGGGGCCAGTGGGACCCAACCGAGTGGCCTGTCACGCTTGCGATGCCAGAAGGCCCGCACTGGACGGCGACCGTTGTGGACCATTTCTGGGACAGGCTGGCGGCATTCGCGCGTCCGCTTCGTGCGTTCGGCTGCCGGTTTGTTGCACTGGCGGGATGGTGTTTGCGCCATGCCATTAGCGTCGCGCTGATCACCGGTCTGGTCGTCGACATTGCGGAAGCCGAAAGTACCTTTGGCATCACGACATGGCCCGCAACGGCGCTTCACAAGATCTACTTCGCAATCGCGGCGGGTCTCGTGTGGGCGTGTATCGCCCTATCCTTGCGTGTGTTCATGGAAGTGGGAACGAATGACCGCGATGAGGCGAACTAACCGGAAGCGTGTCGGTGCAGGGCGCTTGCGGGTCGTTGCCGCTCCTTGATGGCTGACTGGGGTTTAGCTGCAACTGTGGACACGTTAACTTTTGGGCGTTGACTGCGATTTTTCAGTTTCGCTTATCGCGAGGAGGTCGACATGGCACAGCCGCAGCTCTCTCACAAACCCGCCGGAACAGGCGCTGTAAAGAGCGGCAAGCTCTCGTTTCAATTGCGAGTCCCCACGTTTGAGGGCCGCTCAACCGACGCCGGCACGCTGACCAGATTTATGGCAGCAATCGAGGATGGGCTGTTTGACCTTGAAAAAGAGGAATTGGCCCACCTCCACAGCAAGCTTGAGCCGATGTTGAGCCGCGAGCGGAGCTGGCGGTTGATCGCGGGCGGCACCTACCATGAACTGGAAAACCACTATCGCGGCCGGCGTTTTCAGATCATCAAAGCCGCCGATCAATTCATCGACGGTAAGCGTGTTCTGGTGCTCGATCTGGCCATCACCGCGGCGGTCTTCAGCGTTTTACAAGAAGCGCTTTGCGCGGCCAACGCGATGAACAGGGCGTCTGAGGTTCGTAAATTGCTGCTGGAGGCTGCCGAGCAGTCCTATGCAAGTACGGCCAGAAAGCTGCGCGATAAGTTCATGGAAGTGCCAGAGCTGTTTCATGTGGACTGCAAGATCGAGGCGTCCGAGGTGATCTTGACGGCCAAGGTCGCCAAACCCGACGACATTTTGCCGACCATGGAAGAAGCGTTGGATGATCTGCGGTCAAGCGCGCCGCAACCGGGGCGGCTGTTCTCGCGCATGAGCCTCACGTTCTTCTAAAGCGTGTCGCGTGAAATGCGCCTCGCTTTCGCTCTGTTGCGCTCACGGGGCCGTTGGCCCTCCGCGGCGGCGGGCCGTTTTCGTGTCGATGTTTCGAACACGAACATCGACGGCCCGGGCCGCTTTGCGGCCTTGGGGCGTGAATCCGATTGGATGCGACATGCATTGGCGCGTGGTTTGAGGTGTCGTCAGAACATTTTGGCGGGGCCGGGCAGCACAGCCTGGCCCCGTTGTGTGAGTACCCGGTGGCGCTCGGGTTCAGTGTCCAGAATTGATGGCGTTGGACGTCCACACACGCGCCTTGTTACGTGTCGCGACGGTTGGGCTGCCGTTGCAATGATTGCCTCTGAAACGATTGTGCGGTTCATCCTGCGCGGGCGCAGCGCCGTAGTGTTGCGCAGAGCGGTTGCAATTGCGCGGCGGGGCGTTTGTCATGGACTGGACACAGCAGATTTTTGCCTATTGCGAGCGGGGACTTGATCCCGCGTTCTGGGCTGAACCACTCAATGCGATTACCAACGTTGCGTTTTTAATCGCAGCGGGCATCGCGTTTCTTGCCTGGTCAGCGCAAGCGCCGGAACGGCGCGGTTTGATGGAACTGATCATGATCGTGATCGTGACCATTATCGGCATCGGCAGCTTCCTGTTTCACACCTATGCGCAACGGTGGGCTGCCCTGGCCGACACGCTTCCGATCGGCATCTTCATGATGGTCTACATGGGCTATACTTTGCGGGCATATTTCCGCATGCCGTTGTGGGCCGTCGGCATTGGCCTGATCGCCTTCTTCGCCTCTCTGGCCTATGCAAGTGCCGGGATCCGATGCGGCGGTGGGCCATGCCTGAATGGCTCGGTCGCCTACTTTCCTGCGTTCTTTGCGCTCGTTGGTCTTGGCGCGGTTTTGATTGCACAAAGGCATCCCGCGGGCGGCTATCTATTGAGCGCGGGGCTCGTCTTTGCGGTCTCGCTGTCGTTTCGTTCGCTTGATCAGGCGCTGTGCGGCTACACCGCGATCAACGGTCTTGACCCGATCGGGCTTCACTTCCTTTGGCACTGCTTGAACGCGACGTTGCTCTATCTGCTGCTCGTGGCTGCCATTCGTCATGGGCGGAGCGGGCGTGACGCGCAAAGCGACCTTGCACCAGCCTGACGAACGGGGGATAAGGCGGGTCCCACCGGGCCGGGACCTCGGGCGCGATTGGCCGCTCAGGTCCAGGTCTGACAAGCGGACGTGGTGGAACCGGTAGACACACGGGACTTAAAATCCCGAGGGCCTAGCCCGTGCGGGTTCGAGTCCCGCCGTCCGCACCACTTCTTCAGTTTGTGCCGCTTGCACTGGCCCGCGTTGTGGTCGCATGCATCGGCGCATTCTGTCTGCCGCCCCTGCCGGTCGCGGCTGATTGCAAGTGCGACCGGCTCACGCGTTTATCGAACGCAGCTTCGATTATTGCAGC
>CAZOGY010000007.1:48596-61008 GCA_964579305.1 uncultured Hyphomicrobiaceae bacterium
GCAGCTTCGATTATTGCAGCATCGGTGGCGTAAACCGGCGACGATCCAGGTTTTTCAGGGTCGCTGCATCGTTCGGTTCGGGCCGAGCCACTTGAACTGGGGAAGCTTTAGCCGGTTTCTTTTTGATCGGATGGGACCAGTGGGTCGCGCGTGATTTGATGGCCCGCTGTGTGCCGGACCAATATCAAAAACACGCAAACGGCTGTGCCAAGCAACACCGCTGTGACGAACAAATTGAATTCAATCACGTGCAGGCGTTGACTGCCCAGCCACCAGAACGACGCGCCGCCGACGATAATCAGCAGCCAGTGCCAAACCGGGCCGAGAAAAACGCGTTTGATCATCGGCTCTCTCCATCGGCTTGCGCAACTTGGCCGGTTGGCAGGGCGCCTGCTTCCGGTTTCGATGTATTCAAACGGGGACCCAGGACCAATCCCGCGATAATCAAACCGGCTGCGTTCCAGTAATACCCGTCAATCCCGCCAATCGGCATGATTGGTGGCAGCAGGCTGAGACCGGCGGCAACGATCGCGGCAAAGCGCTGGGCAATGTTGAGGCGTCCGCGGAACCACCCCTCCAATCCCGTTGACAGGACATAAAGGCCAATAATCGCGAGTGCCGTTGAGACGATGGTCAGCCAAGTTGGACCCACCATCAGCAAAGCGGGATTATAGGCGAAGGCTAATGGCACGAGGTATTTTGCAATGCCGACACGGGTGGATTCAACCGCGGTCGCCATCGGGCCGGTTTTTGCGATTGCTGCTGCTGCGAATGCGGCCAGAGCGACCGGCGGCGTGATCGTCGACACCACACCGAAGTAGAACGCAAACATATGTGCTGCGATCGGCTCAATACCGGCTTTGACAAGGGCCGGCACAATCAAAGCTGCAACGGTGATGTAGACGGCGGTCGTCGTGATCCCCATGCCGAGGACGATGGCCGATACACCCGTCAGTGCCAACAGGATCAACAAGTTACCGCCGGACAGATCGATGACTTCCTGCGTGAACTTCAAGCCCAAACCAGAAACGAAGACCGAGCCAATAATCAAACCTGCGCACGCGCAGGCGATTGTGACTGGCACCGATGCGCGCACGCCCGATTCAAAAGCTGCGAGAATGTCGACCGGGCTCATGCGTGTTTCTGGCCGAATAAAACTCAAGGCCAGAAGTGCCATGATGCCCCAGAACGCCGATTTCATTGGCGTGTAGCCCGCCAATAGGAACGAGACCAGAATGACAAGCGCGATCAGCAAATGCCACCCGCGTCTGAGAACGTCCATGGTCTCGGGCAGGCGGCTCCGCTCGATACTGCCCAAGCCGTTTTTCTCAGCTTCAAGGTGCACCATAAAATACACCGTCGCGAAATAAAGGAACGCTGGGATAACGGCGGCGACGATGATGTTGACGTAGCTCACCTCAAGGTATTCAGCCATCAAAAAGGCGGCAGCGCCCATGATCGGTGGCGTGATTTGGCCGCCTGAGGATGCACACGCTTCAACTGCGGCCGCGAATTTCGGGCGGTAACCGATATTGCGCATGAGCGGGATCGTGAAGGCGCCGGTGGTGACCACATTTGCCACGGCTGAGCCTGATACGGTGCCCATGAAGCCGCTTGCAACGGCGGCCGCTTTGGCCGGGCCGCCAACGCGATGGCCTGTCAGCGATATGGCCAAGTCGATAAAGAAGCGGCCGGCGCCGGACCGGATGAGGATCGCGCCGAAGATAATGAATAGCACGATGTAAGTGGCGCACACGTAAAGCGGAATGCCGAAAATGCCGTTGCTGGACATAAACAGCGTGTCGATGAATTTTTCGAAGCGAACCGGTGGACCGTAAAAGAAGCCGCCGAAATAATTCGCGTAGAGGGCGTGCGCCATGAAAAAGGTCGTCACGAGGACCATCGCCCAACCAACTGATCGGCGGGTCGCCTCCAGTATTAGCAGGATAAACAAGCCGCCGATGAGAATATCGGACAACTCTTTTTCGCCAAGGCGCATGTGGAAGTCATTGATGTCGTACAGCGTGTAGATCTGCACGAAGATCGCAAAAGCCACCAGGCCGAGATCGATCAGAAAACCGAGTATGCGCAGCGGATCGCTCGATGTTCCCTGGCGGACAGGCAGCCACGGTGACGACCGGAACAACGGAAACATGAAAATGGCGAGCACAAGCATGCCGGTCAGGTGGACGGACCGGAATGAGCGGCCCTCCGGCGTGCCGTAAGCGGCCACGAACACGTGGAAAATGGCAAGTGCGATCGCGATCACGGCGCACGTGAAGTAAACCGCATTCGCAACGGTGATGCGCTTATCGAGCAGGAGGCGCTCAAGAAACCCGTTTTCGTGCGTTTCTTCGTAGTGGATTTTCTCGGTCGCGCCGCTCATCGCGTCTCACGCTGTTGGTGGTGTTGAATGGAGTGATCATCAGCAAGGCCGCCGGCGCCCACGGAACGCACAAGGTCCTATCGCGCGCCGGTCAAACGCGTCCCCCCTGGCCCGGGCCCCGCCGGGCGACGAAAGTGGCGTACGGGGAAGGCTGCAGCCACCAAGTGCGGTTCGCTGCAGCATTACGGCCGTCGCAATCTCATTGCGTTGGCATAATCTGGCCGCGCCGCTCGATAAGGCGACGACCCGCGTTGGACGATGTAGGACCTGTGCGGGCCGACGCCTTGTGCGATTAGCTCTTCACGCCAAGCTCATCGTAGCACTTTTTAGCGCCTGGATGGACTGGGATCGCGGCGCCGTTGAGCGCGTTTTCCAGTTTCACACGCTTCCAGATGCCTTTGACTTCGGCAAATGTGGCGTGGTTTTTCCAAAGCGACTTGCACATTTTGTAGACGAGATCGTCAGGAAGATCGGCGCTGACAACCATGTTGGCGGTAATGCCCAGCGTGTTCAGGTCTTCAGTGACGCTTTGGTAGACGCCTTTGGGCATCTTGCCGCGAATGAAGCCCGGGTTGTCACTGATGATCTGTTCCATCTTCTCTTCAGTGATACCGAGGAAGCGGATGCCAGGGCTTTGCTCAAGCTCAAGGAATGATGCTTGCGGCATGTTGGTGGCAGCCATGTAGACGTCGATATGGCCGTCTTTCATCAATGCGACGGACTCAGTGTAATCGACGTGGTGCACCGTGCCGCCGTTCTTGCGGATATCCGCGAACGTCACGCCGTAGGCCTTGAGGATCGCTTCAGCAAAAGCGGTGCCGGTCCATTTCGCTTTGCCTGGCGAAATGTTGGCGGTTTTCATGTCTTCGAACGACTGGACTTTGCTGTCCTTGCGCACGGCAACCTGGAACATGGAGCCGTAGAGTGTCGCAAAGTGCCGGATATTCTTTTGCGGCTTGCTGAACTTGCCCTTGCCGTTGAAGCCATTGGCCGACGTGTGGGCATAGGACCAGCCGATTTCCGCGTCGCCGCCGTTCACGGACAGAACGTTGGAAATACCGCCGCCCGACGTGTTTGAGGTGGTGATCCCCTCAATTTCTTCGTCGAACACCTGCATGATCTTGGCGCCGAGCGGATACCAGGAACCGCCGGATGGACCCGAAACCATGCGGACGAATTGGTCGGCCTGCGCCATCGGGGCGGCAAGCGGGAGCATGAGCGCGGCGATTGCCAGCGACTTCAAAGTCTTCATTGAACGTCTCCTCGTTGAACACCGGTCGTGTTGATCCGACTTTGGTGGCCGTGATCCTACTGACCGCGCGCGAGGCGTCAATGGAGCTTGCGTTGTGTCCGTGCGAGAGGCCGCATAAAGTGGGCCAGGCTGCGCTGATGTGCGCATCCCGCGGGGAATTGACAAACTTTTAGTCGGCGAGGCTGGGCTTAGGTCGTCGATGTGCTCAATGCGGGTACGCCGCCGCGCTCGCCGCTGGCTGGATCGGTTCGCTCGCGGCTGAGGCCCAATAGCGGCATTAATGCCTCGCGATTGGTGACCACATCGGCGATCGTGATCCCTTCAAGTTCGTCGAGAAAGCGCGTGAGTGCGCGTTGGAACGCGCGCCGCAATCGGCACATCGTCATCAAGGGACAGGTGTTGGTCTCGGGGTTGAAGCATTCCACCAGTTCCAGCGTGTCTTCTGTCCGATGGATGATCTCAGCGATCGTGATCTCATGCGCCGGTTTGGCCAGGCGGAAGCCACCACCGCGTCCACGCACGTTTTCCAGATAGCCCCATTGGCCCAGTTGGTGGACGCATTTGTTGAGGTGCGCCTTTGAGATACCGAATGCATCGGCGATCTCTTGGACGCGGCTCAGCCGGTCGCCTTTCATGGCGGCGAACATCAATGTGCGTAGGGCGTAGTTGGTGAAGGTCGTCAGGCGCATCGCGGACTGTCCCGGCGGCTAAAACAGATACCGATGGTATCGCTTTTTGCGGTTGGGTGCAAAACGTTGCCCGGGACGGATTCGCCTCGACCGTGAATCGGCCGCTGAGGCCTCTGCGCCAGCGGCCGGCTCTTGTTGTGCTTATGGGTGAGAGGCCGCGCCCCGTGTCGGGGCGTTCGCTCTCAGTTGGTCAAAGGCCGCGTAGGCGTACTGGCCCTGCGGCATCAATGACTTGACCTCGGCTGCCCGCAATTGGCCGAGGTGTTGTCAGGCACGCTTGCGCTGTGGCGGGAGGTCAGTGCAAACGCCTTCAGCAACCTCGGCAGCCATGCCGACCGACTCTGCCAAAGTTGGATGCGGGTGGATGGTCTTGCCGATATCGACAGGATCAGCGCCCATTTCGACAGCCAGGCAAACCTCGCCGATCAAGTCGCCAGCGTGTGTGCCGACGATGCCGCCGCCGATGCAGCGATGGGTCTCGGCATCGAACAGCAGCTTGGTGAAGCCTTCGTCGCGGCCGTTGGCGATGGCCCGGCCTGAGGCGGCCCACGGGAACGTGGCCTTTTCAAACTTGATGCCTTGCGCTTTCGCCTCGGTCTCCGTCAGCCCGGCCCAGGCAATTTCGGGATCGGTGTAAGCGACCGACGGGATCTGGCGGGCATCGAACGCGCTTTTCTGCCCAGCGGCGGCTTCAGCGGCGACATGGCCTTCGTGGACAGCTTTGTGGGCAAGCATCGGCTGGCCAACGATGTCGCCGATGGCGAAAATGTGAGACACGTTGGTGCGCATTTGGGAATCGGCTTCAATGAAACCGCGCTCGGTGACCGCAACGCCGGCCTTGTCGGCATCGATGAGTTTGCCGTTGGGGCTGCGGCCGACCGCGACCAGAACCATGTCGTAAAGTTGCGGCCCGTCAGGTGCGTTCTCACCTTCAAAAGTGACCTGAATGCCATCGTCGGTGGCTTCGACCCCGGTCGTTTTCGTCTTCAGCATGATGTTGTCAAAGCGGTGGGCGTTGAACTTCTCCCAGACCTTGACAAGGTCGCGATCCGCGCCGGGCATCAGACCATCGAGCATTTCCACGCAGTCAAGTCGGGCGCCGAGCGAAGAGTAGACCGTCGCCATTTCAAGCCCGATGATGCCACCGCCAATGACGAGCATGCGTTTGGGGATCTGGCGCAATTCAAGCGCGCCGGTTGAATCGACGATGCGCGGATCTTCGGGGATGAACGGCAGTTGTACCGCTTCAGAGCCGGCTGCGATGATGGCCTTTTCAAAACGGACCGTTTTCTCGCCGGAACCATCTGAAAGCGCGACCTTGACGTGGTGGGGATCAAGGAATTTGCCGGTGCCGGTGACGACGTCGACTTTACGCGCCTTGGCCATGCCGGCCAGACCGTTGGTCAGTTTGCCGACGACTTTTTCTTTGTGTGTGCGCAGTTTAGCCAAATCGATTTCGGGTTTGGCGAAAGCAATGCCGATGTCAGCCATATGGCTTGCTTCATCCATCACGGCGGCGGTGTGGAGGAGCGCTTTTGAGGGGATGCAGCCGACGTTAAGACAGACGCCGCCGAGCACATTCCAGCGTTCGACGAGAACGGTTTTTTGGCCAAGATCGGCCGCGCGGAAAGCGGCCGAATAGCCGCCGGGCCCGGCGCCAAGAACAAGGACCTCACATGTGATGTCAGCGTCGCCGGTGTGTGTGGCCGCGGTTGGCGCTGGTTCTGGCGCGGCCGGGGGCGGCGCAGAGCCGGCTTGATCTTGCGCTTGGCCGTCTGCGGCGGTGTTAGCGCCGTCGACCGCCTCAAGCGTCAAGATCACGGTGCCTTCGGAGACCTTATCACCCACGGCGACTTTCACCTCGACAACCGTGCCGGCTTGTGGTGCCGGGACATCCATCGTGGCCTTGTCACTTTCCAAGGTCAGGAGCGGATCTTCGGGCTGAACCGTGTCGCCAGGTTTCACGAGGATTTCGATAATGGGGACATCATCGAAATCACCGATGTCTGGAACCTTGATTTCAATTGCCATAGTGCGTGCTCCAGATATCGGGTTAAAGGACCAGCTCGCGCACATCGCTGAGGATGGCGGCAAGGCGACGCGTGAAGCGGGCGGCAAGCGCGCCATCGATCACGCGGTGGTCGTATGACAGGCAGACCGGCAGCATCAGGCGCGGTTTGAATTCTTTGCCGTCCCAAACCGGTTTCATTGTGGATCGGACGACACCGAGGATGGCGACCTCGGGCGCGTTGACAACCGGTGTGAAGTGCGTGCCGCCGATCCCGCCAAGGCTTGAAATGGAAAATGTGCCGCCTGAAATATCGGCGGGCGTGATTTTTCCATCGCGCATTTTGGCAGAGATCTCGCCGAGTTCTTTTGACAGATCGATGATGCCTTTGGCGTCGACATCTTTGATCACCGGTACGACAAGTCCGTCCGGCGTATCAACGGCAACGCCAATGTTATAATACTTCTTAAAAATCAGGCTGTCTTTGGACGGGCCGAGCGACGCATTGAATTCTGGGAATTCGCGCAGGCACGTCACCGAGGCCTTGAGCAGGAATGACAAAAGCGTCACGCGATAGCCTTGCTCTTTGGCTTTCCCGTCAAGCTTGCGTCGGTAATCGTCGAGTTCGGTGATGTCGGCTTCGTCGGTGTGTGTGACGTGGGGGATATTGAGCCACGCGCGATGAAGGTGCGGACCCGACAGTTTCTTCAACCGGCTCAGCGGCTTTTCTTCGATTTCGCCGAACTTTGCAAAGTCCTGCGCCGGGATCTCTGGAATGCCGGTACCGCCGGCTGGTCCGCTTGGACCGGAGCCGGCAAGCGCGGCCTTTACATCGTCTTTCGTGATCCGCCCTTTTTCGCCGGAACCGGAAATTTTTGTGAGGTCGATTTCCAATTCACGCGCAAGGCGGCGCACGGTAGGGCTGGCGTGGGCGTCGCCGAAGTCGATTGGAGCTGGAATGGCGCGCGTCGCTGCCGACAAACCGGCAGACTGGGCGGCGGCGCTGTCCGACTTGGCTTGCGTTGCGTCCGTGTGCGCCTGGGATGGGGCCGAGGATGCGTTGTTTGCCGATTGGGCAGCTTGATCGTTCGCCGATGCGTTGTCTGAAGCGTCGGCGCTGTCAGCCTCCAGTTTGATGATCAGCGTTCCCTGCGAGACTTTGTCGCCGACACTGACGACAACTTCAGCGACTTTGCCGGCTTGCGGCGCCGGCACGTCCATTGTCGCCTTGTCGCTTTCCAGGGTCAGGATTGGGTCTTCAGGTGCAATCGTGTCACCGGCTTTGACCAGAATTTCGATGATCGGAACGTCGTCGAAGTCGCCGATGTCGGGGACTTTCACATCAATCAGGGCCATGGTGTTTCCTCAGCCGAATTCGTTTCGTGCTTGATGACGCAAGATACGTGCTTGCGCGATTGCGGTGGTGGCGGGGTTATGCGAACGCTGGGTTTGGCTTGTCAGGATCGATTTCGTATTTGCGGATCGCTTCGCTGACCGTACGCGATGGGATCTTGTTGTCATCCGCGAGTGCCTTGAGCGCAGCAACGGTGACATAACGCCGGTCGACTTCGAAATGCTCGCGCAATTTCTTTCGATAATCTGAACGGCCAAAACCATCGGTTCCGAGAACTTTATACGTGCCGGGGATGTAGGCACGCACCTGATCGGCGAACGCTTTGATATAATCGGTCGATGCGATAACCGGGGCATCACCACGGTCTTTGATTTTCTGGGTGATGAACGGGACCTTGGGCGTTTCTTCGGGATGCAGCAAATTCCAGCGTTCGGCAGCGGCGGCGTCGCGGGCCAATTCGGTAAAGCTCGTTGCCGACCAGATATCTGCCTCAACGCCGAAATCGGACTTGAGGAGGTCGGCTGCGGCAATGACTTCCCGGAAGATGGTGCCTGAGCCCATCAGGTTGACTTTCAAACGCGCGGACGGGTCGTCGGCTGGTTTGAACAGATAGAGGCCTTTGATGATATCGTCGGCGGCCCCTTCAGGCATGCCGGGATGCGGATAGTTTTCATTCATGACCGTCAGATAATAGAAAACATCTTCCTGGTTTTCGATCATCCGTTTCATGCCGTTTTGGATAATTACGGCCAATTCGTAACTGAAGGTGGGGTCGTAGGAGATACAGTTGGGGATGGTGGCTGAGAGAATGTGGCTGTGGCCGTCCTCGTGCTGCAAGCCTTCGCCATTGAGCGTCGTCCGGCCAGCGGTGCCGCCAATCAGGAACCCGCGCGCGCGGCTGTCGCCGGCGGCCCAGGCGAGGTCGTGCACGCGCTGGAAGCCGAACATCGAATAGTAGATGTAGAACGGGATCATTGTGACGTTCGACGTCGAGTAGCTTGTCGCTGCCGCGATCCAGCTTGACATCGCACCGGCCTCGTTAATCCCTTCTTGGAGCATCTGGCCGTTTTTGCTTTCCTTATAATACATCAGCTGGTCGGCGTCCTGGGGCTGATAAAGCTGGCCGACCTGGCTGAAAATGCCGAATTGGCGGAACATGCCTTCCATGCCGAATGTGCGGCTTTCATCCGGCACGATCGGGACGACGCGGGGACCCAAGGTTTTATCGCGCAGCAGTGTCGTCAAAATCCGCACGAAAGCCATCGTGGTGGAGATTTCGCGGTCCGGTCCGGTGGCTTCGAGTTGCGACTTGAAAGCGGAGAGTTCCGGGGCGGTAAGCGCTTCTTCGCTTTTCATGCGACGCGCGGGGAGCGAGCCGCCCAGGGCTTCGCGCCGTTCGCGCAGGTACTGCATTTCCGGCGCGCTTTCCTCAAGCTTGATCAGCTTAAGGTCGGCGACTTCCTGATCGCTGAGCGGTACTTTGAAGCGGTCGCGGAATTGTAGAAGGGCTTCAACGCCCATCTTCTTGGCCTGGTGGGCCAACATCTGGCCTTCGCCAGCCTCGCCCATGCCGAAGCCCTTGACGGTCTTGGCAAGGATCACATTGGGCTGACCTTGGTGGTCGACGGCGGCTTTGTAGGCGGCATAGACCTTGACGGCATCGTGGCCGCCACGGGTCAGCGTCCAGATTTTCTCGTCCGGCCAATCAGCGACCATTGCAGCCGTTTCTGGATAACGGCCAAAAAACTTCTCTCGGATATAGGCGCCGTCTTTTGATTTGAAATCCTGGTATTCGCCGTCAAGGCATTCTTCCATCAACTGGCGCAAATGACCGGTGGTGTCTTTGGCAATCAGCTCGTCCCAGTTCGAGCCCCAAATGCATTTGATGACGTTCCAGCCAGCGCCGCGGAAATCACTTTCCAGTTCCTGGATAATCTTACCGTTACCTCGTACGGGACCGTCGAGGCGTTGCAGGTTGCAGTTGATCACAAAAATCAAGTTATCGAGCCGTTCGCGGCCGGCCAGACCAATCGCCCCCATGCTCTCGGGCTCGTCCATCTCGCCGTCGCCGCAGAAGACCCAGACGTGCCGGTTCGACGTGTCTGAAAGTCCACGCCCGTGCAGATACTTCAAGAAGCGGGCCTGGTAGATGGCCATCAGCGGGCCAAGTCCCATCGAAACGGTTGGGAACTGCCAGAAGTCCGGCATCAGCCAAGGGTGGGGATAGCTTGAGACGCCCTTGCCATCGACTTCCTGGCGGAAATTCAACACCTGTTCTTCGCTCAATCGGCCTTCCACGAAAGCACGGGCATAAATGCCTGGCGAAGAATGGCCTTGATAGAAAATCAGATCGCCGCCATGGCCGTCGTGCGGTGCGTGCCAGAAATGCGTGAAGCCGGTGGCATAAAGAGTTGCTGCGGATTGAAACGATGCAATATGGCCGCCGAGTTCGGAGCTATCTTTATTGGCTTTCAGAACGATCGCGGCTGCGTTCCAGCGAATTGCCGCGCGCACCTTCATTTCCAGCTCGCGGTCGCCTGGATACTCGGGCTGTTTATCCGGCGCGATGGTATTCATGTAGGCGGTGTTGGATGCAAATGGCAGGCTGGCGCCCGAGCGGCGTGCCGCTGCAACGGCGCTTTCCAGCAGGTCGTCGGCCTGCCCCGTTCCTTCAAACGCGATCACCGAGTTGATCGCGTCCACCCATTCCTGCCGTTCGGCGACGTCGTCGAGCCCTGCCATATCGAATCGCTCCCACCGTGGTCCGTTTGGGCGACGTTAGACGTTCGGACGGGTGTGACAGAAGTAGCCATTCGCAGGGCACGGTCACCCTTGGTTGATAATGGGCAAGCGCCACGCACACGAACGCCCGCAACTGCTTGGCAATCGACAAGGCGCACGGGTGCCAACGGTTTGCCTTGGGCCAAAGCGCGCAGGTGCAAGGGGCGCTGGTCAGGTCGCGGAAAACACCGGGAAGGTGACGCCCAGAGCCCAGGCGAGGATCAGACCCATTCCGATCCCCGGGGCCAACGGCGAGCGCGTGCGGTGGCCGACCCACGAGCCCATCAGTCCAAACACAATGAAAAATATGATGATTACCGGCATGATGATCACCAGAAAGAACAGGCGTTCAAGGTCGAGGGCAACGGCAATCGCAAGCGAGACCAGAAAGGCCGTGCGGGCAAACGCAATGCGCCACCAGGATGCGTGGCCAGATGCAGCCAGGACGCTGTCGGCGAGCATGTAGGCGATTGTCCCGACGGCCATGGCGGCAATGATGATCAAGCGATCGGTGTTGGGCGTGAAATTCGCCACGTAGCGGTCGAGCGCGCCTCCAAAAATCGCGATGCCGTAGATTGCGAGCGCGGCGGCTGCGATCAGGCCCGGTTGCGCCGCAGCCAGGACGCCGCCGTTGTGTTTGCGCAGCGTCGGCAGGGCGGCACCGCCAAAGTGCAACACAGCCAGCGACAACACCCCGAATAAAAGAAAGTGGATCGCCAGGTAGTCTGCGACGAGGACTGGCAATAGGCGTGTTTCGACCAAGGTGAGGCCAAGCGGCGTGATGATCGTCGGCACGAGCGTGGCTGCGAAAAAAGTCGCCAGCGGAATGTCGGTGGGTTCGGCCTGGCTTGCCGGCAAGAACTGTGCAAGCGGCCATGCCAAGGTGATGATGCCGGCCAACAGCAGCAGGATCCAGCCACCTGTCGCAGCGACTGGGCCCTGACTTTGTCGATCGAAAACGACGTCCAGCCAGGCACGGGCCTCGCGCATGCCGGTCGGAGAATAAAGGACGCCGACATGTTCCACCATTGGGGCTGCAACGGCACGGCGACCGGTGCCCGCGGCTGGGTCGCCGCTCGTTGCGCCTTCGTTTGCCTGCGGATCGGCGAGTTTTAGGGCCTTGACGGCTTCCCGGCGCAAAAAATCTTCCCAGGCGCCCGTAATCATCAGGAGATTGCGCGGACTGTTTGGGGTGACAGCGCGCGAGAACATGGAAATTGCAATTGTCGCGGCAACGCGCACGTCCGCTTTGGCGCGACGCACGACGATATCGGAGGCCATCGAATGGCCCAGGAGTGCTAAGCGACCGTCAACGCCCGGCATGTTCAGCACCGCATCGCTGACGCGGCCGACCTCGGCCATCAAAAGCCGCGAGGTGCCCTCGATTTTCGTGACATCGCCCGACATTGGCTTGGGATTGCGGCCGTGGCCTTCAAAATCGAAGGTGACGGCGACGTAGCCGGCGTGCGCAAGTGTCAGCGCGTAGGCTTCCATAAGCTGCCTTGAGCCGGCAAAACCGTGCGCGATGACCACGGCGGGTGCGCGGGTTGCGTTCGCCACAGCCTGGCGATCGCGATAGATGGTGGCCGGCGTCCCATCGATCACGCTGGTTGTGATGGCGACGTCCGCGCGGTGCCTTTCAAGGCCAACAAGTGCCACGATGATCATGGTGATCGCCACGGCCAGGATGGCTGTCGGCAGGCTGCGCGATCCGCCTAAGACTGGCATGGCGGCGCTCCATCGGTTCCGATCCACTCTTGCCTTTTGGCGGCGATTGGCCTGGCGATCAATGGTCTTGCGCGGTCGGCACGGCTGATCTCGATGATGCTCTATTAAAGCGTGTCGCATGAAATGCGCCTCGCTTTAGCTCTGTATCGCTCACGGGCTGTTGGCCCTCCGCGGGGGCGGGCCGTTTTCGTGTCGATGTTTCGAACACGAACAT
>CAZOGY010000008.1:0-2194 GCA_964579305.1 uncultured Hyphomicrobiaceae bacterium
GCTCAAGGGGCGCGGGGCACAAAGGGCAGCGCCTTAGTGTTGCGCTCACGGGCCGCTTTGCGGCCTTGGGGCATGACTCCGATTGGATGCGACATGCCGTAGATCACTGCTGGGTGACGTCCGGTCACCGGCTGTAATCCAGATTTCGCTGGCCGCTGCGTCTGTTGGTTC
The DNA here is from genome assembly GCA_964579305.1 of uncultured Hyphomicrobiaceae bacterium. Lineage (GTDB taxonomy): Bacteria > Pseudomonadota > Alphaproteobacteria > Rhizobiales > Hyphomicrobiaceae > JBCBWG01. The sequence continues at coordinate 172 of CAZOGY010000008.1, forward strand.
AGACGATCCCGCCGAACCTGGATAGAGGCCCTAACCGGTGCGCACGCGGGCCTTGGGCTCAGCGGCATCGGCAACCGCCAAGGCGCTCATGTTCAACAGACCGCGCACGGTCGTTGCCGGCGTCACAATATGCACGGGTTGGGCAGCGCCAAGCAGGATCGGCCCGATGTTGACCCCGCGCGAGACCGCTTTGAGCAGGTTGAAGGCGATGTTTGCTGCATCAAGCGTGGGCATAATCAAGAGATTGGCGCGGCCCGATAACCGGGAGTTTGGGAAGACTTCTTCCCGGATAAATGGGTTCAACGCGGCATCAGCGTGCATTTCACCTTCGACCTCCAAGTCCGGTGCCCAATCGGCGAGTGCAGCCAACGTCTCGCGCATCTTGGTTGCCGAAGGGGTGTCTTCACTCCCGAAATTGGAATGCGACAGCAGCGCGACCTTCGGCGTGATGCCAAAGCGTCGGACCTCGGCGGCAGCAAGCAAGGTAATCTCGGCCAACTGCTCGGGCTGTGGGTCGTAGCAGACGTACGTGTCGGCGACGAACAGCGGGCCGCTTGAGAGGATAAGCCCGGAGACGGTTGAGAACCCGCGCACGCCGCCGCGGCGGCCAATGACTTGCGCCACATGCCGGAGCTGCGTGTGGTAGCGCCCGACCGCGCCGCAGATCATCGCGTCTGCATCGCCGCGTCGCAAGAGCAGGCCGGCCACGACCGTGGCGCCGGCGCGCACGACGCGTTTGGCATGGCTTGGGCCGACACCGCGGCGTTCCACGAGCCGGTGATATTCCTGCTCAAATTGCGGGATCCGGACATCGTCGTTTTGATCGCAGATCTCGAAATCTTTGCCCTCGCGCATGCGCAGGCCCATGTGCGCGATCATGCGGTTGATGTTGGCGCGGCGCCCGACGAGGATTGGCCGCGCGATTCTTTCTTGCACGACCTGGAAAGCAGCCTGAAGCACATAGGGGTGCTCGCCTTCCGCATAGGCGATCCGCTTGGGCTCATCGCGCGAGGCGCGTTTGGCGCGGTCAAAAATCGGCTTCATGACGAAGCCGGACTGGTAGACGAAGCTTTCCAATTCCAAACGGTAGGCGTCGAAGTCGCGGAATGGCCGGGTCGCCACGCCGGTCTCGATGGCGGCGCGCGCGACCGCGGGCGCGATTTTCAATATCAGCCGGGGGTCGAACGGTTTGGGCAAGATGTAGTCCGGCCCGAACACGAGGCTCTCCGCGCCGTAGGCTTGCAGGACAACGTCAGAGGCTTCTTCCTCCGCGATGCTGGCCAACGCCACGACGGCGGCTTTTTTCATTTCGTCGTTGATTTCGGTTGCGCCAACGTCGATGGCGCCGCGGAATACGAACGGAAAGCACAAGACGTTGTTGATCTGATTGGGATAGTCCGTGCGTCCCGAGGCCATCACCGCGTCGTCGCGCACGGCCTTGACGTCTTCGGGCATGATTTCCGGCGTCGGGTTGGCAAGCGCAAAGATTAAAGGTCGCGGCGCCATTTTGGCGATCATCTCGCCTGAGACGATGCCGCCAGCGGACAGGCCAAGAAAAACATCTGCTCCGTCCATGATCTCGTTGAGGCGGCGGGCCGACGTGTTCCGCGCAAAGGGCCGCTTGTAGTCATCCATGAGGACTGTGCGTCCCTCATAGATCACGCCTTCAATGTCAGAAACGGTGACATTCTCGCGTTTCAGGCCAAGCGACACCAGGAGATTGAGACAGGCGAGCGCGGCGGCGCCAGCGCCAGAGCAAACCAGCGTAACGTCTTCGAGTTGCTTGCCGACGACCTTGAGCCCGTTGAGGATGCCGGCAGCAACCACGATCGCGGTGCCGTGCTGATCATCGTGGAAGACGGGAATATTCATCCGCGCCTTCAACAGTCTCTCGATCTCAAAGCACTCCGGCGCCTTGATGTCTTCCAGGTTGATGCCGCCGAAGGTGGGCTCCAGGGCCTTGACCAGTTCGATGACCTGCTCCGGATCCGTGTGGGTGATGTTGATGTCGTAGCAGTCCACG
>CAZOGY010000008.1:2204-46602 GCA_964579305.1 uncultured Hyphomicrobiaceae bacterium
CGCCCACGATCGGCCCCACGAACATCCCGATGCGGTTGATGCCGCCGAATGTCGGCTCAAGCCTTGCGACGGCCTCGACGAACGGCTCGACGTCGTTTTCGGCGACTTCGATATCGAAGCAGTCGATGCCAGCGAACTTTTTGAACAGAACGCTCTTGCCTTCCATCACCGGCTTTGAGGCGAGCGGACCAATGTTTCCAAGCCCGAGGACGGCGGTGCCGTTGGTTATAACGCCGACAAGGTTGCCGCGTGCGGTCAGCCTTGAAACTTGGCTTGGGTCTTCAGCGATCGCCGTGCAGGCGTGCGCCACGCCGGGCGAATAGGCCAACGCCAAATCGTTCTGGTTCGCGACCGGTTTGGTCGGCTGGACCGCGATTTTCCCCGGAGGATCTGAGTCGTGATAATGGAGCGCGGCTTCTTTGAGGTCTGATGAATTCATGGCTCGACGGCACCCCGGGGCAAGTGGCAGGTCCGACCCGGCCGGCGGGATGCCGCGATGCGTTGGCAGCGATCCGATCAGTCCGTGTCGCGCTGGTCAGTGTCTCTGGATTCAATAACGCCATCCCTGGCCAAAGTCGCAATCGTTTCCGCCGACATGCCCAGCTCTGATTGCAATACCGCACGGGTGTGTTGCCCAAGTCGCGGTGGCGGGCTTGGGTGCGTCGTGTCGTATCCGTCCAAATGGATCGGGTTGGCGAGAATGGACACGGTGCCGTGTTGATCCAGCGTGCGGGCGCGCTGCATCTCGCGATGCTGGACTTGGGGGTCTGCGAAGACCTGGTCGATGGTGTTGATCGGTCCGCACGGTACTTTGGCGGCCTCAAGATCCGTGATCCATTGCGCGCTGGTGCGGCTGGCCATCAGTTTGGCAAGCTCGGGGATCAATACAGCGCGGTTGACAATGCGGCCGGCGTTCGTGCGGAAGCGCGGGTCTTCGGCGAGATGCGCTGCTCCCGCGACGGTGCAAAAGCGCGCGAATTGCCCGTCGTTTCCAACCGCCAGCACGATGTGGCCGTCGCTTGTGGTGAACGCCTGATATGGCACCACGGTCGGGTGAGCGTTGCCGAGACGCGAAGGCGCCGTGCCGGTTGCCAGAAAACTCGTGGCCTGGTTCGCCAGGGTGGAGACCGTGCAGTCGAGCAGCGCGACGTCGATGCGCGCGCCCTGCCCGGTTTGTGTGCGCCGGTAAAGGGCTGCGAGAATGCCGGTCAGGGCGTTCATGCCCGACATCTGGTCTGAAATTGCGACGCCGGCTTTCATCGGGCCCGCGCCAGGTTGGCCATCCGGTGTGCCGGTTACGCTCATGAAGCCGCCCATTGCCTGGACCAGGAAATCGTATCCGGCGCGTTCGGCATAGGGGCCAGTTTGCCCAAAACCGGTAATGGAGCAGTAGATCACGGTTGGATTGTCTGCGTGCACGCTCTCGTAATCAAGACCGTATTTGGCAAGCCCGCCGACTTTGAAATTCTCAATCACGACGTCGGCGCGCGCCGCCAGCTTGCGCACAAGATCGGCGCCTTCCGGTTTGGTGATGTCGACGGCGATCGCCCGTTTGCCGCGGTTGGCGCACATGTAATATGCCGATAGTCCGGGGTCTTCCGGATCGGGCTCGACATAGTAGGGCGGCCCCCAGCCGCGCGTGTCATCGCCGGTCTGTGGCCGTTCCACCTTGATGACGTCGGCGCCAAGGTCAGCCAAGTACTGCCCGGCCAGTGGGCCCGCGAGAATGCGGGACAGGTCAAGGACGCGGACGTTGGCGAGTGGAGCGGCCATTGCGGGATCTCGTCGGGTTTGATGTTACGCTTGAGACAACGGTACGTGGCAGGTGCTTGAGCTGTTCAACGCATGCGACATGCAACCCGCTGAGGCACCGGTCCTGCTGTGGTGCCGCCGCGCCAGTTCCTGCGGTCGCCGCGTTTGAACGTTGTGACGTTTGCACGTTGTGACGATTAAACGTTGCGACGTTTGTCAAGCGCAGCTGCGCGCCGCAACGGGTAGTTGTTAACCCAGATCGATGGCCTCTCGCGAGCCTGCAGGCTTGCCGGTTCCAGCGCGCCCGTGCTGGGATATCGGTATCGCAGCTTGCGTCTGGCCTTCCAGTCCCGTTCTCAACAAACTGCCGCGACGCCTCCCGTTGTGCCGCCAAAGTTCATGCACCGGGGCATCGGCATCGGTTGCGCCTTTGGCGGGGCACTGACTGCGCCGACGGTGGGCGTCCTCTTAGCGAAAGGATACACGCTTCATGGCATCGGATCCCGCAAATGCCGACAAAACCGATCTGAAGACGCGGCTTGTCCACATGCAAAGGGCCGATACCGAGGCGCCGCGGCGCGCGGTGAACCCGCCGATCATCAGGGCCTCGACGGTTCTTTATCGCGATGTCGACACTTTGCTTGAGACCCGCAAGCTTGCCGATACTGGCGAACGCGTGTTCCGCTACGGTGCGCGCGGTACGCCGACAACGTTCCAGCTTGAAGCAGCGCTCACCGAAATTGAAGGCGGCGCTGGCACGTTACTTTTCCCGACCGGACTGGCGGCGGTCGCGCATCCATTCCTATCCCTGCTGCGGCCTGGCGATCATGTCCTGCTCGGCGAGACTGTTTATGGGCCTGCTCGGGCGATTGCTGAGCAGTACCTGCGTCCCCGCCAAATTGACTGCGAATTCTACGCCGGCGGGCACGACACGATTGCGCAGCGGCTGCGGCCTGAGACCCGGATGGTCTACATCGACAATCCCGGCTCGATCATTTTCGACATCCAAGACGTCCCAGCAATCGCGCGATTACTCGAAGGCCGTGAGACCTATCTCGTCGTCGACAATACGTGGGGCGCGCCGGGGCTTTATCGGCCGATCCTACTTGGCGCCGACATCTCGGTGATCGCGATCACAAAATACATCGCTGGCCATTCCGACGTCATGATGGGGTCGGTGACGGCAACGCACAGATGTCTGGCGCAATTGCGCAATGACAGCGATCTGCTTGGACAGACCGTGAGCCCGGATGACGCTTACATGGCGTTGCGTGGTTTGCGAACGGCAGCAGCGCGCCTTGCGATGCACGCAGAGCATGCCCGTGTTGTTGCAGAGTGGCTGGCAAGCCAGGACCGCGTGGCGCAGGTTCTTTATCCACCGCGCGAAGGAGACCCCGGCCACGCGCTCTGGCAACGCGACTTCACCGGCGCCAATGGGCTCATGGCCGTCGCGTTTCGCCCAGAGATCGAGCAGCATCACGTCAACGCATGCGTGAACGCCCTGTCGCTGTTCGGGCTCGGCGCCTCGTGGGGCGGATTTGAAAGCCTTGCCATGGTCTATGGCTCGGTGCCGGGATGGCAGGATGGGCGCATCCTGCGCCTCCATATCGGTCTTGAGGACCCGAAAGATCTCATTGAGGATCTTGCGCGGGGCTTTGCTGCGATGGACCGCTGAGGGCAAACGCGGCGTCGGCGGGGTGCAGCACGGATCGAATGTCGCGTTGCGCTGGGCGGGTGCAGCCGTCACACCTTGCCGTGACAGGCTGGCGCATGGGCGCCGGCGCAAAGGCTGCGCGCGTCTTCATCGGCCTGAAGCCAGGCTGGACCGCGCCTTTCTGGTGAGGCTTTGCCCCATGAAAATCTGCATGATCGGCGCCGGCTATGTTGGGCTTGTTTCGGCGGCCTGCTTTTCGGAATTCGGCTGGACGGTAACTTGCGTCGACACCAACGCTGACCGAGTTGCGATGCTCAATCGCGGTGAATGCCCAATCTACGAGCCGGGCCTCGATGATCTGATGCAGCGCAATATGAAGGGCGGCCGGTTGATGTTTACCGGCGACCTCGGTCCGGCGGTCAAAGATGCCGATGTGGTTTTCATTGCGGTTGGAACGCCGATGCGGCGCGGCGACGGCCATGCCGACCTGTCCTATGTGTTCCAGGCCGTCAGTGACGTGGCGCAGCACTTGGACGGCTTCACCGTCGTCACAACGAAATCGACGGTCCCGGTCGGCACCAGCCGGCAAATCGAAGACCGTTTGCGGGAGTTGCGGCCAGATGGCGAGTTCGCGGTCGCGTCGAACCCTGAATTTCTGCGCGAAGGCTCGGCGATCTTGGACTTTACACATCCCGACCGCGTGCTGATCGGTATCGATGACCCGCGCGCTGAAAAAGTGATGGGCGATCTTTATCGGCCGCTGTCGTTGCGCAACGCACCGGTCGTGTTTGTGTCGCGCGAGGCGGCTGAACTGGCGAAGTATGCGGCCAACGCGTTCCTTGCGATGAAGATCAGCTTCATCAATGAAGTCGCCGACCTGTGCGAAAAGGTTGGCGCCGATGTGAAGCAAGTGGCCGACGCGATTGGCCGCGACCGCCGGATCGGCGACAAGTTCCTGCATCCCGGTCCGGGTTATGGCGGCTCGTGTTTTCCAAAGGACGTTTCGGCCCTGATCAAGACGGCACAAGATGCCGGTGCGCCGCTGTCGCTGATTGAGCAGGTCGAAACGGTCAATACCAACCGCAAGCACAACATGGCGCGGCGCGTGATTGAAGAAATGGGGGGCGATGTTTCGGGCAAAACGATCGGTGTGTTTGGCGTTACGTTTAAGCCAAACACCGACGATATGCGCGAAGCGCCGAGCCTCAACATCTTGCCGGCGCTTGTGGCGCGGGGTGCCAAGATCCGCGCTTACGATCCCGAGGGGATGGACAATGCGCGCGCGATGATCGAGGGCGTTGATTGGGTCGACAGCGCGCGTGCTGCGGCGGATGGCGCCGATGCTGTCGTCGTTTTGACGGAATGGAACGAGTTCCGCGGATTGCCACTGAGCGAACTCAAGCAGCGCATGCGCGGCAATGTCCTTTTGGACTTGCGCAACATCTACGACCGCGCCTTGGCGGAAGACGTCGGTTTGCAGTATCGCGGCGTGGGCCGGTAGCGCGCATCACTCCGCCGGTCCGCGCCCCAACTGAGCTGTGCGCGTTGGGTGAGCCGCGCAGGTTACGTAGCGGTTCCCATCACAGCGGCAATGACAGCAACGAACACCAGCATCTCGGTTGCATTGATGATGACGGTGATGCGGTGCCAGGTCTCGAAGCGTTTGTGAGCTGCAGCGTCGCCGCCCACAGCCGCATCGCGGGCTGCGTTGATCACGGGGATGGCTGAGAAACGGCACCACAGCATGGCCAGGCCGACGGCACCAAGCGCGCTGCTCAGGATCGGATCAGCAAGCAAGGCCGCGGCAATCAGGGCCGCAATGCCATTGACGAGAAAGTAGATTGGAAACATGCGGCGCAGGAACTTGCCGGCCGCGGCTTCGTCAAGTGTGCGAAACAGCATCGGTGCCACGACGCCGGAAAAGTACAGCATCGCCCCGAGGCTTGCGGCAAGCACGAGAATTGCAATCGTTGAGAGCATTGGCACGTCCTGATCAGGTTGCTACGCCACGGGCAACGCTGAGGGTGCGCGTGCTGGATTGCGCCTGCGCCGCTTTGTGGCAGGCCGCGCCGGTTTTCCGGTTGCGGATGTAATCACTGGGGGTTGGCGATGGTTGTGAAGGCGGTGATGGCGCTGAGCGCGAGCGGGGCTCTGCTTGCAGGGCTGACGGTTGGCGCCTTTGCGCAGGCGTCCCAACCCGGCGAAGCGTTGCCGGGTGCGGCGCCGGGTGTGATGAAAGATGGCTCCGCCAACACACGGGTGGGCGGTGTCTCGGCAGCGCGGTCGGGCGACGGGGATACCGCAGGCGGCAAAATCGTTGGCGGCTCCAAGAACGTGTTCATTAATGGCAAACCGGCTGCTCGCGTCGGCGATAAGACAAATTGCGGCGGTATTGTCGTGTCAGGTTCAAGTAATGTGTTCGTGAACGGGCGGCCGTTGGCGCGCACTGGCGACGTGACCACACCTTGTCAGTAGCGCGTTTTGATTTCGCTATAAGAGTTTCGCGTTTGCCACTGTGCGGATTGAGGTTTGCAATGCACCGTATTGACTTGCGGCTTTCTCGTTTGTTCGCCGTTGCGACTATTGTTTTCGCTTGTGGCTTTGCAAACGTTGCCGCACGTGCGCAGATCAAAGAGCCTTCTGCGGAATTGAAAAACCTGCGCGCGCTTGCCACTGATTTTTATAAGTCCGGGGCCTATAAAGAAGCGCTGACGTTTTCGCAGCAGGCCTTGGCGAAAACCATCGAAGAATTCGGTGAGAACAGCAACCAGGCAGCGATCTGGACTTACAGCGTCGGATTTATTGCCGATAAGGCTGGCGACTTCGACGCTGCGGTGGTGGCCTTTCAAAAATCGGTCGCGGTCCGCGAAGTGGTCTATGGGCCGGAGTCCGCTGGCGTCGCTCAAGCCTTGGAGGAATTGGGACAGGCTGCGTTGAAAGGCGGCAAAACAAGACTGGCGCGGTCAGCGTTTGACCGGGTCATCAAAATCCGAAACGACCTCATCCCGTTGCCCAATCATCCGTTTTCGGCGACCGCCTATGGGCGCCTGGCATCGGTGGATCTGGCTGAAGGTCAGCCGTTGGCCGCGCTTGCGGGGTTTCGAAAAGCCGTCTCACTGCTTGAGCAGAACGACGTCAGTATGCTTGCGCGCGAGTTCCGGCAGGCTGATACAGCGCGCAAACGTTTTGCGTTTGTTGGCCTTGCGCAGGCTGCGATGGCGGCGTCGCGCGCGCCGGGCCAGGACCAGCGGCAGTTGTTTGCCGAAGGGTTTCGGGCCGCGCAGTTAGCCTGGCGCACATCGGCTGCCGCGGCGATCGCTAAAATGTCGGCACGGCTTGGCGCTGGCCGGACGCCGCTTGCCCGCGATGTCGGCGAGATCGATACGCTGAACCGACAACTTGAGGCGCTGCGGACCGCCGATAACAACAGCATGAAAGCCTGGAACGCGAAGCTCCAGGCTAGCAAACCGTGGCGCGATGCGGCAGCGGCCATGCAAAAAATCGGTACTGCGCGGGAGCGTGCGGGCCGGCCGTATATGCGTCGGCAGATTGAATTGGGCCAAGAGATTTCGAAGATTTCAAGCAACTGTAATCTCGGTCAGCGGCCAGCCAAAGCGGGCTGCGAAGGTGCACTTGAGCGGGTCCAGAAACTCAGTCAGGAGCTTTCAGAGCTCTCTGCCAAAATGCGTGCACTGCAGGGCGACCCACGGGACGTGTTGGCGGCCTCGCAGCGTTTGCAAGCCGCCGAACAGGCGATCCCTGGATATGCAGCTTATAAGGCTGAGCAAACGGAAATTTTTGCGCAACGCCAAAAGCTTGAAGCGCGCATCGATGCACTGCGAAAAAGCGTGGCGTCGCGCTATCCAGCCTATAATGCGCTGGTCAATCCGACGCCGGTGACGCCGGCGCGCGTTGCCGAAATTCTGGGACCCGACGAAGTTCTCGTGCTGCTGCTTTCGGGCGAGCAATCAAGCTATGTTTGGGCGATTGCAAAGGACCGGCAGGCGTGGGCGGAGATCAAGGCAACGCGCAAAGAGATTGCCGAGCACGTCAGCGCGCTCCGGCTTGCGCTTGATCCGTTGATTGCGCAGCGCTCGGGGCAAAGCGTACCGTTTGATGTTGGCCGCGCGCACAAGCTCTACAGGCTGATCTTCGGCGGTGTGCGCGATGTGTTGACTGCCAAACGGCATCTCATTCTCGTGCCGACAGGCCCGATGACGAGTTTGCCGCCGCAGGTCCTCGTCACGGAGCCGCCGGCGCAAGGCGTCTCGCCGCAAGCCGCGCTTGCGCGCGCTCAATGGCTGATCCGCAAGACTGCGATAAGCGTGCTGCCATCAGTGCAATCGCTTGAAGCCCTACGGCGTCTTGCACCGCGCAGTGGCGCGGCGCGCGCTTTCATCGGTATTGGCGATCCCGATTTGAAAGGGGCTGCGCCGACCCCGCAGCCGGCTCGTGGTGCGGGCGCGCAGACAGTTGCAGCGCGGGCGCGCAATGCCAGCGCCAGTCAATCGTTTTATCGCGGTGCGCTGGCCGATGTCCGGGCGGTGTCGTCGCTGACCCCCTTGCCTGACACGGCGACAGAATTGCGCGCGATTGCAAAGGTGCTGCAGGCGGGCCCGGATGATCTCTTGCTGCGTGAACGCGCACGCGAGCCGATTGTCCGGCAGCGCGCGTTGGACGACTACCGCATCGTACATTTCGCAACGCATGGACTTGTGACCGGCGAGTTGAGCGGACTTGCCGAGCCCGCACTCGTGCTGACGCCGCCGCCCAAGGCGAGCGCGGCCGACGACGGGCTGTTGACGGCATCGGAGATTGTGACGCTTGCGCTTGATGCGGATTGGGTCGTTCTTTCGGCATGCAATACGGCATCGGGCGATACCGTGGGTGCCGAAGCGCTGTCGGGGCTTGCGCGGGCATTCTTCTTTGCTGGCGCGCGCGCATTGCTTGTCTCGCACTGGTCGGTGTTTTCCGATGCGGCGGTCAAGCTGACGACGACGACGTTTGCAGAGCTGCAGCGCGGCGGCGCGTCTGGCCGCGGCGTTGGCCGGGCCGAGGCGCTGCGGCGGGCGATGTTGGTTTTGATCGAGCAGGGTAAGCCGCCAGCCTACTGGGCGCCGTTTGTCGTGGTCGGCGATGGCGGGCGGTGATCGCCCATGATGGTGGAATCTTCGCTGCGAAAGTGAGACCGGTATGACGACGTTGGCTGCGGCGCAGAAGGATGGCGTGACGGCGATTGCGACCGACAGTTGCCTCAATATCGGTGATTATCGCGCGTCGAGCGCGGAGCAGGTCAACACGTCCAAATTGATCGTGGGCGATCGGTTCGCGCTGGGGCTGACTGGAACCGCCGCGTCGCATTACGCCTATGAAGTCCTGGTTGAGGAACTGGGCCCCATCCCAACCGAGACGCCACAGGCGGTGTTTGGATGGATGAACCGCGCCCACGGTCAATTGAAGGAGCGGTTTTTCGCACAAGATCCAGAGGCCGATGATGACTTTGAGCGCAGCCCCTATCACGCCGGCCTGCTTGTGGGGCCGGGCAAGATTTATCTGATTGCCGCTACGCGCAACGTTGCTGAGTTTCGCCGGTTTCGCGCCACCGGCAGCGGCGATCATCTGGCGATCGGCGCCATGGAAGCGCTGTATGACAGTTTGCCTGCGGAGGACCTCGTTCGGCGTGCGGTCGAGATTGCCTGCAAATACGATTCAGGATCGGAGGGGCCGGTGCAGGTCGCGACTTTTGACGCGTCGGCATGAGCCAGGCAAAGCTACGCCTGGCCTTTGCGTTCGGCGCAGGTCGCCGATAGGCTGGACAGCCTGTAGCGACCCGGAGTTCCCATGACGGTTACGCCTCTTCCAGCCGACGTCAGCGCCACCCGGCAAGCCTTGGCACGCGGCGGCTATCTGGCCGATGACGCGATTGCCACAAGCGTGTTTCTTGCGCTGAAACTCGGCCGGCCATTGTTCCTGGAGGGCGAGGCTGGGGTCGGGAAGACGGAGATTGCGCGCGTTTTGGCCGATGTCTTGGGGCGACCGCTCGTGCGTTTGCAGTGTTACGAGGGGCTTGATCTGGCCTCAGCGGCTTACGATTGGAACGTCGCGCGCCAGCTTATCCACATTCGGGCCGCGGAAGCTTCCGGGCAGGCGGGCAGCGCAGCCGCGCTTGAGGCTGATCTTTATGCGCCGGACTATCTGCTTGAGCGGCCATTGCTGCGCGCGATCGAGCTGTGCCGGGCTGGGACGCCGCCGGTGCTGTTGATTGACGAGCTGGACCGGGCGGATGAACCGTTCGAAGCGTTTCTTTTGGAATTCTTGGCAGATTATCAGATCACCATTCCCGAGCTGGGCACGCTCTGCGCTGATGTCCCGCCAGTGACCATTCTGACATCCAATCGCACGCGTGAGGTTCACGACGCGATCCGGCGGCGCTGTTTTTATCTGTGGGTCGACTATCCCAACGCAGAACGCGAGCGTGAGATCTTGCGGCTCAAGGTGCCCGACGCACCGGCGGTTCTGGCCGATCAGATCGTCGATTTCGTGCAGCAGATCCGTGAGATGGATCTGTATAAAAATCCAGGCATTGCCGAGACGATCAATTGGGCCCAAGCGTTGACGGCGTTGAACGCGGTGTCGCTGGATCCCGAAGCCGTGCAGTCGACGCTGGGCACGTTGCTCAAGTACCAAGATGACATCGCTCAACTCCAGGGATCGCAAGCCGCGCGTGTCTTGCAGAACCTAAAAACCGATGCCCAACAGGCTGCTGCCGAAGCGGGCGCGTAGTCTGACGCGCCATCCATTTGCGCAGTCTTGCGGGGCTCGGACACGCGCCCCCGCCATCCAGCCCAGCCCAAGGCCACGTTGCAATGACTGAGACCGGACCCGTTCGCACCGAGACCAAACGTCCGGCGGCCAATATCGCACTGGCGCGGGCTGATGGCGGGCGGATGGCCGATAACATCGTGCATTTTGCGCGGCTGTTGCGGGCCAGCGGTCTTGCGGTGGCGCCAGACCGCACCGCGCTTGCTGTGCAGGCGGTGATGGCGGCCGGCCTGGATGATCCGCGCAAGCTTTACTGGACGTTGCATGCAGCCTTCGTGACCCGGCGTGCGGACCGCGAGATCTTCAATCAAGCGTTTGTCATGTTCTGGAAGGACCCGGATTATCTGAGCCAGATGCTTTCGCTTGTCGTGCCGCAGTTTCGTTCCAATCAGGAGGCTTTCGACCAGCCGCTTTCTCGTCGTCTATCGGAAAGCTTGTTTGCCGGGCGAGAGACGCCGCAGGCAGACCCGGAAGACATGGTTGAGATCGATGCGCATGGTACGTTCTCACAATCGGAGACGTTTCAAACGAAAGACTTTGAGCAGATGAGCGCGGCCGAGCTTCTTGCTGCGCGCGCCGCCATAGCCAACCTCGTGTTGCCGTTTGACCGTTTGCGGACACGGCGCCAACGGCGCGCGCCGCGGCCGGGCCGGCTTGATGTCAAAGCCATGTTGCGAGAGACCGGCCGGCGCGGCGCCGATTATCTCGTGCCACGCTGGAAAGCGGCTGCCGTGCGGCGGCCCCCGCTTGTGATCCTGGCGGACATTTCAGGAAGTATGGACACGTATGCCCGTATTCTTTTGCACTTCGTCCATGCGCTGACCAATGATCGCGACCGCGTTTATGCGTTTTTGTTTGCAACGCGGCTGACCAATATCACGCGGCTCTTGGCGCACCGGGATCCCGATGCCGCGATCAGCGACGTTGGACGGCAGGTGACGGACTGGTCCGGCGGCACGCGGATCGGCGCTGCGATCGATGATTTCAACCGCGTCTGGGCCCGGCGAGTGTTGGGCCAGAATGCCACCGTTTTGTTGATCACCGATGGCCTTGATCGCGATGGCGGCGCGGGCATCGCGACGGCGGCCCGGCGGTTGCGCGCAAACGCGCGGCGGCTGATCTGGCTCAATCCGCTGATGCGCTATGATGGCTATGAGCCTGTCGCCTCAGGTGCGGCCGCCCTGTCGCAATACGTGCACGAAACCCGACCCTGTCATAATCTTGCAAGCCTGCGTGCGCTTGGCGCGGCCCTGGGACAACGTTGATCGCTTTGCTCTGGCAGGCGGACCCGCGGGGCTTGGGCGGCCCACGATTGAACGATACTGTAATTGGGTGCGGTGGCCGGGCCATCGTGACCGGTCGTTTGTTGCGTTCAGCCAGGCGAGGCCCTGCATGCTTACCCATCAACGCGCGCTGTTCGATATACCGCGCGAGGTCTGTTATCTGTCTGCGGCCTCCTACTCGCCGCTGCCGCTGGCTGTGCAAGCGGCGGGACATCGCGGTGTGATGAGCAAGGGCCGGCCTTGGCAGGTGTCCAAGGCCTATCGCGATGGACAGTTCCTGCGCGCCCGGACTGCAGCGGCGCGGCTGATCAATGCCGATCCGGATGATGTGGCGCTCGTTGCCTCCGTTGCCTATGGCTTTGCGACGGCGGCAAAGCTGTTGGCGGTCGAACCGGGTCAGCGCGTTCTGGTTTTGCAGGATGATCATTCGTCGCCGGTGTTGGCTTGGCATGAATGGGCCGAGGCTGGCGGTTTTGAGGTGGAAACCGTCAAACAACCTGCCGATCACGATTGGACATCGGCGCTGCTTGAGGCGATTGACCGCCCGGGTGCACCACCGGTCGCGGTCGCGTCGATTTCCAACGTGCACTGGGCCGATGGCTGCATGGTCGATCTGGCGCCGGTGAGCCGTGCGCTCAAGGCACGAGGGGCTGCGCTGGCGCTTGATGCAACGCAGGCCGCAGGCGTGATCCCGATGGACGTCAACGCGTTCGACCCTGATTTTGTGATGTTCCCAACCTACAAGTGGCTGCTCGGGCCGTATGGCCGCGCGTTTCTTTATGTCGCAAAACGCCATCAAGGCGGCGCACCCATTGAGCAGACGACGGCCGCGCGCAAACACGTCCGTTCTGAAGACCTCGTTTATTTTACGGACCTCGACTACATCGATGGCGCCGAACGATTTGACATGGGAGAGCGCGATTATTTCGTGACCATGGAAATGGCATCGGTCGGCATGGAACTTGTCGCGGAATGGGGGGCTGCAGCGATCTCGGAACGGCTGCGCGCCGTGACGGATGCCATGGCGGCACAGTTTCCAGAACTCGCGGTGCCGGACCGACGCTTTCGTGCACCGCATTTGTTGAGTTTCGCGGTTGCGCCTGAGCGGGCGAGCCAAATGTGCGATGCGCTTGCGGAAAAGAATGTGCACGTGACAGCGCGCCTTGGACGTGTCCGGGTGGCGCCGCACGTTTATAACGATGACGCGGATATCGAAACGTTCGTCTCGCAATTCAAAAGCGTGTTGTAGTTGTGCGCGGCAGGTTGCGCCATATATGAGAAAATAGTGAAGGAAACACCGATGGCCTTGCCACAAATCTTAAAAAACCTGTCGCTTCCTGTCGTCGGTGCGCCGCTCTTTATTGTCTCGAACCCTGATCTGGTTTTGGCGCAATGCAAGGCGGGTATCGTTGGCGCATTCCCAGCCTTGAATGCGCGTGAAGGCGAAGGCGAGCCGGTTCAGCTCGAATTATGGCTGCAGCGCATTACTGAAGAGCTGGATCGCTATAACCAGGCCAATCCGGAGTCTCCGGCCGCGCCATTCGCGGTCAATCAGATTGTGCACAGGTCAAACGTGCGGCTTGAGCGCGATATTGAAATCTGCATGAAATGGAAAGTGCCGATATGGATTACATCACTGGGGGCCCGGGTCGAAGTCAACGATGCCGCCCATGCGTGCGGCGCGATTACGCTGCATGACGTGATCAACAATCGGTTTGCGAAAAAAGCGATTGAAAAAGGGGCGGACGGATTGATTGCGGTGGCAGCCGGCGCCGGTGGGCATGCTGGCACGTTGTCGCCATTCGCCTTGATCCAAGAGATCAGAGCCTGGTTTGACGGGCCGTTGCTGCTTTCGGGGTCGATCGCTACGGGCGAAGCGGTGCTTGCCGCACAGGCCATGGGGGCTGATCTTGCCTATATCGGGTCAGCGTTTATTGCCACGCAGGAGGCTAATGCTGATGCGCGTTATAAACAGGCGGTTGTTGATGGTCATGCCGATGATATTGTCTACACAAATTTCTTTACCGGCGTGCACGGCAATTATCTAAAGGCCTCGATTGCAAATCAAGGCCTTGATCCCGATCAGCTGCCGCAGTCGGATGCTACAAAAATGGATTTTTCTTCAGGCGCGTCGAAACCGAAAGCTTGGAAGGATATCTGGGGCTCAGGCCAAGGTATTGGCGCGATCGATGATGTTGTTTCGGCGCAAGATTATATCGCAAAGCTTTCGGAGCAATATGTTGCCGCACGCAAACGCCTTTGTGATGCGTGAAACGCCAAGGAGTTTGGCTGCGGTGACAGTTTTCAGGCGTTGTCGGATATCGGTTCCTCCGATTGTTGTGAAAATATCGCGGCCACGTCGGCGTCTTCGAGAATGCGCCAGCTGCCCGGTGTTAGGTCTTCAGGCAATGCCAGGCCGCCAAAGTGGGTGCGGTGCAAGGCGGTGACATGATTGCCCAACGCGGCAAACATTCGGCGGACTTGATGATAGCGCCCCTCGGTCACAGTCACTCGCACGACAGGCGCTAAGTCTTCGTTATCGCTGGGGCTGATGACATCCATGCGCACAGGTTTCAGGGGTTTGGTTTCGCCGGTGAGCAGCAATGTGCCCGATGCCAGTATCTCCGCCTCGTCGCCGCGTAATGGTCGGTCGAGGGTGGTGGTGTATGTTTTCGCCACGTGGTGCTTGGGTGAAATGGCGCGGTGAAGCAGATCGCCATCGTCGGTGAAGAGCAACAAACCGGTTGTTTCTTTGTCGAGGCGTCCAATTGTTGACAGGGACGGTTTGCGGATGCGCCAGCGCGCTGGCAGCAGGTCATAGACAAGCGCACCGATGTCGCGGTGTGAACAGGTGTAACCGGCCGGCTTGTTCATCATCACCATGAAGCCCGGCAATGGGTCGAGCTGTTGTCCGTCGATCAGAAGGCGCTTTGGCAGGTCGGGCGTGAGGGCGAGCGTTAAAGAGGCCGAGGTCAGTGTTTCGCCATCGCATGTGATGGCGCCGGACCGGACGATCCACGCAATCTCCTTGCGTGATCCGTAGCCCAGGTTGGCCAACAGGCGATCCAGGCGCACGGTCGGTGTTTTCTGCTTCATCTCGTTTGCCTCGGGCCTGCATGGTGATTGCGGCAGTCGCCTGGAAATGCTGCGCATTCGCGGTCACGGTCTCAGTTTGAATGAAACGAGCACGCGAATGGAATTGCGTGTCGCTTTGCATCCGGACTTTGCTTGCGACCCCGTCTGTGTGGGCGCGTGAATTCAAACCGCGACAGGCGGGTTGGCACGCATTGTCAGGGGCCGGCCTTGGCGCCGGCCTTGGCGCCGCGAGCGCGTACGATCTTGTAGCCACCGGTTTCGGCCACCAGGCGCGCGTCTGCGAACGCGGCCTGCACAATGGTCTCATAGGCCAAATGGCGGTTTGCAACCATCCAGAGTTCGCCGGTCTCCTTGAGCATGCGCGCGGCCTTGCGAATGAAGGACTGGCCAAGGCTTTGACGCTGCTGACCTTGAACGTGCCAAGGCGGATTGGTGACCACGAAATCGAGATCGGCCGGCAAATCGGTCGCGGCTGCCACGTCACGCCAGTGAAACGTGAGCTTTGGGTCTGTTGGCTTGGCGTCGGCCGTCATAGCGCGTTTTGCCATGTTGCGTTCGGCCATGTTGCGTTCTGCAAGCCGCAGCGCGCGGATGTCGATGTCGATCAATGCGAGATCGCGCACCGCGTGACCCTTGGCAATCGCGGCAGCCAAAAACCCAAGGCCGCACCCGAGGTCGGCGCCGCGACCTGCGAGTTCGGGCAAGTGCTCAAGCAGCAGCGCGGTGCCGTGATCGCGTTTGTCCCAACTGAACACGCCCGGCTGCGTCCACCAGTCCTGGCCCGCAATCTCGATTGATCGCGGAGCGCCGGCGGCGATCGCCTCCGACAAGCCCAAGGGCGCACTGGGCCGCTCAGCGGTTATGATCTGGTGATGGCGCTTGGACGCGCGCTCGAAGCGGCAACCAAAACCCGCGACCTCTTTGGCGAGCCGTTGGCCGCCTTTGGTGTTCGCGGCCAGAACGATGAGTTGGCCGCCTGGTTTGAGGGTGCGCAGGGCGTGTGCGATTTCATGGCGCCGCTCAAGCGTTCCGTCGGGCGCATGCATGGTGATCGCGTCAAGCGTGGCATCGGCCATGTCGGCGAGCCACGTCGCCCCTGGCATTTGCGGGCTGCAGTGAACGGTCGGGTTAAACGGTGCGACCAGGTCCGCCGGGATAGGGCCGTACTGTGCGTGCTTCTGGGTCGTCATGGCATCAATCGTGGTTGGGGCGGAACAAACCGCGTCGCAGTCGCGCCCGCCCCATGCAGCGTCAGCTTGGCAAACGCAGTGACCACCATCAGGCGGCGCGGCCAAACTGTGTTGATCCCTTCACCGGCGGCTCGGGCGCATCATCGGGCACCCCGATCAGGGTTCCAGAGTTGTGGGTCCGGAACACGATCATCTGGATGGTTGTGACCTTGCGGCGGAAAAGATTGGGCCACCACTCTCGTGCGACCTTGCGGGCCGCGGTGAGCCGGTGACCGCCGTTGACGATCGAGAGGCGGCCGCGGCGCCCGAGCCGCGCTGTGATGCGGTCAAAGTTATCGAACCCGCGCCAGCGGATCGAGCTGACAACTCGGGCCAGTCGCTCGCTTGGGACACGGTGCTCGTTCGTCAGCGGCAGTTGGTCAAACGCTTCAATCGGTATTTCGACCTCCGCCATGTCGTCCACGAAGACCAGATTGTGAAGATCCTCAACGGTTTCGACCCGTTGCAGGCCGGGCAGCTTCTGTGGCGTGTCCGTTGCGGCCATGTCAATTTCTCACTTATCAAAATGCCAGCGGCGCGATGGCGTATCACAGTGAAGCGCAAGCGCCGCATTTTGCGCGCAAGGGCCAATACGGCATGTGCATCGTGGCGCGCTTATTGCCAGTCAAATTGCAAACGCGCACGTGCAGGTCTGGGTTGCGGATTTGGTCAGCGGCGCTTGTCGTTCGCGCCGTGATCCGCAATTGATGTCAGCCAAAGACACGGCTTGGGGAGAACGCCTGGATGCGCAACCGGGATCTGTCGGAAGAATTCGTTACGCTGCATGAGTTCATCAAGGCCGCTAAGATGCGCTTGTCGGCCAATGCCTGGGACTATTTGATTGGCGGCACCGAAACGGAGACGACGCTGGCGCGCAACCGCCTCGCGCTTGACCAGATCGCATTGCGCCCGCGCGTGCTGCGCGACGTTTCCGATATCTCAACAGAAACCACGGTGCTTGGCCGAAAGGTTCGGCTACCCGTCATCCTTGCGCCGGTGGGTTCGCTGGAGCAGTTCGACCCCGAAGGCGGGCTTGCGGTTGCGCGCGCTGCGGGCCGCTACGGTGTTCCAATGATGTTGTCGTCGGTGACGACCCAGAACCTGGAAGAAGTTCGCAAAGCCACCGACGCGCCGCTCTATTTTCAGCTCTATGTCCGCGGCGATGAGGGCTTCGTTGATGAAGCCGCGCAAGAGGCCATCCGCCTCGGGTACGATGCGTTCTGCATCACTGTTGACACGCAGCGGTACAGCCGACGGGAACGCGACATGGCCAAGCGTTTCCAAAAGAGCTGGGGCGCCAGCAACAACTCGGCGGAACAGGCGCATTACCAGGCTGCGTTTAGCTGGAAGGACGTTGAGCGCTTCAAAGCGAAGTACGATGTCCCGTTCATGCTGAAAGGAATTGGGACGGCGGAAGATGCCCGCATCGCGGTGGAGCACGGCGTCGACGTCATCTACTGTTCCAACCACGGTGGACGGCAGCTTGATCACGGCCGCGGCTCGGCCGACGTCGTGCAAGATGTGCTTGAGGCGGTTGATGGCCAAGTTGGCGTGGTCATGGACGGAAGCGTTTCGCGCGGCAGCGATATCGTCAAAATGATCGCGCTGGGTTGCGAAGCTGTCGGGATTGGACGGCTGTATTGCTACGGGCTGGCCGCGCGCGGCGACGATGGCATCGTCCGACTTTTGGAAATCCTTGAAGATGAGGTTATGCGCGATCTTGGCTTGTGCGGTGTGACGACCTTTGACGATCTGGATCGCAGTTACCTTCACTTCAACGCGCCGCCGGTGCAGATCCCTAATGTGTTCAGCGCGTTTCCGCTGCTCAATCTGGACGATCCAGGATACGGCGGGCGATGATGGCGGGCCTGGGTGGCGTGCGTGCCGTGACATTCGATGTGTATGGCACGCTGCTGGATTGGGAGCCTGAGATCGCGGCCTTCTTTGCAGCGCTTCCCCGTCGGAACGGGCCTGCGATTACCGATGCTGAGCTGCTGGCCGCTTATGATGCAGCGCGGCGTCCCATCCAAGCCGTGCGACCGATCCTGAGCTACCCGGATGTCCTGCGCCGCACGTTTGATGACATCGTGCGGATGCTTGACCTGTCGGCCACTGCAGCAGACCGGGAGGCGTTCGCGGGGAGCGCGGCGCGCCATCGGGCATTCGCCGACAGCGCGGCAGCCTTAAGCAAGCTCCGGCGAGCGGGTTTGAGCGTTGGTGCGCTGAGCAACGTTGACGATGCTTCGTTTGCCGCCGTTTGTGCCCGCCACCGGTTCGATTTTGATTGGGCGGTGACCGCGGACAAAGTGGGAAGCTACAAGCCTGGGATTGCGGGCGAGCGGGATCATTTCGATGCCGCGCTCGATGAATTGGCCGCACGCGGTATTGCCGCAGATAGAATTGTCCATGTTGCCCAAAGCCGACGGGCGGATATTGTCAATTGCCGCAGACGGCGTATCCGTTGTATTTGGGTTGACCGGCCCGGCCATGTTTTTGGACGAGTCGGCGATGGTGCGGAAACCGCTGAGCCCGACGTTACCGTTCAATCCGTCGCAGATGCGGCCGATGTAATTTTGGGCGATCGCTGATCGGTTTTTTTGAAACTGTGGCAAACGCGGTTCAAACACGTTGTGTTTGCGCCATATGCGGTTCGATGCTTAACGGTTTGCTATTTTGTTACAAGCACACTGCTTCCCGATCTTTACCTGGAGGCAGCAGTGACTTTTCGGTTGGCACGTTTTGCAGTCAGTGTTGCACTGATATTGCTTGCCGGCGGTCTTGCGTTTTTCCCTTTGAATGCCGCGGGCAAGCGACCGGGTGGTTTAAGCTGTTATCAGTCCGTCTGCTGGCGCGTGCCAACGTTGGCGCAATTGCGTGGGGTGATGTTTCAATGGCATGTGGCACGGGCGGCGTACAGCCAAGATCCGCGCCGCGGTCAGTCTGGGCGCGGTGAACTCACGTCTTCGGGCGAACCGTTCGAGCCCAATAGCCTTGATCGCGTTTCAAGCCCGAACCTGCCGAACGGCACAAAGCTATTGATCTGGTCTCCGATCAACGGCCAGACTGCCCATGTGATCGTCAATAATACGGGGCCATTCTGGCGAAAGCGCCTGATCGACGTTTCGCCGGCGCTTGCTGAGGCGCTTGGATTTCGCCGGCGTGGGGCCGTTGATCTTTATATGATGGTGGTTGATACGCCGAGCCTTGAAGCCGTGCGTTATGCCCATCGTCGGTCCTACCCGTTTCGCGGTGGATTGATGGGTGTGTACCGTAGCACCGATATGGCTTTGCGCGCCTATTCAAGACGAAACAAGAATGGCGAGGGTCGACTGAAACTTGCCTCTGCCGCACCAGCGCTTTTGTCGTTTTCCGATACCCAAAACAAAAGTACGCCACCGCCGCCAAAACGTCTTCGCGTTCGGCCTGCGAAGCGTGATCCGGCATCACAATCCCGAGAACTGGCAACCGTTTCTCCGCAGAAGAAACCGACGCCTGTCCATTCTCGGAGTGATGGTGACACCGAAGGCGGAGATGATCCGGGTTTAAAGACTGCAAGTCTCATACAAGCGGTGCCGCTTCCAGTGCGCCGGCCGGTTGCCCGTGACGCGCAGCGCAGGCCCGTTCGGTCCGCGGTGGGTGAAACGCAACGGCATCAGGATACCGACCGGTCTCAACGCGCCGCCAGTGCGGCAGCCTTGGCCCAGGCGCGAGCGCGGGCGGAGCGGCAAGCCCGTCTGCGGCGTTGGCAGCGTGCCAAGGCACGTCAAGCGCGGCGGCTTGCTGCACTGGCACGCCGGCAAAGGGCCCGGCGAAAGGTTCGCCGCCGTGTGAGACAACGCCGACCACAGCAGGTAAAAAAATCGAACGCGTGGAAATATGCGGCGATGCGGATTGACCCGATGTAGCCGCGGTCGCCGCCGCTCAGAGAAGAGCTTGCAACCGCGCAGGCGACGCTTCCATATCGCCGCGTGATACCGCGCGCACGATATCGGCTATTGCCGCGTTGAGCGGCGCAGACACGCCAATGTCGGCGGCTTTGCGCGCAACATAACCATTGAGCGCATCGATTTCGGTGCGGCGCCCTTTCGCCAGATCCTGCCCCATTGATGGCCGCGCGCTATCGGAGCGGTTGGCGATCCCGGCAATGATGATGTCTTCACACCGGCTCATCGCTTCGCCATCACCTTGGTAGGCGCAGATCGCGTCGTCGGCTGCAATGCCATAGGCTTTTTCAAGTGGGATGCCGTGTGCGCGGGCCACGAGCAGCGCTTCGCCGCAAATGCGAACGGACAGCCTGCGGATTGCTTGATTGCGGTCGTTGGCGTTGCCACCCTGGCCGGTCGCGGCCGCGATGGGATTGCGCATGCAGTTGACCGCAAGCTTGGTCCAGCGTTCGCCCCACAAATTGCTGGTCGGTTCTGCGCTGTCGCAGGGCGCCAGCAGGTCTGCGATTTGTCGTGTGCGCGGTGTGATGCGGCCGTGCGGCTCACCAATCCGGAAAACGGTATGCGCCAGGCCGCCTTTTGCGATGCGGCGAACAATATGGCCGGGCGCGATCAATTCGACCGTGATCCTTGAGGCGACGCAGCCGACCGTTGCGCCCCAGCCAACAATATCGGCAATCGCTTCTTCGTTGATGCTGTTTTGAAGGGAAACAACCGGGGCGCCCGGCGCGAGATAATCGACAATCAAGGACGTCGCCCATCGGGTGTCATACGACTTCACGGCGATGAACACGAGGTCGATGGGCGGTTGGCTTGCGAGCGATTGCACGTCGCAAATGTGCAGCGCGCCGGCGGGGCGGGCAGTGAAACACTCGGTTTCGGTTATGCCTTCAAGTTTGAGGCCGTCCTGGCGGATGGCTGCGACGTTGTCCGGCCAGCCGTCAATCACGGTGACGCGGTGTCCGCTTGCGGCGAGGTAGGCGGCGACATGGCCGCCCAGGGCACCGGCGCCAACAATTGCGATGTGTGCGAACGGCGTCGTCATGATGCACCGCTGTCATTTAGGCCGCTGTCATTGAGATAGTCAGCGCGCATGGCGTCGTGACGCGCGGTCTCCATGGTGCGTTTGACGGCCTCGGCGGTCGCAAGGCCTGTCAACTGCGATGGCGGCGTGCCGGCCCGCAGGGCTGTCAGTGTTTGGCTTATGGCGGCGATGGCCGCGGGGATGGTGTGGTGGCCTTGCAGGCAGACGCGAACGCCGCGCGCGGCAAGTTCACCGGCATTCATCATGTCCTCTGGTATACCCCCCAGCATCACGGGCAGTTTGATTTGAGATGCCACGCGGTCGAGATCACTCCAGGTCTTAATGCCGATCAGAAAGATCATGTCGCTGCCGGCATCTTCGTAGGCTTTCGCCCGGTCCAGACCATCATCAAGACCGTTGATGGCGGGCGCACTGGTGCGGCCTGCGATGATGAGATTGGGGTCGGACTTCGCGGCGGCGGCGGCCTTGATCTTGCCGACACCTTCGGCCCTGCTGAGCAGCATCGGTTTGCCGCCGCTTGCAAACACTTCCGGCAGCGCGGTGTCTTCGATCGACATGCCAGCCACACCGGCTGTTTCGAGTTCTTCAACCGTGCGCGCCACGTTGAGCGCATTGCCATAGCCATGGTCGGCGTCGGTCATGAGCGGCAAATCACACGCACGCGAAATGCGATGGGCCTGTTCGGCAAACTCGCTCAATGTGAGCAAAATGTAATCGGGTGCGGCCAAAACCGTTTGAGACGCTGTTGACCCCGCAAGCATCCCAACTTCAAAGCCGACCTGTTTTGCGATCCGGGCGGAAATGGGATCGAAAGTCGACGCTGGAAAGACGCAGATTTGAGAATTCAAGATTTCTCTGAAGCGATGGCGGCGTTCGGTCCAACGGCTCATGGCGATCCCCCTGTCAATTTGTGATGATTTTGCGTCCAGCGGCACACGGTGCCAGCGGTGTGTGTGCTGCGGGTGCGCCGGCGCGCAGTTGGATCATGCGGCGGCGCGCCGCGCAACTTTCGTCGCGACAATTCAGCGTGTTGCAAGAAGTGTCAATCAATCCTGACACCTATGAAACGTTGGTTCAATTGACGAATTTTGCGGCCGCTCACTACGGTCGCAACGTCCCGCAAAGGGATCGTGAGCATGCACAACAAAATGATGGGTTTGATCGGAACATGCGCCCGCAAGAGGCAGCAGGCCGGTCGGGACGAAACGCTGACAAGCCGTTTGGATACCGGAGGGTACCTTGAGCAAACTGAAAGACACGACTGCGTCGCGTCGTACCGTTCTGAAGACGGGCGCTGGCGCTGCGACATTCGCATTCACGGGCGCTGCCCCGATGATGTTCGCGAGCTCCGCCAACGCGTTCACGAACGATCCGGCAAGCAAGAGCGAGGTCATCCTCGGCTTCAACGTGCCGCAGAGCGGTCCTTATGCTGACGAGGGCGCCGACGAGCTGCGCGCTTACCAGCTCGCTGTTGAGCACCTCAACGGCGGTGGCGACGGCGGCATGCTCAGCACGTTTTCGTCCAAGGCGCTGAAAGGTAACGGCATCCTGGGCAAGAAAGTCGCCTACGTTACCGGTGACACGCAGACGAAATCCGACGCTGCGCGCGCGTCGGCACGCTCCATGATCGAAAAAGACGGTGCGGTCATGATCACCGGCGGTTCGTCGTCGGGCGTGGCCGTTGCTGTCCAGGCGCTGTGCCAGGAAGCCGGCGTCATCTTCATGGCTGGCCTCACGCACTCCAACGACACGACGGGTAAAGACAAGAAAGCCAACGGCTTCCGTCACTTCTTTAACTCGTACATGTCGGGTGCCGCGCTCGCGCCAGTGCTTGCGAAAGAGTACGGCAAGGACCGCAAGGCCTACCACCTGACCGCAGACTACAACTGGGGCTACACCACCGAGCAAGCCGTCAAGGCATCGACGGAAGAGCTTGGCTGGGACACGGTTGCTGCAGTCCGCACGCCGCTGACGCAAACGGACTTCTCATCGTACATCGCGCCGGTTCTCCAGTCGGGTGCTGACGTGCTGGTCCTGAACCACTACGGCAACAACATGGTCAACTCGCTGACCAACGCTGTGCAGTTCGGCCTGCGTGACAAGCAAGTCAACGGCAAAGATTTCCAGATCGTCGTGCCGCTGTACTCGCGCCTGATGGCGAAGGGTGCCGGTGCCAACGTGAAAGGCATCTTTGGTTCGACGAACTGGCACTGGTCGCTGAAAGACGAGGGCTCCAAAGCGTTCGTGAAATCGTTTGGCCAGAAGTATGGCTTCCCGCCGTCGCAGGCTGCACACACCTGCTACGTCCAGGCGCTGCTTTACGCTGACGCTGTTGAGCGAGCTGGCACGTTCAACCCATGCGGTGTCGTTGAAGCACTTGAAGGCTTCAAGTTCGACGGCCTCGGCAATGGCCCGACCACGTACCGCGCGGAAGACCACCAGTGCTTCAAAGACGTTCTGGTCGTGAAGGGTAAAGAGAAGCCGTCGTCGGAATTCGACCTTCTCGAAATCGTCGAAGTCACGCCGGTCGAAAAAGTGACCTACGCGTGGGATCACCCGCAAATGCGCGATGGCCAAGGCAACCCGGTTGCTGTTGGCAAGTGCAACCCAGGCGCCTAATCGGCGATGTGTTTACGGGGGCGGTGCGGCTTCGCGCCGCCCTTTTCTCGGCATTCGCAGCCTGAAGTCGCGGCAGTTCGATAGCTTGGACCCAATGGAAGACCCGAGATGGATGCAATAATTCTCCAGGTGCTTAATGGCCTGGATAAGGGCTCGGCCTACGCGCTGATCGCACTTGGTTTGACGCTCATATTCGGCACGCTCGGTGTTGTGAACTTCGCGCACGGTGCGTTGTTCATGATCGGGGCATTCTGTGCTGTCACCTTCAACCGGCTGCTGACGCTGTCCTATACGGTCATTGACGAAAGCCGGACGGACTTTCTCGGAAACCCTTTGAAAGTCGACGTGCCATATATCCAAAATTGGTTTGGCGAGGCGACCGCAAACGCGATCATCGACTGGTCGGTGCCGATCGCCATTCTCGTGACGATCCCCGTGATGATGCTGCTTGGCGTCATTATGGAGCGCGGCTTGATCCGTCACTTTTATAAACGCTCGCACGCGGACCAGATCTTGGTGACCTTCGGGCTTGCGATCGTTCTGCAAGAAATCATCAAGTATTTTTACGGCGCAAACCCGATCCCAACGCCGGCGCCAGCGGCCTTCGCAGGTTCGTTCGATTTCGGCGCGATGTTGGGCTTTGATCCCAATACCATTATCTACCCCTATTGGCGCCTGGTCTATTTCCTCTTTGCGGCAGTCATTTTAGGGGGCGTCTTTGCATTTCTCCAATACACCACTTTCGGCATGGTCGTGCGCGCGGGAATGGCCGATCGCGAGACCGTTGGCGTTCTCGGCATCAATATCGACCGGCGCTTTACGATCATGTTCGGCTTGGCCGCGGCGGTCGCGGGCCTGGCAGGCGTGATGTACACACCGATCAACTCACCCAATTACCATATGGGCATGGACTTTCTTGTCCTCAGCTTCGTGGTGGTCGTTGTTGGCGGCATGGGCTCGCTCGGCGGCGCAGTGCTTGCAGGCTTCTTGCTCGGTATCCTTGAAAGCTTCGCTTCGATGCGCGCGGTCTTGGAGCTGCTTCCAGGCATCAACCAGATCATTCTGTATCTGGTGGCCATCATTGTTTTGCTGACCCGGCCGCGCGGTCTGATGGGTCGCGCCGGTGTGATGGAGGACTGATCGAATGTTCGCTCTCGAAAAGGGTGACGCCCGGCTGCTGCTGCTTGTTGCCGTGCTGGCACTGCTGGCGCCCTTCTTGCTCAACCCGTTTCCCGTGGATTCAGGGCTTGCGCAATTCAACGCCGGTTATCCCGACTTGATGCAGAGGTTCGTGATCTTCGGGATCTTTGCGATCGGCTTCAATATTCTGTTTGGCCTGACGGGCTATCTCAGTTTTGGCCACGCAGCGTTCCTGGGTGTCGGCTCCTACGCCGCTATCTGGATGATGAAACTTTTGACCATGAACATCATTCCGGCGATCATGCTCAGCATCGTCGTCGCCGGATTGTTCAGCTTGCTGGTCGGCTATATCTCGCTGCGGCGCTCGGGAATTTACTTCTCGATTCTGACGCTTGCCTTCGCGCAAATGTCGTATGCGCTGGCCTATTCGGTTTTGACGCCAATCACAGGCGGTGAGACCGGTTTGCAGCCGAAGACGAGCGATCCGCGTATTCTCGATAGTGCACTTCAATCCGGTGAGATCGCGAAGGCCAACCTGTTTGGTCTGGATATGAGCGCAACCCAGGTGCTTGCAGTTGGCGGTTGGGAGTTCACCTTCAACGCTGGTTACTATGTTGCCGCGGCGGTAATGCTGCTCGCCTTTTACATCTCGATCCGTATTTTCCGCTCTCCGTTCGGCTTGATGCTGCGGGCGGTCAAGTCCAATCAGAACCGGCTCGGATATACCGGCGTTAGCACGCGCCCCTATGCTTTGGCGGCTTTCGTCATTTCGGGGATGTATGCGGGACTTGCCGGCGGGCTGATGGTTGCGATGGATACGCAGGCTGGTGCGGAGCGCATGTTCTGGACGGCGTCTGGCGAGGTCGTCTTGATGACCATTCTCGGAGGGGCTGGAACCCTGCTGGGGCCGGTCATGGGGGC
The DNA here is from genome assembly GCA_964579305.1 of uncultured Hyphomicrobiaceae bacterium. Taxonomy (GTDB): domain Bacteria; phylum Pseudomonadota; class Alphaproteobacteria; order Rhizobiales; family Hyphomicrobiaceae; genus JBCBWG01. Next base: position 27,710 of record CAZOGY010000008.1, read on the forward strand.
TGGTCTGATCAAGTACATGGAAAACATCGTTTCCAAGATCAACAAATCGATCCTGGAAGGTTGGTTCTCCTGGATGCCGGATACGCTGGGCGACGCGTTCGTGACGATCATCTACCCGTTCGTGGGCAAGGGGTGGCACCTGACGCTCGGCTTGCTGTTCATGCTGATCGTGATCTTCCTGCCTGGTGGGCTTATGGAAGGGACGCGCCGGCTCGCTGCCATGTTCGATTCATCGAAACGGGATGAGGCAGCCGGCGCTGACTCGGCCAAAGCGCAACCGGCTGAGTGAGGTCACCGCCATGCAGAACATTCTCGAAGTTTCCGGCGTCAACAAAGCCTTCGGCGGTCTCAAGGCGCTTGACGACGTGAACCTGACCGTCAAACAGGGCACGGTTCATGCGATCATCGGGCCGAACGGCGCTGGCAAATCAACGTTGCTGAACACGTTTGTCGGGCGTCTGGTGCCGGACACGGGCACGGTGATTTTTGATGGCGACAAATCTCTGTTGGGGCAGAAGCCGCATATCATCAATCAGATGGGTGTGGCGCGGGTGTTCCAGACCCCGGAGATCTTTTCCGATCTGACGATCCTGGAAAACGTGATGATGCCGGCGCTTGCCAAGCGTGATGGCGCGTTCAACATCAAAATGTGGGCGCGCATGGACCATCAGGCCGACATCAGGGAGCATGCCGAAGAAACGCTCCAGGATCTCGGGCTTTGGGAAAAGCGGGAGGTCCATTCTGGCTCCCTGTCACGCGGTGACAAGCGTCGGCTTGAGCTTGCGATGTGCCTTGTGCAGGACCCCAAGCTGTTGCTCTTGGATGAGCCGACGGCGGGTATGTCGCGTGCTGACACCAACAACACCATCGATCTGCTCAAGCGGATTGGGTCTGAGCGTAACATCACAAAAGTCGTGATCGAGCATGACATGCACGTTGTGTTCTCGCTCGCGGACCGGATCTCGGTGCTCGCACAAGGCCACGTGATCGTGGAAGGCGAGCCGGAAAACATCAAAGGCGATCCCAAAGTGCAGGAAGCCTACCTCGGAGGGGCGCACCTATGAGCGAACAAACGACGGTTGGTGGTGGCAACGGGCCGCGCGGCGCGCTGGGCATCGATTTTGCCGGGGCGCAGGCGCCGGCAATCGCACCGGTGCAGGCCCGCGGCGGGCAGCGTGCGTACTTCTCCGCATGGGAGCTGCACGCCTACTACGGCGAAAGCTACATCGTTCAGGGTGTCAGTTTTGACGTCCGCGAAGGCGAGATCGTTGCCTTGTTGGGACGCAACGGGGCTGGCAAGACATCGACGCTGCGCACGATTGCCCGGCTCGATGATCCCGCGCTGACGCATGGTGAAATCTGGCTCGACCATAAGCCACTTCACGCCATGAAGGCATATGAAGCCTCCAACCTGGGCGTGGCCCTTGTGCCTGAAGATCGCCGGATTATCCCGGGGCTGACGGTGGAAGAAAACTTGCAGCTTGCGCAGGTTGCGGGGCCTGTCGGTTGGACGTTTGAACGTATTTTTGAAAGCTTCCCGCGCTTGGGCGAGCGCCGGAAGCAGATCGCGACGACCATGTCGGGCGGTGAGCAACAGATGCTTGCGATCGCGCGCGCACTGGCCAAAGACATCAAGCTGTTGCTGTTGGATGAGCCCTACGAGGGGTTGGCGCCGGTCATCGTGCAGGAAATCGAGCGCATTCTGGAAGGCATCAAACAGCTCGGGATTACGACCATCCTGGTGGAGCAAAACGCCATCGCGGCCCTGCATCTGGCCGACCGCGCCATCATCCTGGATACCGGCCAAGTGGTGTTTGATGGTACGGCGCAGGAAGTGCTCGATAATGAGGATCTGCGTCAGCAGTATCTCGCAATCTGATTGCGGCGCCCTGACCAGCTCAGAAAACGTGCGCCCCGCTCAGAAAACGTGCGCCGGCCACGCCTGTCGCGGATGCCCGGTGGCAAGCAAGCCATCGGGCGCTTTCGTGCGCGGCGTCAAACGCTGCGTCGTTTCATGTTCATTGGGCTGTCGCGAGCTTGGCTTCAGTCGCCCTTTGGCTTCAGAATAAGAGGCTCTTGCGGTTGGATGACACGGTGCGGGTGCAGGCCCAGTTTTCCGCTGAGGATTGTGGCCTCCAGCATTGCGCCGTCATCATCGCTCAGCGCCATGGGTACCATGCGGGGCTTCCATTTGGCTTTGGTGGCCGGCTTGCGAACGGGCTTTTCACGGAACGGGCGATGTGGCGGCAGCATGCTTTTCCCCTCACTCAGGTGTCTTTGTCGACCGTTGATAACCAAACTTCGTGCCAGGTCACGCCTGAGCTGAAACCCTGCAAGATCTGTGTTGTTGCGGGCTTTGGGCTGGTGGACCGTTGATCGCTGTCGCCTCCGATTGCCTGAAATTTTGGCGTTTGCCGCTTACTTGAGCTTGTCGAGAGGCCGCGTCTTTGGCTTGCACGCCATAGCTGATAAGGACGCGGCATGAGCGAGAAGGAACGCCGGCCGAGACGCGGCTATCATCACGGCAATCTGCGCGAGGCGCTGATCTCGGCGGCACTTTCGCTGATCAACGAAAAGGGCCCGGGCGGGTTCACGTTCGCCGAGGCCGCGCGGGCTGCCGGCGTCTCGCCCGCTGCACCCTATCGGCATTTCCGAGATCGCGACGCGCTGTTGGCTGGTGTGGCCGAGCGCGGCTTTGAGCGATTTGCCGATGCGTTGACCGTCGCCTGGGATGAGGGCCGGCCCAACCCGCGTGCCGCTTTCGACCGGGTTGGAAAAGCCTACTTGGCGTTCGCGCGTCACGAGCCAGCGCACTTTTCAGCGATGTTTGAGAGCGGTCTATCATTTGCCGCGCACCCAGAATTAAAAGCGTCGGGCGATCGGGCCTTCGCAGTGCTGCGCGAGGCGTGTGATGTCCTCGCGAGTACATTTCCAGCCGGTGAACGCCCCCCGGCTTTGATGATGGCGTTGCACATCTGGTCGCTTTCGCACGGGATCGCGACCTTGTTTGCTCGCGGTGACGGTGCCCGGCGGCCGATCCCGATGCCGCCGGAAGAGCTTTTAGAGGCCGCCGTGCTGATTTATCTTGATGGCCTGGGCAAGCCGGGCAGGTAAGCCCTGCCTCACCGGGCTGAGGGGCGGGCGGCACTGGCCCGTGCAGCGTCAGGCGGCAAACGCGCTTTTTGCGCCCCCGGTTTTTTGCGTTTTGAAAATGGACCCGGCATCGGGCGCGGGTGGCAGCGGCAGACGCACGGGCACGTTTTCACACCGCGGCATTGGCGTCAGTTCGCCGGTGATCACCGAGGCTTGGACGTGGTCCCATAGCGCTGTTTGTCCGGCACTGGACAGCTTCATGTACGAGCCGGAGCCCAGCAGCGGCCAAGCGTCGGCGGCCCGGCATTCGTAAAACAGTATCAGGCGGTTGCGGTCTGACATGTTGGGGGCGGAGCCGTGCAACGTGCGGGCATGGTGCACGGTCATGGCGCCGGCCTTACCGGTCAGCGTCACGGCTTTCGCGTGTTGGAAGTCTGGATCGTCGGGGTCGACCGCGCCACAGAATACGCCGTCGGGATTATGGTGGCTGAGGACCGGGCCCTTGTGCGAACCAGGGATGACCTGCAAAGGCCCATTCGCGATGTCGACGTCTTCAAGCATCAGTCCGAAAGCCAACATGTCGTCGTTGGTGTGCGGATAAAATGCCCAATCCTGGTGCCATTCGACGGCCGCGCCGCCGCCCGGCGCCTTGGTGTTCAGCTTGCTGGTCTGAATCGCCGTATTCGGGCCGAGGAGCGAGGTGAGAACCTCTGTCATTCGTGAGTTCTTGAGGACCTCCCAGAAATAAGGGTCCTGCTTGTGTGGGAGTTTGATCCGCGTGAGCTTGGGTTGCGCGGCGCTGTGGCCGTCATCGAGGTCGTAAACATCGTTGCTCTGGGTGATGGCGCGCGACTTCTCGATCAGGTCGTAGGTGATCTCGCGCATGCGGTCGAGTTGTTCGGGCGTGACCGCATCTTCCACGAGCAAGTAGCCGTTTTCGTTGTAAAACGCGATGTCGGATTGCTTGAGCATGGTGTCTCCTCCGCAGTGTTTTATTCGTCTATGACACCGAGCCTATCAAGGCGATGCTTGCGCGGGAATGGCGTCAGGACGCGTCACTGGCGATGGATTTGTGCATACCGCGGCGGCCTTGGCCTGGGCCACGGGGTTCTGGGCCGACGCTTGGTTATTGGCAGGCCCGTTTTCGAAAAACGCCGGGCGCGCGGGCCGGCTGGAGCATCATCCGAGCACACGTGAACGCAATTGCGGTCAAGTGGTCGGAGAAAGGCGCTCTATCATTTTGGAAACACAGCAATTTCATCCGATCGGAGAATCGCAAAGCGACTCCGTAAGCTCAGATATGGCGCTAAAGCGTGTCGCATGAACTGCGCCTCGCTTTAGCTCTGTTGCGCTCACGGGCCGATGGCCCCAGCCGCTTTGCAGCCTCGGGGCGTGAATCCGATTGGATGCGACATGCATTAGAGCTCATCCGGTTTAGGCGGAACCGCCTAAGCCGAAAGATGCAGCGACCATCTAAAATCTAGATCATTGAGGGTGAACGAACGTGATCCTGAAATGATCTAGACGCGCTGAAGCGTGCGGAGGGCGTTCCGCACTCACCGATCGCCTATGAGTTTTTCATCTTGACGGGCCGGACGTTGCACCCCAGCTATGTAAATGTGAAGAACATTCACATTGAGTGTCTTCGCGTTTCGCGCCCGGCCATGCAAGCAGCAGGTGATTTTCCGCCGCTCGCTTGCGGCGGGTAGGTGGAATGGTTGCGGCAGGGAGAGCTTCATGACGGACGCGCTCGGGCGCCTGGAATCGCAACTCGATGCGTGGGGTCGGCCAGCTTGGATCATCGCGATGGTCGCGGGATTCATTGTGTTTTGGCCGATTGGTCTCGCGCTTTTGCTTTACATGATCTGGAGTGGACGGATGGGATGTGGACGTTCGGGCGGCCGCTGGCAGCGCCGCGTGGCTGATAAGTGGGAAAAGAAAATGGGCGCTTGGGGCATGCAGGCAAAAGCCTATGAGCCGACAGGCAACCGCGCGTTTGATGAATACCGCGAAGAGACGTTGCGCCGACTTGAAGACGAAGCGCGCGAGTTCACCGCGTTTTTGGACCGGTTACGCATGGCCAAGGACCGTCAGGAGTTCGAAGACTTCATGACCGAGCGACGCAATCGCCCTGCCGACACGCCGGATGCCAATGGCGGCAATGGCGGCGCAGGCGATCGTGGTCCTGCAAGCCCGGCGACACCCGGCCCGGCGGCCGCATAAACGCAACACGAGACACAGTATGTTGCTCGTGGTCCCGATGGTTCAGACAGTTGCTCTGAGCGTTGCTGCGCGTGGTGGCAACTGTCTGAACCGGAACAGAAGGCGTTAAGCCTGGAAGCCGGCGTCTGAGTGCGCGCAGGGAACGGCGTCGCAACTAGAAAGTGACCGGCGCGTTTGATTGCGTGACGCGCGTTCCACGCCTGCGCGGCATTGTGGCAGAGATTTCAGCCGCGTGGCGTTTTTCTATTTTTGCGTGCAGGCTTCACACAGGCGGCTGGGTTTTTCCGCGGCTCGATAAGCTGGGCTTATCAAATCGATTAAGCGCTGTCGTGCCGTTCAGAATGCGCTGCACGAAAGCCGAGGCCAGCCAATACGATATCGATCTGTGGTGTCAGGGTGTTCACGAGCCGCCGCGCGGTCATTTCTTGAAACACGGCCTCGCGTAATGCGTACGTGTATGCCGACAAAAGCAACTGAGACGCGTTTCGGAAATCGCCTTGCGGTATTTCGGCGAGCGTCACGCTATCCTGGAAGACATTGCACAACAGGTCATGGTGTCTTGAGAGCTGCTGGCGGTTGCGGCGTTCGCGCTCGGGGCCCCACTGCCAGGAATAGGCATGGAACGTGGCTGTCAGGCGAATGTGGTCAAGATCGTGCGCGTAGTACGTGTGCAAGAGATGCTTCACCCGCACGTCCAGACTGCCATACTCCGGCGGGACGCGTTCAAGCGTTTCAAAAGTGCGCTGATTAAAAATCTCAATAAGTTCGAACAAGAGATCCTCCTTCGTTTCGAAAAACGAATGGAAGGCCTTTTTGTCGATCCGTGCGTCGGCGCAAAGCGCCTCGATTGGTGTTTCAGAGAAGCCGACTTGGTCAAAATGGCGGAAAGCGGCATCAATGATGCGTGCGCGCTGCTGTTCACCGGGCCCAATCAGGTCGTCGATGGAGTGGCAATTGAGCGCGCGTGAAATGGCGTGCAAATTTTCAATTTTTGGCCGTGTATCACCGCTTTCCCACTGTCCGACCGCATTTCGCGAAACGCCTACAGCTTTTCCAAGTGCCTGCTGGGTCAATCCGGCTTCTTCGCGGAGCCGCTTGATCCGCTGGCCAATCGTCATCGTCACGTATTTTTGCTCCAGAGGCCTGCGCAGCGGGAACGTGCACTGATTAAGTTGCATCATTGCAGCGGCCTTGACAACAAATGTAAGCGCTCCTTACCTGTAGATGACGTATTGTTGAAAGGTGGTGATGGCCGGCGCCGGTGCCCAACCGCGCAAGCATTGACCACATTTCGTCGGGTTGCGGGGAGTACGTCTGACATGAGCGACGATGCTGCGGGATTTGACCGTTCGCTGCTGCACTTGCTGCACCGGGCCGGACAAGGCGCAGACGGGGCTTTCGCTTCCGAAGTCCGAGACGGCGCGCTGACGCCACGGCAGTTTGCCGTGCTCGCGGCCGTCGCCGAGCGGCAGGGGAGCAATCAAACACAGATTGTCGAGCGGACCGGTATTGATCGCTCGACATTGGCCGACATTGTCAAGCGGCTTGTCTCGCGAGGTCTGTTGCGGCGTCGACGGACCAAGGAAGATGCGCGGGCTTATGCCGTTGCGTTGACCCAGCAGGGCGAGGCGCTTGTTGCGGAAGCGCAAGGGCGGCTTGCGCGGGTTGATGAAGCGCTCTTGGCGTCGCTGCCCGCCGCTGACGCCGCCCGTTTCCGGAGGGATTTGGCCAAAATCGTTGCTGCCTTAGACGCGAGCCGTGATGAACCGGCTCGCAAGAGTGACGATTAAACTGGTGCACGGCCGGTTCAATTGAACTGGCCGCGCATCGCCTCGGGGATCAGATCTGGCTGATCTTTCAGGACTTTGTCGTCAGCAGCGTTGGCACGTCGATACGCCTCACGGTTTGTCGCGCGCGCGATGAATGTCACAAAACTCTCCCGCTTTTCAAAAACGCCGAAACTGGTGAGCCATTCGAGTTGCGAGCCAATGTATAAATCGGCCGCCGTAAATTGCGAGCCGGTCAGAAACTCTGGCGTTTCAGAGAGCGCTTGGTCGAGCGTGTCCATGACAGCGTTTAGAGACCCAAAGCCGACCATGGCCTGTTGTTCAACGGTGGGCGTGATGTCCAACATCTTGCTGCTTGCCGCGGGCTCAACACAGCCCGCACCGAAAAAGAGCCAGCGGTAATAGGGGCCCCTTTGCGGTGAAGTTGGCGGCGGAGCCAGTTGGGCATCAGGGAACGCGTCGGCAAGATACGCAAGAATGGCAGCACATTCGGTGACGATGATATCGCCGTGCTGGATTGCCGGTACCTTGCCCATAGGATTTATCGCGAGGTAGGCTGGCGCCTTCATCGCCGCGCCATATCCTATGATGTCCGTCTCATACGGCGCGCCGATCTCTTCCAGCATCCATCGCACGGTCCGTCCGCGCGACATGGGATGGGTGAAAAATCTCAGTTGGGCTGACATGCACTCCTCCCGCATCAATCCGGCGCACTGTGCGTCCGGGTTCAATATCGGGGATGAGCGGTTCAGTGTGCGGCAGCTTCAAGGCGCTGTTGACCGGCGAGGTCATAGGGAAAAAGATCGTGTCCGTCCTTGGTGCAGGTCACGAACTGGCGAAATCGCAGGAGCTCCTGGCTCTCAAGTTCTGTTAGTCCGTCAAGCGCGGAGTTCGGCTTGCCGCCATCGACATTAAAATAGGCTGTTTCGTTGATCAGGAAGTCGCGCCGGAACCCGGTGCGCCATTGGGAATTGGCGCCCCAACCGTGGCTCAGGTCGTGTGTTGGTCGATTGGGCCGCTCGTAGGTCCAATAGAGCGTCGCGGTCTCAGCAATTTGGGGCGCGATGACCATGCGGCCTGCTTCCACGTGAGCGCCGCCGCGAAGCAGCAGCATTGGGCCAAGCATCAACGGGGGCCAATCCTCACTGATGAGCTCGGCCGCAGCATCGTCTGACGCGGCAGGAGTGACACTGACGATCTCGTGGAAAAATGGGCCAAAGCTGGACTGAGGGACAGCGTTGGCACCAAACGGCTCACTGATCGCTGTGAGAAGGTCGCGTGCCTCTGGCGGCAACGACCACTGGGTACGCTCGCCAATGGTCGATGGCTCAAGGTGCCGCGCGATGATGCGGTCGAACAGACGCGACAGCGCATAAAGCGCCCAAAGTTCTTCTTGAGACGCTGGCGGGATGGGATTGCCCGGGCGCTGAGACAACTCCCGTAACCAGGAGACCGCGTCCGCGTTCGCACGGGTCCAATCGCTGAAGTTTTGGAGGCACTGACCAAGGCGCCCGGCCTTACCAAGGTCGCGATTGAGCCGTTCGAACAGGTCGCGAAAGGCAACGTGCGGTTGGTCCATTGCCTTTCACCTGTGGTGGCCGAGCGCGCCGCCGCGTTGCTCAGACGGGATCAACTTGGCGCTTTTGCTCTGCTGTATCTTTGGACTGATCACTGCTTGTCTTGCGGTCATCGGTTTCAGGCGCTTCCTCAGAAAAGGCGTCTTCTGCCGGACGGGCGAGCGCTTCCAATACGCCTTCGCGTGTGATTGTCCCAACCACATCGCCAGCCTCGTCGACAACCGCGATCGGGCCTTCCGAGCCGGCGATGTCTGTCAGCGCCTCTTCAAGGACGGTGTCGGCGGTGACAGTTGTGTCCACGGGCGTGATTTCGCCATCGTAGTCGGCACCGTTGGATGCACCGCTTGTCTCATAGTGGTCTGCGTAGACCGCGCCAGCCACACCGCCGTCGCCGTCAGAGACGAAAATGTATGGCTGATCGTCTTGGGTGTGCTTGGCGACGGACTGCGGGGTGACCTGTTTCGGGTCGAGCGTGACGACCTGCTGTGCGATCGAGCCGATGGTGACAACACGCGCGCGGTTCACATCGCGCACGAACCGCTCCACGTAGTCGTCGGCCGGCTTGAGCAAAATGTCCTCGCCGGTGCCGGCCTGGCGCAATTCGCCGTCTTTCAGGATGGCGATGTGGTCGCCAATGCGCAGCGCTTCGTCGAGATCGTGGGTGATGAACACGATCGTCTTGTGCAGTTTTTCCTGCAATTCTTTCAACTGAAGCTGCATGTCTGAGCGGATCAGCGGATCGAGCGCGGAAAACGCCTCGTCCATCAGCAGGATTTCCGCATCCGTCGCGAGAGCGCGGGCAAGGCCGACGCGTTGCTGCATGCCGCCGGACAGCTGACGAGGGTAGCTGTCCTCGTAGCCGGATAGCCCGACGATCTCGATCTGCTCCAGGGCCTTGGAACGCGCCTCGTCCGTGCTCATGCCGGCAACGGTCAGGCCATACATCGTGTTCTCCAGCACGGTTTTGTGCGGGAGAAGCGCAAACCGCTGGAAAACCATAGAGATCTTGTGGCGGCGGAACTCGCGCAGTTCCGAGTCCGACATTTGCAGGACGTCCTGGCCATCGACCAGGATGCGGCCTGCGGTCGGCTCGATCAAGCGGTTGATGTGGCGGATCAAGGTCGACTTGCCGGAGCCCGACAACCCCATCACCACGTAGGTCTCGCCCTGTTGGATCTCCAAGGACACATCGGAAATGCCGATCACATGACCGGTGGTGTCCAACAGCTCGGCCTTGCTCATACCGGCACGCACTTTCTCAAGCGCGCCCTGCGGGTCAGAGCCGAAGATCTTGTAGACGTTTTCAATAGCAATTTTGATTGGCGGCTTGACCGCGCTGTCGCTCGGCATGGCGATTAGGACCCTGTGTTCAGGTGACTCTGCATGCGTTTGCCGTAGGCCTGCGCGATGCGGTCAAAGATGATGGCGAGGAAAACGATCCCGAGGCCTGCGAGTAGCCCGCGGCTGACCTCCAGTCGCTGAATGCCCTGCAGCACCTGGTAGCCAAGGCCGCCCGCACCGATCATTGAGGCGATCACAACCATCGACAACGCCATCATGGTCGTCTGGTTGATGCCTGCCATGATGGTTGGCAACGCCAGCGGGATCTGAGCCGTGAACAGTCGCTGCGTCGGCGTCGCCCCAAACGCAGTGACGGCCTCGATCACTTCCTTGTCGACCTGACGGATGCCGAGGTCGGTCAGGCGAATAACGGGCGGAATGGCGAACACCACCGTTGCCAGGAGGGCTGGGATCTTGCCGGGGCCAAACAGCATGACGAAGGGGATCAGGTAAACGAAGATCGGCAACGTCTGCATGATGTCGAGGACAGGCAACGTCAGCGTCTGCATCGTGTCAGAGCGCGACATCAAGATGCCGATCGGGATGCCGATGAGAACGGCCATGAATGTCGCCGTGATCATGAGCGCGATCGTGGCCATGGCGGCATCCCACAGGCCGAGCACGCCGAGCAGGAATGTCAGCACCCCGGTGCCGACCGTCAGTTTCCAGTCGCGCGAGGCGGCGTAGGCCAGGCCCATCAGCGCGGCAAGCACAATCCACCAGGGCAGCCAGACCAGAAATTGCTCGATCATTACGAGCAGGCGCACAACCGGCAGAAATGTCAGCTCAAGCGTCTCGCCGAAGGTCGCAACGATCCAGTTGAAGCCGTCGTCGATCGATATGCGAAGAGAGCGCGTGTCGATCAGTTCAGGGAAGTTTGAGGCCATTGGCAACTCCGAATAGCGGCCGCCCATCGGTGAGACGGTTGCGGCACGCCGGGTCCACAGGCTTTTGAAGAACTCGGGTCAAAGGCGACTTCCCGAGTTTTTCAACAGTCTTCGCGACCCAGCTTCACGGCAATAAACGCAGGAGCGGCGGGCTCACAGCGCTGACACGGCACGTCAGTTTAGAAAAGAAAAGGGCGACAGCAAACTGCCGCCCCGAGATGATTTTGCTTGGCTCACGTTTCCGCGAGGACCAAATCAGCGCCGCGCTTAGAGCTTGGCTTTGATTTTCTCAGCGACGTCGGCTGGGACCCATTTCGACCAGGTCGGCTCGTAGTTCTTAAAGAAGTACACAGCCGCATCTTCCGGGCTTGCCGAGTTCTCGTCTGCCCAAGCGAGCACCTTGTTGATCTCCGCGTTCGAGACCTGCATTTTGCTCAGGAACTCAGCGACGTCTGGCGCCTTTTCCTTGATCTCGGTCGCAACGGCAACGGCGACGTTGCCGCGGGCGAAGCTCGTGACTTCCGGATTTTGGCAGTTCTTATCCGTCAGGCACTCATATTTTTTCGGGTCGTGCTCTGGCATCTCAAGACGCACGAGATTGTAGCGGCCGATCACAGCCGTCGGACCCCAGTAGTAGGTCAGGATCGGTTTTTTACGGGCGACCTGACGTGCGATCGAGGCCTTGAGAGCCGCGCCGCTCCCAGGCGAGAACAGCTCGTAGTTCTTCTCGCCGAGGTTCATCGCCTTGAAAAGGTTGTTGGTGATGATCTCGCATGCCCAGCCTGGGGGACACCCGTAGAGACGACCGGTGCCTGGGTTCGACGCATCCTCAAAGAGCTTGGCGAACTTTGGCAGGTCGGCAACGGATTTCAGCTCAGGATTGGCCTCGGCCACATAATCGGGGATCCACCAGCCTTCTTTGCCGCCTTCGGAAAAGATCTCGTTGGCTTGGTAGACAGAACCTTTGTCCTGAAGCTTTTTCCAGATCTCGACGACGGACGAGACCCAAAGCTCAGGTGCGATGTGTGGCGTACCTTTCGCCAACATCGATGTTGCGGTTGGCACCGTGTCGCCAGGAACCGTTGTGACCTGGCAGCCGTAACCATCGGCCAAAACGCGCTTGGTGACGTGAGCAAGCGTGCCAGCCGAAAGCCAAGTCATTTCTGCAATGTCGATTTGGCCGGCATTACCGCAGTCAGCAGCCGACGCCATCGGCGCGGTTGCAAAAGTAGCCGTTGCGGCCAGCGCGGCAGCGCCAACCCAGTTTTTCATGATGCGCATGCTGGGATTCACCCTCCATATTTCCCAAAACAAACGTTCTGCCCGCGCGAAAGCAGCCGAGCTGCGGCGCAAGCGGCACGTGCGGTGAACGCTCATGTATTAGCAAAGTTCACTCACCCGGTACAAGTCGGCCGCTGGAACATGAAGAGAACGTAAGGTCAATTTCGCTAGGATTTTCAGTGAAATTCCCGCCAGAGCGGCTCTGTTGCCAAAGTCGGTAGAATGAGAATTTATAACCCGATTAGAGGCGCTTATGGCGGAACTGCTTGCGTCTCATCATTTCAGAAAAACAAAATTACCCAATGTTCTTTTTGATCTTTCGCGGCCCGCCGGATGATCCGGCTCCTCGCACGGTGCTTGCGGGTTTCAAGATGACAGATCGTGGCGAAGTGGATTTGATCTGGTGCAAGTTGTCGCACCCGTGCTAAGGTCTGCGCGGCTCTGCGGCCAATTTTTCTTTTGGTTTTGTCTTGGGAATTCTGGGCCGGAGACGCCGCAAATTGACCTTGTTACATGAGGAACTTGTATGTTTGTGCGTTCGTTCGTTGCGGTGGCCGCGTTGGCAATCTTGCCACATGCCGCAAAATCGCAGGATCGCCACGGCGTCCTGTATGAGCTGCAGAGCCAGCTTCAGCAGATCGAGAATAACTTTCAAAGACGCGCGCGATCAGCCGCGATCGCAAGCCGCTCGCGCAGCCGTGCGCTCGGCCAACAGCCGCCGGAAGCGCCCGCTCCGGTCGAGCCGCTGTTGGACAGCTTTTTTGTCAACATCTTCGACCCGTCCCAGGCCGTGCCGCTCAACGCGAAACGGCGCGAGGCTCTTGGCACCGCAATTGCCAACGTGAGTAACGACCGGCCCAATGAACCAAACCAGGAGATTCCGGCCGGGTTCACATTCCTCGGCCAGTTTGTCGATCACGACATCACCAAAAACGAAATCGAAATCCAAAAAGCGCTCGTGGTATCGGCCAATGTGCTGCTCGCTTCGGCTGCTTCGATCGATGTTTATCGGAGTGAGGCGCGCGAGATCGCAAAGAATGGCCGCTCAGCGCTGCTCGATCTCGACAGTGTCTATGGGGGGCTAACGTTTGCCGACTTCGAGGCGCTGTTCGTGCGGGTGGACGATCGCCCAATCTGTCCTGAGAGGACGGGTGATGCCCCCGAGGACTGCTACCAACCAACCGCCGACGACCGGCTTGCGATCTCCGTGCTTGAACTCGACAGCAATCGCAAACTGACCGGAAAGTTCGAAGTGAGCTTCCGGGCGAATTCGAAGGACGGGCCGATCACCGTCGATCTGCCACGGTGCGGTGACAAGCCCCGTTTTGCGCTGGCTCCACCATGCGAACCGAAAGATGAGCAAGGCGAGACGGTCGTCGATATCACGCACCGCGCCGTGATCGGCGACCCGCGCAACGATGAAAACCTGGTGATCGCGCAAATTCACCTGGTGTTCCTGTTGGCGCATAACAAGCTGCTTGATCAGAAGCTTGCGGCCATTGGTGACACCATCTCGCTGGACGACCGGATCAAGGCGATTGGCGAGACCCGGCGCACTCTCGTCGATCACTGGCAAGCGATTGTTCTGGACGACTATCTCACCGAACACGTCGGTCGCGCCAAAGCCGATGCTTTGCGCACGGGCGCTTACGTCTTCTACACGAGCGGGGATGGCCAACCATTCTGCAAGGCCCAGCCAGGGGCGATGCCGCATGAATTTGCCGTGGGGGCGTTCCGCCACGGGCACAGCCAAGTGCGTGCGGGTTATCGGCTCAATCAGCGCAATGGGGCCGGGTTCTTGCAAATGTTTGGCGACAAGGCCCTGTTCGCTGATCGCGCATTGGATTTCCGGCTTTTTTTCAACAGCGTCAACAAGTTCGATCCGAACTCTGATGACAGCCTCACCCCGGCCCAGTCGATGGCGATCGACACGATCCTCAGCCCGCCGTTGGCCATGCTCATGGCGCCATCGATCCCGAAATCCGATCTTGGACATCCAACGCGTTCCAACCTGGCCAAGCGCAATCTGGCCAGGGCCGGCGATACGTCGTCACCCGACTTTTTGACCGTCCGATTGTTGTCGGGCCTCCAAGTCGCACAGGCAATCCAAGCGCGGGGCGCCACGATCGCGTTGCTGAGCGATGCGGAGGTTGCAGCAAGCGCGCTTGGTAAGGCGCCAGCGGTTGCAACGGCCTTCCCGCAAGGCCTCAAAGCAAGCGACCTGCCGCTTTGGGTCTACGTTTTGCTTGAAGCGGAACTCAAACAGAGCGGTCGCCAACTCGGCGACGTTGGCGGCATCATTATCGGTGAAACGCTGGCTGGTCTCATTCGATGTGACGAGCAGGGGATCCTCGAAGGTGCGCGGGCGACAACGGCGTTTGTGCCGAGCCTTTATGCGCAATCCGGTGCCATTGAGACGAGCCGTTACCTGTTTGCCGATCTCGTGAATTTCGCATTCGAATAAGCGCGGTCGAAAGCGGGTCGCAATCAGCGCGCCCCGCTTTTGCTATTTCGCATTGCGGTCTTCTTTGCGCCGCTTGCGGATTTGAGCCGTCAAGCTGGTGAAACGTGATACGCATGGCATTGATGACGGTCGCTTAATTGACGCGAGCTTGGAAAAACAAAGCCGGCGATGGCACGTGGCCATCGCCGGCTTTTTCATTCGACCAAAGCGGGGCGAGCCATTCAGCCTGCCAAAATCGCCTCGACGGCGCGCGCTGCCATGACCGGCACCATTGCGGCGCGATATTCGGCAGAGCCGTGCAAGTCGCCGAGCATGCCATCGGCTGACAATTTGACAGCGCGGGCCGCATCCGGCGTGAAGTTGGCCGCCAAGGCCTGTTCCAACTCCGTGCAGCGGAAAGCACCATTCGCGCCTGCCCCGGAAATGCCAACGCGGACTTCGCTGCCGGTTTTGGCAACGAACGCGCCAACCAGTGAGTAGCGTGAGGCGCGTTGCTCAAACTTGGCGTAAGCTGCTTGATCGGGCAGCGGAATGCCGACCGAGGTAATCAGCTCGCCCGGCTCAAGCACGGTGGAAAAGATCCCGTCGAAGAAGTCGTCAGCCGCGATCTGGCGTTGCTTATGGGTCATGATCACCGCGTTCAGCGCCAGCATCGCGGCCGGATAGTCTGCGGCTGGGTCGTGGTTGGCGATTGAGCCCCCAATCGTGCCGCGGTGGCGAACTTGTGGGTCACCGATGTTGCCAGCGAGATTGGCCAGGGCCGGTAGTGCGCGCTGGATGTCGGCGGATCCAGCGACTTCGGCGTGCGTGGTCATCGCCCCGATACCAATCGCGCCGGTGTCGAGGTGGATGCCTTTCAGTTCAGGCACATTTGCAAGATCGATCAATGATCCTGGCGCAGCAAGGCGTTGCTTGAGTGTCGGGATCAGCGTCTGTCCGCCAGCGATGAAGGTTGTTTCGTCGCCGACGAGGGCGGCGACGTCCTGCAACGAGTGCGGCTTGGCATATTCAAAATTATACATCGTTTCCTCCTTGGTCCCCATCAACGCCGTTGATTGAGAGAGGGCCGGGTTTGTGAGGTCGGCGACGGGATATCCCAAACGTCAGTGCGCCGCTGCCCCTTGCTGCGACCCTTTCCCCGCGGGCGGGGAGGGGATGTCCGCGTGTCGGGATCATGAAGTCCGTGCCCGGGCACCGTTGCGCTTTTGGGGCGGCCGTGTCCGGGGCGTTCGTGATTACTCCGCGGCCATGGGCATGCTGCCTGCGTTGATGGCGCGCCAGACTTTTTCCGGTGTGGCGGGCATGTCGATGTGGTCGACGCCGTAGTCTTTCAGAGCATCGCAGATTGCGTTGATCACGGCCGGTGGTGCGCCGATTGCGCCGGCTTCGCCGCAGCCTTTGACGCCAAGCGGATTGTGCGTGCACGGCGTGCATGTCGTGGTGACCTGGAAGCTTGGCACATCGTCGGCGCGCGGCATGCAGTAGTCCATGTAACTGCCGGTCAGGAGTTGGCCGCCGTCATCATACACCGCATGTTCCAGAAGCGCCTGGCCGATGCCCTGCGCGAGACCGCCGTGCACCTGACCTTCGACGATCATTGGGTTGACGATGTTGCCGAAATCGTCAGCGGCCACGAACTGCACGATCTCGGTCTGGCCGGTGGCCGGATCGATCTCGACTTCGCAAATGTAGGTGCCTGCGGGATACGTGAAGTTTTTGGGGTCGTAGAAGGCGGTTTCTTCCAGACCCGGTTCGATATCTTCAATCGGATACTGGTGCGGGACGTAGGCCGTCAGCGCGATCTCACCGAACGCTTTTTGCTTGTCGGTGCCTTTGACTTTGTAAGCGCCATCCACAAACTCGATGTCGCCCTCAGAGGCTTCAAGCAAGTGCGCTGCGATTTTGCGACCTTTGTCGATGATCTTATTCAGCGCATTGACGATGGCCGCGCCGCCGACGGCCAACGAGCGTGAGCCATAGGTGCCCATGCCAAAGGGCACGCGGTTGGTGTCGCCGTGAACGATCTCGACGTTCTCAAGCGGCAAACCGAGCTTGTCGGCGACGACTTGCGCGAACGTGGTGTCGTGGCCTTGGCCATGGCTGTGGGAGCCGGTGTAGACGGAGACGGAGCCGGTTGGGTTCACGCGGACGGTCGCGGCTTCGTATAGGCCGGCGCGAGCCCCGAGCGAGCCGACGAGGCTGGAGGGGGCGATGCCGCAGGCTTCGATGTAGCTTGCCACGCCGATACCGCGCAGCTTGCCGCGGGCGCCAGCGGCGGTTTTGCGTTGCCCAAAACCGGCATAGTCGGCCAGTTCCAGTGCCTTATTGAGCGAAGCCTCGTAATCGCCCGTGTCATAAACCACGGCGACCGGGGTCTGGTAGGGGAACTGGGATGGCTGGATGAAGTTTTTGCGGCGCAATTCAGCCTGGTCGACGCCCATCTCGGCAGCGGCCTTCGACATGATCCGCTCAAGCAGGAAGGTCGCTTCGGGCCGTCCGGCACCGCGGTACGCATCGACCGGCGTTGTGTTGGTGAAGATGGCCTTCACGTTGCAGTGGATCGCGGGCGTTGTGTACTGGCCGGCAAGCAGCGTGCCATGCAGCCAGGTTGGAATGCACGGCGCGAACGTCGACAGATAGGCGCCCATGTTTGCGAGCGTGTCGACCTTTAGGGCTGTTGCCTTGCCATCAGCGTCGAACGCCATTTCGACGTGGCTTATGTGGTCGCGGCCGTGCGCGTC
The DNA here is from genome assembly GCA_964579305.1 of uncultured Hyphomicrobiaceae bacterium. GTDB lineage: Bacteria > Pseudomonadota > Alphaproteobacteria > Rhizobiales > Hyphomicrobiaceae > JBCBWG01. The sequence goes on from CAZOGY010000008.1 coordinate 45,104, forward strand.
GGTGATGAAGCTTTCGGAGCGCTCGGCGACCCATTTGACTGGGCGGCCAATCTGTTTTGCAGCCCAGGTGACAAACGCTTCTTCGGCGTAGTGATAGATTTTGGAGCCAAAGCCGCCGCCGACGTCTGGGGCAACGACGCGCAACTTGTGTTCTGGCAGGCCGAGGACGAAGGCGCCCATCAGCAAGCGAATGACGTGGGGGTTCTGGCTTGTCGTGTAGAGCGTGTGCTCGTCGGTCGCCATGTCGAAGACGCCGATGGCCGCGCGCGGCTCCATCGCGTTCGGCACGAGGCGATTGTTCACGAGGTCCAGCGTTGTGACATGGTGGGCATCGGCAAAAGCGGCGTCGACCGCGGCCTTGTCGCCCAACTCCCAGTCAAAGCACAGATTGTTCGGCGCTTCATCGTGGACCGTTGAGCCGCCATCCAAAGCCTTTTTCATGTCGACGACGGCGGGCAACTCGTCGATCGGGAGATCGATCAGTTCGGCGGCGTCTTTGGCCTGCTGCAGGCTTTCAGCGATGATCGCGACGACTGGATCGCCAACGTGGCGGACTTTTTGGTAGGCGAGGATCGGGTGCTTGGGCTCGACCATCGGCTGGTCATTCTTGCCGGTCACCAGCCAGCCGCAAGGCAGGCCGTTCATTTCGGCCAAGTCGTCGCCGGTATAGACCGCGATGACGCCGGGGGCTGATTTGGCGGCGGAAACATCGATCGCGTTGATGCGGCCATTGGCGATCGGCGAGCGCAGGAAATAGACGTATGATTGGCCTGGCTGGTTGATGTCGTCGGTGTACGTGCCGATGCCTTTGAGGAAGCGGAAATCTTCCCGGCGTTTCACGGCGGCACCAATCCCGGTGGCGGACGTGCTGGAATCTGACATGCGGAAAACCTCCTGAAATCGGGCACTCTGTGGGCCCTTCGATCCGCGTGATGGCGTACGAGTGTGGCGCGAGCCCTTATTCGGCGGCAGCCTTCTGCGACATGTTGTTCGCCGCGATCTGAATGGCTTTGACGATGTTGTGATAGCCGGTGCAACGGCAGATGTTGCCTTTGAGCCAGGAGCGAATTTCGGCTTCCGTCGGGTTTGGGTTGTTGTTGAGCAAGTCGACCGCGGACATCACCATGCCCGGTGTGCAAAACCCGCACTGCAAGCCGTGGGCTTCCTTGAATGCGGCTTGCACGGGGTGGAGATCAGCGCCGGCTGCGAGGCCTTCGATCGTCGTGACCTTGGCGCCGTCGGCCTGCACCGCGAACATGGTGCACGCTTTGACCGAGCGACCGTCGACGTGCACGACGCAAGCACCACATTGGCTTGTGTCACAGCCCACGTGCGTTCCCGTCAGTTTCAATTGGTTGCGCAACAGATCAACCAGCAGCGTGTTGGGTTCAACGCGTTCGCTTGTCTGTTTACCGTTCACTTCCAGCGTGATGTCGACCATGGCGTTCTCCCTCTGAGAAATCTCGCAACGTTCTTTTTATGAGTGGGCTCGGGCCCTT
>CAZOGY010000008.1:46702-48548 GCA_964579305.1 uncultured Hyphomicrobiaceae bacterium
GTCGCGGCGCAGGCCCGACCGCTTTATGTTGGGACCGTGTCGGCCGGTTCGGCTATGTTGGCGAGGCCTGTCAGCTCGTGAAAGATTGAACAATGAGCAGGACGAGAAGCGCAAGGGCGATTGCGCCGACGCCGTACCAAAGCCATCCGCCTTGCGGTTTGGACCGGCCAACGGTGGGTTGAGGACGGGAGCGTCCAATGGCACCGGCCGGTTCTGTTTCGCCGCTTGCAGGGCGTCCCAACTCGTCGGTTGGCAGGGCAGAGGCCTCTGCGTCGGCTGGCGCAAATTCGGCGGCGAACGAATCGAAAAACTTCTCAGCCAATGACTTGGCTGTGGCGTCGATCAGGCGTTGGCCAAGTTGTGCGATCTTGCCGGAGATTTTGGCGTCGACGTCGTAGATTAACCGCGTGGCGTCGTCGACGTCTTCGAGGCGCACATCGGCACCGCCCGAGGCGCGACCTGCCACGCCGCCCGAGCCGGCGCCTTCGATCCGGTAGCTTTCGGGCGGGTTCAAATCCTTCAGTTCGACGTCGCCGGTAAACTTCGCATTCATCGGGCCAATCTTGACGGCAACGGTGGCTTTCAGCTCCGTTGGTGAGACCTGCTCCAGGCTCTGGCAGCCGGGAATGCAGCGCTTGAGCACGTCAACGTCGTTCAGTTTGGCCCAGACCTGTGTGCGGTCTGCTGGAATTTGGCGCTCACCTGTGAGCTTCATTCACGGTCCCCCTGGGGCACAATCGGCGCTGTGGTCATTGCCGCCACGTTAGCCCGTGCGCTGAGATCATGCACGTGTGCAATCGCGCGTCGTTCGAAAGACGGTGGCGGTTGGCTTGGGTTCAGCGGCGGGATCGGCGGCGCGTTGGCAAAAGCCTGGAGCCTTGGGAGGTTTTGAGATGGCGGATCAGTTGGAAGCTGGCAGAGCAGACGGCTTGCGCGTTGGATTTGTCGGGCTTGGGACGATGGGCCGGCCGATGTGCGCCCACATTGCACGCAAACACCTTGGCGAAGCGTCGTCCGGCGCGATTAGCGCGGTCTGGGCCTACGACCAGGTTGCGGGCGCCGCGGCGGACCTTGCAGATCTTGGTGTCGTCGCGGCTGATGATCTTTGCGCACTGATCGATCACGTTGACGTGCTGCATCTTTGCTTGCCCGGCGGGGCTGAATTGGAGGCCGTCTGCCGCGATGAAGGCGGCCTTCTGGCCCACGCGCGGGCCGGTCAGGCGGTAATCGATCACGGCACTTCGCCGGTGCCTTTGACGCGCGATCTGGCGGCGTCCTTTGCGCAAAACGGCGTGGGCTATGCGGATGCACCAATCACGCGGACCCGGCAGGCGGCTGAAGCTGGCACGCTCGTCACGTTGTTTGGCGGACCGGCTGATCTGCTCGATCGGGTTGCACCCGTGATGCGGTCGTTCTCTGCCGAGATCGTGCATTGCGGCGATGTCGGGACGGGGCAGATCTTCAAGCAACTCAATAACATGGTGCTCTTTCAGACCGTTGTTGCGCTGGCGGAGGCGCTGGCGACGGCACGTGCGGCGGGCGTTGACGGCGCCAAGCTGTTCGATGCGTTCACGCAAGGCTCAGCGGACAGTTTTGCGCTGCGCAACCATGGCATGAAGGCGCTGTTGCCAGGGGCGTTCCCAGAGCGTGCTTTCGCCACGCGTTATGCGATCAAGGACCTCGATTATGCGCTGGAACTGGCTGCGGCGCACGGGCTTGATCTGCGACAAGGGCAGGCCACGCGGGAACGGTTCGAGGCTGCGATTTCCGCCGGACTGGGTGATGCTTATTTTCCAAGCGTGCTTCAGGTGATCGCGCCGGGTGTGGATCGCGGATCGGATGCAAC
>CAZOGY010000008.1:48648-54047 GCA_964579305.1 uncultured Hyphomicrobiaceae bacterium
CTGAGGCGTTTGAGCAGCGGTTGCTGGCGGTCATCCGGCTCGTTGGAATCGCCGTCGGTTTGGTCGTCACGGGTTTGCGCATCGTTCGTGGCGTTTGCGGTATTGTCCGAGACGATCTCAAGCGGCGGGCGGTCTGTCTTGTCGGATGACTGCCCGATGTCAGGCGCCGGTAACTCGGGGTCTGGCAATGCATCGGCGTCGGCCCGCGTTGCGGTGGACAGCCCCAAGGCGTCCTCGGTTCGGGCCGCCGTCTGCGTTGCGCCGGACACGCCGCGGCGTTCCTGGCGTCCGCGCCAACGGTCCAAGATCAATTTGCGCCGGCTGACACCGATGATGTTGTCACCCTTCTCAACGCTGCGGACGTCGGCGATCGGGTAAAGCTCGATCGTTCCTTGCCGCCGCACGCCCGGGATCGAATAGTTCATGCTCGCGGGAGGGGGACCCAGGAAGTCACTGAGTTCAAACATCAGCCAGCCTGGGCGCGCCTTGATCGTGTCGACGGCCCAATGATCGCGAAGTGCCTGCTGGGCAGCGCCAATCCCGGCTTTGCGTGATGCCGCCGCGACGGCTGGATGTACCGGAAGATCTTCGTCGTCGAAATTCTCAGGCGGGTGGCCGGCAAAAGCTTGCGCCGCATTTGCTGGCTTATTGGTGGCCCAACCGCCCGGTCCGGCTGTTGGCGCGCGATCTGGATTGGCAGACTGCCCGGCGTTTGGTGATTCGTTACGCCCGTTCTGCGTGTTCCGGCTTCTCCACCTGCGCCGGGTCGTTTTGGACTGTGCCGGCTTTGACGGTTTCTTCTCGCGCATCGCCATGTCGAGGAACCAGCCCTGACGCCAGCCGACAATCAGCAGGACCGCGGTGATCACCAAGAAAAGCGTGGCGAATTCGGCAATGGCATCCAGCACGCTGTCTTCTCCCGACTCGGCCTTTCGGCGGATCCCGGGCCTGCCCGGTACGACCCCGCAGCGATACGCCAGCCATCGTTAATGGGCAAGGCGCTCGGCGTCGTGGTCCATATTTGCTGGCGCGCCGAATTTGTCCTGTTCCAGCGGGAACATCTGCCAGGCGGGGCGAGGGATCAAAGGTGTTTGGCCGGGTTATGCCCTCAAAAAAGAATAAGGAGCGGCGCAGGACCGCTCCCGTTGAGATGTCAATGCCGTGTCATCGGTCCCGCACGCGCAAAAGCACGGCGCGTCCAAGCTTAGTTCTGGGCGAACTGCGGGTAGCGGCGCGCGCACTTCTCGCCAAGGAACTCGTTTATTTCCGAGATCATTTCGCCGTGGAACAGGCCAAAGTTGTCTTCGAGTTTGGCAACTGTCCAGATCGCACCCTTGATGATGGTCGGCGCGTCGATGTTGGACACGTTGATCCAAGCTTTTTTCGCCTTGCCGCCTTCGAACTCGATCTTTGGCGCCATGTCGAGCTTGACGGTCGTCATCTTGCTTTCGCGCTCGATGTTGCAGGTCACCGTGTGCTTATCGAACTGGACCGTGTGCTTGCCTTCGCCCATCGCCTTGGCGACTTCGGCATTGTTCAAGTTCAGGTCAACGCCGCACTGAGCGTCGCCGAACGTCCAAGTGATTTTCTTCTGGCGGACGCCGTCTTCGATGTACGATTTGGTCCAGGTTTTCTGGATCTTGCAGGACAGGCTGCCGTCTTGCTTTTTCGTCAGCGCAGCTTCGCAGAGCCGGGCCTCGCAGGCTTTGAGCTGTTCACGCTCGTCCGGTGCGGCCTTGATGACCTGAGCTGATGCGGTCGCTGAGAGCAGAACGCTCCCGACCAGTGCCGTAACCGCAGCGATGGCGCCGCTTTTGGTGTTCAACATTCGTCTTCCCCGTCTCTGTCGTCCAAGCGATCAGGTGGTGTGCTGGCCCGCCCCGCGGCGGCGGGCTGCCTCAAACGGAAGACCGAGGCCAAACCAAGGCAGCGCGGCGCGGCGTTGCCTATAGGCATCACGTCTGCTTGCGATTGACGGCGGGCTTGGCTTAAACGGTGCGTGGGAAACACCTAGGACACGGGCTTTTGCACATGGATATCGATACCTCGAACGGCCACCCGGACATGGACTACGAGCAGCACAAGCAGACGTTCCGCGCCTTCTGGCTCGGCGCGCAGATCCTCACGGCTGCGGTTGTGCTGATCCTGATTCTGATGGCGGTCACGCTGCTGTAAAGCGTTGCGGCTGAAACGGCGGACCGTGCCAGGGCCGAACGTCTGCGTCATCATAGCGGGCGCGGTCAGCTTGCCCCGCCACCGCTTGTCCTCAACACTGGCAGGCCGGTTTGACGCTCTGTCACACCGGCAAACCCTCTTTTTTTGTTTTCGGAGACGTTCATGGTCACGGTGGCGACCACACACGAACCGGATGGTGAGCCGCGCGTCGGGCTTTCGCCAGATACGGCGAAACGACTTGTCGGGCTCGGCTGCAAGGTTCGGGTTCAGTCTGGAACGGGACTGCGCTCCCACTTCTCCGACGCCGAATACGAGAAGGCTGGGGCTGAAGTGGTTGCAACCGCCGAAGCGGCCGCGGCCGGCGCTGATCTTTTGTTGCAGGTCGCGCGGCCAGGCGTCGACGTCGTCAACGCGCTGAAGCCTGATGGCGCGGTTGCCGCGATGATGGAGCCGTTCCGCGACCGGCCGGCGCTGGAAGCACTCGCCGCGACCGGGCGCCATTTGTTCACGATGGAGTTCATTCCCCGCACGACGCGGGCACAGGCGATGGACGTGCTGTCGTCGCAAGCCAACCTGGCTGGCTACAAAGCGGTGGTCGATGCCTCGTCGATGTTTGAGCAGGCGCTGCCGATGATGATGACGGCGGCTGGTACGGTGCCGGCTGCGCGTGTGTTCGTCATGGGGGCGGGCGTTGCTGGTTTGCAGGCGATCGCAACGGCGCGCCGCCTTGGTGCGATCGTGACCGCAACGGACGTGCGCCCGGCCACGGAAGAACAGGTTGCATCGCTCGGGGCGAAGTTCATTGCGGTGAAAAACGAGGAGTTCTTGGCGGCTCAAACGTCAGCGGGTTACGCCAAGCAAATGTCGGAAGACTATCAGCGCCAGCAGGCTGAACTCGTTGCAGAGCACGTCAAAGGCCAAGACATCGTAATCACCACGGCGCAGATCCCAGGTCGGCCGGCGCCGAAGCTGATCACGCAGGCCATGGTGGAGAGCATGCGGCCTGGATCGGTCATCGTCGATCTGGCGGCGGCCACCGGCGGCAACTGTGAACTGACGCAGGTGGGCCAGACGGTGACGCACAATGGCGTGATGATCTATGGCCCGGCCAATCTGCCTGGGACGGTCGCCGTGAACGCATCCACGTTGTATGCCAAGAACTTGTTCACGTTCCTTCAGTTGATGGTCGAGAAAGACGCCGCGGCGCTGAGCATCGACATGGAGGACGACATCATCCAGGGCACGCTGGTCGCCAAAGGCGGACAGATCGTGCATCCAAACCTGCTGCCCAAGGAGGAGACGGCCAGTGCGTAATCTCATCACGCTTGGCGCCGCTGCGCTGTTGTTCTCGGCCGGGCCGGCGTTCGCGGCCGGAGGCGATGCCGTCTCGCCGATCGTGTACCAACTCATGGTTTTCGTGATCGCGATTTTCGTCGGCTATTATGTTGTTTGGTCGGTCACGCCGGCACTGCACACACCGCTGATGGCCGTGACCAACGCAATCTCCTCGGTCATCGTGGTCGGGGCGCTGCTCGCGGTCGGGGTGTCGCTGACGTCTGAGGGTTCAATGGCGGCCAAGGTCTTTGGCTTCCTCGCGCTGGTGATGGCAGCCGTCAACATCTTCGGTGGCTTCCTCGTCACGCAACGCATGCTTGCCATGTACAAGAAAAAAGCCCCCGCCAAGAAATAGACACCGGGAGCGGGTCGTCCGCGGCCCGCCGGCACTCTCCGCCTGAGCCCCCCAGAATTTCCGACTTTGGAAAGTTGAACCGATGAACGCCGACATTATCGCGCTGCTTTACCTCGCCTCAGGGGTGCTTTTCATTCTCGCGTTGCGAGGTCTTTCCAGCCCTGAAACGTCCCGGCAGGGCAACGTCTACGGCATGATCGGTATGGCGATTGCCACCGTGACAACTGTTGCGTTGCTGGGTGCGCCGGACGATCCGCTGACGTGGGGGTTGATCGCGGGAGCACTGGTGATTGGCGGCGGCCTTGGGGCGGTCATCGCACAGCGCATTCCGATGACGGCCATGCCGGAATTGGTTGCTGCGTTCCACTCGCTGGTCGGCCTTGCCGCAGTCTTCGTGGCTGCCGCTGCGCTTTATGCGCCGGATGCGTTCAATCTCATTCCAGCCGGTCAGACGGGTATCGCACCGCTGTCGCTGCTTGAAATGTCACTTGGCACGGCCATCGGGGCGTTGACGTTCACCGGTTCGGTCATTGCATTCGCTAAGCTTTCAGGGCGCATGTCGGGCAAACCAATCATTTTGCCTGCGCGCCACCTGATCAACATCGCGCTTGCTGTCGTGCTGGTCGTCTTGGTTTATCAGTTCTGCGTCAGCGGCGGCACGCCGGTTCTGTTCTGGGCGATTACCGGCCTGGCGCTTTTGCTTGGCGTTTTGATGATTATCCCCATCGGCGGTGCGGACATGCCCGTGGTCGTGTCGATGCTGAACTCCTATTCGGGTTGGGCGGCCGCTGGGATTGGTTTCACGCTCGGCAACATCGCGCTGATCATCACGGGCGCGTTGGTTGGTTCGTCGGGCGCGATCCTGTCCTACATCATGTGTAAGGGCATGAACCGGTCGTTCATCTCGGTGATCCTCGGCGGATTTGGCGGCGAGACGGCCGGTCCGGCTGGCGACGATGGCGTTCAGCGGACTGTCAAGCAAGGCGCCCCCGATGATGCAGCATTCCTGATGAAGAACGCTTCGAAAGTGATCATCGTGCCCGGCTATGGCATGGCGGTTGCGCAAGCCCAGCACGCGCTGCGTGAATTGGCCGACAAGCTCAAGGAAGAGGGCGTTGAGGTCAAATACGCGATCCACCCGGTTGCGGGCCGCATGCCGGGGCACATGAACGTGTTGCTGGCGGAAGCCAACGTTCCATACGACGAAGTGTTTGAGCTGGAAGATATCAACTCGGAGTTCGCGCAGGCCGATATCGCCTACGTGATCGGCGCTAACGACGTGACCAATCCGGCCGCTGAAGATGATCCGTCGTCGCCGATTTACGGCATGCCGGTGCTGCAGGTTTGGAAAGCCGGCACGGTCATGTTCAACAAGCGTTCGCTGTCGTCGGGTTATGCTGGTATCGACAACCCATTGTTCTACCGCGATAACACGATGATGATCCTCGGCGACGCCAAGAAAATGACCGAGGAGATCGGCAAGTCCATCGATTAATCAGGCCTTGCCGCTTCGTGCGCTCGGGGCTGGGGGAAT
>CAZOGY010000009.1:0-51539 GCA_964579305.1 uncultured Hyphomicrobiaceae bacterium
GAAGGGTCAGAAGATGTCGAAATCGCTCGGCAATACGGTCGCCCCGCAGGACGTAATCAAGCAGTACGGCGCCGATATCCTGCGGTTGTGGGTGGCATCGTCGGATTATTCTGACGACCTGCGTATCGGCAACGAGATCCTCAAGACGACGGTCGATAGCTATCGCAAATTGCGCAACACGCTGCGCTGGATGCTCGGTGCGCTGGCACATCACGATCCGGCAAAGGACGTTGCGTTTGGCGATCTGCCGATGCTGGAGCGTTACGTGCTGCACCGGCTGCACGAAGTCGATGCGGAAGTCCGGCGGGCCTATGAGAACTTCGAATATCGCCGGGTCGTCTCGACACTGTCGAACTTCATGAACGTTGACCTGTCAGCGTTCTATTTCGATGTGCGCAAAGATGCCCTGTACTGCGAGCCGGTGTCTTCGCCCAAGCGGCTTGCCGCGCTCACCGTGGTCTCAACGCTGTTTGACAGCATCATCAAGTGGCTCGCCCCGATCGTGTGCTTCACGGCGGAAGAGGCTTACCTATCACGACACGGCGACGCTGCAGAAAACGCTGAGGCGCTGTCGGTCCACCTTCAAGACTTCCCCGTTGTGCCGGCGGACTGGCGCGATGATGCGCTTGGCGCGCGGTTTGAGCAGATCTTGAAAGTTCGCCACGTGATCACTGGCGCGCTTGAGGTGGAGCGCCGGGCGGGCAACATCGGCTCAAGCCTGGAAGCCGCGCCCGTTGTCTACGTCGAAGACGACGCCTTGCGGGCGGCCTTCGACGGGCTTGACCTGGCGGAACTGGCGATCACGTCTGGCGCGCTTCTGCATCCTTATCCGGCGCCGGAAGGGGCTTTCCATCTGGAGGGCGTCGCCGGAGTTGCGGTTGACCCGAAACGCGCACAAGGCCGGAAATGTGCCCGCTCATGGCGCTATACGGATGACGTCGGGTCAGATCCCGATTATCCGGACCTCTCAGCGCGCGACGCTAAAGCCGTGCGGGAGCTTGAGGCCGCAGCCGGTTCGCGATAGGCGCGGTCAGCCGTTGGAGGAAGGACGTGTCGCAAAGTATCGAGCACGAGCCGCAGGGCAAGGCCGAGGGCGGCGCGTCCGGGTCGTGGATCTGGGGCCCATGGTCCATGACCGCGCTGATCACGGCGATTGCTGTTGCCTGCGTCGACCAGGTCAACAAATGGTGGATGCTGTACGTCTACGACATCGCCGACAAGGGGCGCATTGAGGTGCTGCCCTTCCTTGATTTCGTGTTCGTGCTGAATCGGGGCATCAGCTACGGCTTGTTCACGCAGAGCGATGCGGCGGGGCAGTATATGCTCGCTGGTTTCGCCATCGCTGTCTCAATTGCATTGATGGTGTGGCTTGCACGCGCCAGCACCGGCCTTGTGATGGCCATCAGCATCGGATCTATCGTTGGTGGCGCGGTCGGCAACGCGATCGACCGCGTTCTGTTGGGGGGCGTCGCGGATTTCTATTCGCTGCACGCTTTTGGGTTCTACTGGTACGTCTTCAATATCGCCGACGTTGCGATTGTTGTGGGCGTCGTGGGACTCTTGTACGACGGATTTTGGGGTGAGCGTCAACGAGAGCGCGCTGGACAGGTGTAAGCGGGGCGATGAGCCGGCATCGGCAACTTGTTGAATGCCGATGCGGCCAATCACATTTGCACCCGGCGACCGGATGGAGCGGAAAATGGCACGAGATTTGAGCTATGGCGGCGTGCGGCTTGGCGCAATCGCTGCTGTTGCTGCCATTTGTCTGAGCGTGGCTGGCTGCGGCAGTGTTTCGCTGGAAGGCGGGCTATTCGATGCGCTCGGTGTCAGCGATCGCAAAATGGCTGAATCACAGCGCGAGAAAAAGCTCCAGCCGCGTCCGGGCATCGTGATGCCACCAGGGACGGAGCGCCTGCCCGTGCCAGGTTCAGCGCCAGACCCAACGAAGACGGCTGTGGCAGACGCCTCTTTCCCGGTAAACCCGGAAGACCGGGCCGCGATGGAGCAGGCCAAGAAGGCTGCCGAGCACAAAGCCTATTGCGAGAAAGCAATGCGCAACGCACAGGTCCTGAAGCAGGATACCGGTAGCTTGGAAGGGCCACTCGGGCGCTGTGATCCAAGCATCCTGAAAAACCTTGGCATTCAAAGCCCGTTCGGCACGAATTAGCGTCTATTATGACCTGTGAGCGGTGTCGATCCAGGGCGGCAGTGGCTGCGCGCACGTGCTGCACCACGCAAACACCGCGACATCTTTTCAGTCGTTAAAATGATTTATGGCGCCGCATGCTGATCGTGCGGCGACCTGTCAGCGTTGTCATTTGACTTCAACGCGGCTCAGCGGCGTGCTGGCAGACCTGTTTTGAGGCTGCGCGGTGACCCGCTGCAGCATGGCAATCACGAGGTTACTCGCATGATTGGACGCATTTCAAGCTTGCGCGGTTGGCTTGGTCAAGCCGCGCTGAGCGCCATCCTTGCAGGGAGTATGGGCATGGCCGTCGGCGCTGATGTGTTGCGGGCTGAAGACGCGAAGGCTGGCCAGTCGGCCATCGTCCAGCGCGCTGTCACGACCTTCAAACTCGACAACGGCATGCAAGTCGTCGTGGTGCCGGACACGCGGGCGCCGGTCGTCACGCACATGGTCTGGTACCGTGTGGGTGCGGCAGACGAGCCCGCGGGCGCCTCCGGCATCGCCCACTTTCTTGAGCATTTGATGTTCAAATCGACCGAGAAACTCGGTTCCGGCGAGTTCTCCAAGATCGTGTCGCGCCTTGGTGGTCAGGACAACGCGTTCACCAGTCAGGATGCAACCGCGTATTTCCAGCGGGTCAACAAGGCCAGCTTGTCCAAAGTGATGGCCATGGAAGCCGATCGCATGGTCAACTTGCGATTGAACACAACGGAAGTGCGGACCGAGCGCGACGTGATCCTCGAAGAGCGGCGCTCGCGGATTGAGAACAATCCAACGTCGCTGCTGTCGGAGCAGATGTACGCCGCGCTTTACCAAGCACATCCTTATGGCACGCCGGTTATTGGGTGGATGCACGAGATGGCAGAGCTGTCGCGTGAAGACGCCCTATCGTTTTACGAGCGATACTACGCGCCGAATAACGCGTTCCTGATTGTCGCCGGTGATGTCACCCCGGAAGATGTCCGCAAGCTTGCAGAAGATACCTACGGTAAGATCCCGGCGAACCCGGCCGTGGGCGCACCGCGCAAACGTGTGAGCGAACCGCCGCATCGGGCACCGCGGCGCGTGGTCTATCACGATGCACGGGCCGGCAATCCGGTCTTCCGTCGCTATTATGTTGCGCCGAGCTACGTGACGGCCACGGACGGTGACGCGGAAGCGCTCGATTTGCTCATGAAAATCGTCGGCTCGGGCACGACAAGCCGGATCTACAAGGAGCTGGTGGTCAAGCGCCGGCTGGCGTCTTCGGCTGGTGGCTATTTCGGCGGCTCGGGGCTCGATTACGGCACCATCGGCCTTTATGGCGTGCCGGCAAATGGCGTGACGCTTGAAGCGCTCGAAGCGGGTTTCGATGCGGTTATTGCCGATGTGATCGAGAACGGTGTCACGCAAGCTGAGTTGGACCGCGCCCGCCGCTCCTACATTGCCGACTTCATCTACGAAATCGACAGCCAGAGCACACTGGCCCGGCGGTATGGCTGGGGTTTGGTTGTCGGCCAGTCCGTGGAGGAAATCGACCGTTGGCCTGAAGACCTGAAAAAGGTGACGCTGGCCGATCTCAAACGGGTGGCGCAGAAATATCTGGTCTTGAAAGCTTCAGCGACGGGTTATCTGATCCCGGGTGATGCGCCAAACACGCTGATCGCCGGCGGCGCAGGCTCGCAAAAAGCGGCCCAAGAGCCGAGCGCGCGCATCCAATAACGCCGCGGCTGGATCCTGAGACATCACGGAGTTTGTTGGTATGGGCATCAGTCTCAATAAGCCGATCGCCGCTTTCTGGCGCGCCGGCGTGGTCACGTGTCTCCTGAGCATGATGGCAATTGGTTCTATGGGGGCGGCATCAGCTATGGACATTCAGGTCGTCAAAAGCCGGTCCGGGGTCGAAGCCTGGTTGGTTCAAGACCGGTCCGTGCCGCTTATGGCCATGCGTTTTGCTTTCAAAGGCGGCAGCTCACAAGACCCTGAAGACAAAGCCGGTGTTGCCAATTTCCTTTCAACAATGCTCGACGAAGGTGCGGGGCCGTATGACGCCGCAACTTTTCAGCAAATGTTGGAAGACACGGCGGCGAAGCTGTCCTTTAGCGAAACGCGAGATTATTTCTCGGTCAGCTTTCAAACGCTGTCTGAAAACCGCGATGATGCGATTGCACTGTTGAAACTTGCGCTGACCAAACCGCGCTTTGATGATGATGCGATTGAGCGGATGCGGGGCCAGCTGCTGTCGCGTCTCGCGTTTGATGCGAAAAGCCCAAACCGGGTTGCTGGTTTGACGTGGTCACGCGTTGCCTACGCCGACCACCCCTATGGTCGCCCGGCGAGCGGAACCGTGGACACGATCAAGTCCGTCACGGCGGCTGATCTGGAGCAGTATCGCGGCCGTGTTTTTGCACGCGACAATCTCAAAGTCGCTGTCGTCGGCGATATCGATCCCGATACGCTTGCCAAGCTTCTGGATGATTTGTTTGGCGATCTGCCTGAGAAAGCCGATCTGGCGCCATTGCCGGAAGCCAAGTTTTCGCCTGGCCAGGTCAAGGTCGTCAAAATGCCCGTGCCGCAATCGGTCGCGATTTTCGGGCTGCCGGGTATCAAGCGCGATGATCCAGATTTCATGGCCGCGTTCGTCATGAACCAGATCTTGGGTGGCGGCGGCTTTGCGTCGCGACTGATGGAAGAGGTCCGCGAAAAACGTGGGCTTGCCTATTCCGTCTACAGTTATCTGCAAACGCTTGAGCATGGCGATATTCTCGCCGGTGGCGTTGCAACCAAGAATGAGCGGATGGATGAAAGCCTTGAGGTTATCAAATCCGTTCTGAGGGATCTTGCCGAAAACGGGCCGAGCCCGACCGAGTTGGAAAACGCGAAAAGCTATCTGACCGGTTCGTACGCGTTGCGGTTCGATACCTCCAGTAAGATTGCACAGCAATTGCTTGGCATTCAACTTGACGATTTGGGTCTCGATTACATCACGACGCGTAATCCAAAGATTGCTGCCGTGACCATTGAGGATGTCCGGCGCGTCGCCAAACGGCTGCTCGATATCGACAAATTGATCGTCACGGTGGTCGGCCAGCCAACGGGCATCCCCGGTTGACGTCTGGCGCACACAGCGCGCGGGGCCAAGGCCGCTTGCCCGGGCTTGGCCAAACAATCATTCGCGGCAAACCCGCTGGTCGGATCGATCGCGCATTGTTTCGCGCCCGCGCGCTTACTGCGCCGAACGCACCGACGCCTCAGGCCAAATCGTTTCAATCCCTTGCGCGTGAAGTAACGGCTCACCTCAGCGCCCCCATCGCGCCGGACACGCAAGACCGCGATATTGCCGCCGCGCGGGATCTTATTGAAAGCCTTGAGGCGGTCGCCGGGCAGATTGCGTTTTTTGGCGCGGGCCTGACGTCATTGAGTGGTCAGGCGATCGCACAAGTTGCCGGCTGGAACATTCCAGGGGTCGGCGAGCCCGGTCAGAGGTTGCGCCCGCGCACGCGGATCTACGACACGTTCGATCCAGACACCCTGCGGCAGGTCGCCGAAACCTTGGATTTTGACCGTGTGGCCCTGGTGTTCGTGGTCTCGCCGAACGTGTCGGAAACCTCACGTCATCAAGCTGCGGCCATGATCCCGCCGCTGGTCGCCGCGCTGGGCGCGGATGCGGGACGCCATCTGGCTTGTGTCGTGCCCGATGCGTCTGACGACGCGGCGAGCGGCGACGGGGCGGTGTCTCAAATCGTGCAAGACGTAGAGCGGCAGGGTGGCCGTATCGTTTCGTTTGGGGCGCAAGGCCATGCGTTGAGCCAGGCCGCGCTTCTGCCCGGACTTGCGCGCGGCGTTGACGTTGCGGCTGTGCATGCCGGGGCCTGCTCGTTGTTTGAGCGCGCGGTCGCGTTCGATGGCGACTGGCAGGCTGCACCTGCATTCTGGCCGGCTGTTCTGGGCAGTCTTGCGCTTGAGGACCGTGCCCACGGGCGGCCGACGGCTGTTTCGATCGCCGCTGCGGCTGATCGCTATGGCCGTGCGGCGGCCTTTGTTGCAGCGCAGATGGCAGCGCTTGCGCCGGAGTGGGATGTGGCCGCGATCCCGCAGGCCATTCTTGGGCAGGACCACGCGGCGCTCGGGCTGGGGATGCGTCAGTTCGCAAGTGATACACATCCCGCGCGGTCGGCTCTGACGCTGCTGACACCGGGTGCCTGGCCGCAGACATCGCCGGCACAGGAGGCCGCGGCGGCTTGGGTCGCGCAGACCGCCGAACGGGCCGCCCAACAACAGCGAGCGGTTCGTGTTTTGTCGTGTCCGCTCGACGACCCGTACGCCTATGGCGCCCTGATGGCGCAAGCGATGCTTGATCCGATGCTTGCGCAAATTGCGGCAGCAGTTGGCGGTGGTGACGACGCGAGCGCGGCGCCGGAGTGAGCGTGCGCAGTGCGTTTTGGGTGGGCTTTATCTGGCGTCCGCGGTGCGGGCGAATGACCTGGGTTACTGCGGCCAGCCTCGTCCCAAGGCCGATCTGGTAGGGTTGGTGCGCCGGCGCGAGTCGGTTTGATGTTGCTGCTGCACCGCGCCAGGGGATCAAACACGCATGCCGATCCGTCAATTGTCTGCCCAAACGATTAACCGGATCGCAGCCGGCGAAGTTGTCGAGCGGCCCGCCAGCGTCGTGAAAGAGCTGGTGGAGAACGCGATCGACGCGGGCGCGACGCGGATCGAAGTGGTCGCAGTTGATGGCGGGCTGTCGATGCTTCGGGTCAGCGACGATGGGATCGGCATGTCGGCCGACGATCTCGTGCTGGCGGTGGAACGCCACGCAACCTCGAAGCTGGTCGACGATGATTTGACGATCATCCAGACGTTAGGCTTCCGCGGTGAAGCGTTGCCTTCGATTGGTGCAATCGCTGATCTTGTCATCCAATCCCGGGCGCGCGGTGCAGACCAGGCCCATGAAATCCGGGTCAATTGCGGCGAGAAATCACAACCGCGGCCGGCCGCGCTGAATATGGGAACGCGGGTCGAGGTGCGCGGCCTGTTTTCGGCGACGCCGGCGCGGCTCAAATTCATGAAGTCTGAGCGCGCGGAGAACCTGGCGATCAGTGATACGGTCAAGCGATTGGCCATGGCCAATCCGACGGTGGCCTTCACGTTGACGACGGGCGAGCGTACCGGCCTGCGCCTGCCGGCCTGCGCGCACGGGCCGGATGGCCATCTCGATCGCCTGGGCAAGATCATGGGGGCTGCCTTCGTCGCTGATGCTGTTGCGCTTGTGGGCGAACGCGAGGGCATTGGTGTGCACGGTTTTGTGGGCTTGCCGACGCTCAATCGGGGTGATGCAACGCAACAGTTTTTGTTCGTGAACGCGCGCCCGGTGCGTGACAAGCTTCTCGTTGGGGCTCTGAAGGCGGCTTATGGCGATCTCGTCCCGAAAGGGCGCCACCCTTACGTGGCGTTGTTTGTCACGCTCGATCCCGCAGCCGTCGACGTCAACGTGCATCCGGCCAAGACCGAAGTGCGATTTCGTGCGCCTGGGGCGGTCCGGGCATTGCTATCCGGCGGGATACGCGAGGCGCTGGAGCGCGCGGGTCACCGCGCCAGCGCTGGCGGTGGTGCCGCGGCCATGGCAGCATTTGCGCGTGCTGGCGCCGGTGCCGCGAGCGTCGAGGCAGGCCGGGAAAGGTGCTCGGCCCCCGAAGACGGATCGCGTTGGCGACCTTCGGATCGTGACTACCGGCCTGTGATGGATTCTGGTTTCGCTGCACGCGCCCAGGCGCCTTTTGACAGCTTTGAGCCGAGCGCCGATGCCTCGGCGAGTGCTCCAGTTTATGCGATGCCGTCGCCTGATGCCCAAGAGGACGAGGCCCAGGCCGTCGCCCGGCCGCTTGGTGCAGCGCGTGCGCAATTGCACGAAACCTATATCGTGGCACAGACGGAAGATGCTGTGATCTTGGTGGATCAGCACGCCGCGCACGAACGGCTCGTTTATGAGCGCATGAAGGCGCAGTTGGCCGAAGGGGGTGTTGCCCGCCAGATGCTGTTGGTGCCGGAGGTGATCGCTCTGGATCCCGACGATGTGGCGTTGCTTGAGGCCAATCGCGACGAGCTTGTGCCGTTCGGTCTGGTTATTGAGGCGTTCGGCAGTGACGCCGTGGTTGTTCGCGAGGTGCCGGCTTTGCTTGGCGCCAAGGCCGTCGCGGATCTCGTCCGTGATCTCGCAGGGTGCCTGCGCGAGGGTGCCGGCGCAGTGTTGGTGCAGGAGCGCTTGCATGCGGTGGTGGCGACCATGGCCTGCCACGGGAGTGTGCGGGCCGGTCGGCGGCTTACGCCCGATGAGATGAATGCGTTGTTGCGCGATATGGAGGCAACGCCGGGTTCGGGACAATGCAACCACGGGCGCCCGACCTATATCTCGCTGAAATTGACCGATATCGAAAAGCTATTCGCGCGGCGGTGACGGTCAGGATCGCACTTCAGCTTTATCCAACGTTGCGCGCAGAAGTTGCGTCCATCACTTTTGCGAATCCGACTTCCGTGCCGCCGTAGGTCCGCCTGTCCAACTCCACAATGCCGTCTGGGAACGCGATGGGCGTCGGTGTGGCTTCTTCGGCAACGATGATCGCGCCTGGCTCAAGCCAGCCGTTGTCCAGCGCCGAGCGCAAGGCTGCTTCGCCCAGAGATTGACCGTAGGGCGGATCGAGAAACACCAAAGAGAACGTGTTGCGGTTGCGGGAGATGCCAAGATCCGTTGCGTCAGCATTGAGGATGCGGGTCACGCCGCCCAGGCCAAGACGCTCGATGTTGGTTCGGATGACGGCGCGTGCGGCGGGATCACGGTCCACGAACAGGCAGCTCTTGGCGCCGCGCGAGAGCGCCTCCAGTCCAAGCGCGCCCGTGCCCGCAAACAGATCGAAAACGCGTGCATCAGTGATCGATGCACCGTCGATCCCATGTTCAAGGATGTTGAACACGGCCTCGCGCACCCGGTCGGAAGTGGGCCTGATGGCGTCCGATGGCGGCTCGGCAAGCGGTCGACCTTTCAATCTGCCCGCGACGATCCTCATGGCGTGCTCTTGGGCCGGGCTTTTGGTCCAGCCGCCTTGCGAGGCCGCGCGGATGGCTTGCGGGTGCCGGTCCCAGGTTTGCCCCGCGGCGCGGCATTATCTTTGCGGTCCGAAGCGCGCGCGTTGGTCGGCGGCTTGCCGGGTCTGGGCGGGCGCCTGGCGGGCGCGGATTTGCTATCAGACGGTTTGCGGGGGGGCGGTGCCTCAACCGGTTCGGTGATCCCAAACTGATCTGCAAGCGTCTGGCCGAGTTGTTCGATCAGGACCTTGCGGCGCACGATTTCGGCTTCGCCTGGCTTCAGGCTTGTGAGCTGGAAGGGGCCATAGGAGACGCGGATCAGGCGGTTGACCTGTAGCGCGAGGCTTTCCAAGATCCGGCGGACTTCCCGGTTTTTGCCTTCCCGCAGCCCCACGGTCAGCCAGACGTTTTGTCCGTTGATGCTGTCCAGCGTCGCTTCGATCGGGCCGTATTTGACGCCCTCGATCGTGATGCCATCGCTCAATGCATCGAGATCGGCCTGGGTGACCCTGCCGAACGCGCGCACACGATAACGACGCAACCAACCGGTTTCGGGCAACTCCAGATAGCGCGCGAGGTCGCCATCGGTGGTCAGGAGCAACAGGCCTTCGGTGTTGAAATCGAGCCGGCCAACGGAGATCACCCGCGGCAGGTGGGCTGGCAGATTGTCAAAGACCGTTGGCCGGCCTTCGGGATCGCGGTGTGATGTGACTTGGCCCTTCGGCTTATGGAAGCGCCAAAGCCGTGGCGGTTCGGGCTGCGGTAGGGGTTCGCCATCAACGAGGATATGGTCGTTCGGCCCCACTTCGCGAGCCGGCGTTGACAGCGTCTCGCCGTTGATCTTGACGCGGCCTTCTTCGATCCAGCGTTCCGCATCGCGGCGCGAGCATAAGCCCGCCCGCGCAATGGCTTTGGCGATCCGCATCGGTGTCTTGGGGCCGGTCGGCGCGGGCTTGCCGCTTGGCTTTGCACGGGCTGAGCGATGGCCTGGACGTGGTCGTTTGGACGCGTTTGGGCGCTGGTTGCCGGTTTCGGCGGCGTCTGTGTTGCGCGCTGCACCGCGCGCACCGTCGCCACGCGCCTTCGGCGACGACTGACCGCCAAGTTTGAGTGTGGGCTTGCGGGACCCGCTATCTGTGGCAGACGACGGTGCTGGTCTGGGTTTGTGCGGGCCCGCTTTTGGCGTCGATGCGCGCGCATCGTCCGCGCGGCCTGGCACCGTCTTCGCGCCCGAAGCGTTTTGCGCCGCCGGTCGCTTTGCGCGCGCAGGCACGGAGCGCTCGGCGGGCTCGCCTGAGGCTTGCGGATTGCGCGTTCGCAGCCGGCCGGCGCCGGGCTTTGAGCCCGGCCTGTCGGGTCGTGCCGGCTTGTGCGGTCGCGGGCGAGATGGTTGTTTCGGCATTCGTGTTCGTTGTCATCCTGGGGCATGCGCATGGCACTGCCGAGCTTTCAAGTGCCTATGGAACTGGCCTTGGCCGAGGCCGAAGCGGCAGCGGCGCGCGGTGAAGTGCCGGTTGGCGCGGTTTTGGTGTCACCAGCCGGCGAAGTACTCGCTCAGGATGGCAACCGTACGCGCGCGCTCAATGATCCTTCGGCGCATGCGGAAATGCTCGTTATCCGTTCAGCGGCCCGGCTGCAAGGGAGCGAAAGACTTCCTGGCTGCGATCTATACGTGACGCTTGAGCCGTGTGCCATGTGTGCGGCGGTGATTTCGTTTGCACGCGTGCGGCGGCTCTATTTTGGCGCGCGCGATCCGAAGATGGGGGCTGTTCTGCACGGACCAAGGTTCTTTAGCCAGCCGACGTGTCACCATTGTCCTGAAGTCTACGACGGCCTGAATGAACAAGCCTCAGCAGCCTTGCTGATCGATTTTTTCTCAAAAAGGCGGACGTAGGATTGTTCCGGATCTGACTGTTTTGATTTACGGCATCGATGCGTCGATTTTCACGGCTTTGTAAAAAGAATATCATGGCGGCGAGCCCTTCATTATCGCCAAGCTGTATCATAGCCTCGTGAATCATCGTTCCGGCCAGACCTGACATGCCGGAAACATTCTGGTGTGGTGACATCGCACATTATTCGAGGACAAATTATCATGTGGCGATATTCAATCTGCGGCGGTGTCACGCGTGTGCGGACAACTTATCGGCACTTGCATTTGATTTGGGCGATCATGATTGCTGCTTGGGCGGCACTGGTCGCGAACACGACCGCGTTTGCACAACCCGTGGGCAGAACCCAAAACTCGTATTTCGTCGCGATGGACGCGCTTGCCCAAACCCTGGTCACGTCGGCTGAATTCAAAGCCTTGATCAAATCGCACAATGAACGGGTGGCGTCCTGGTCGGCGCAAGACATTGTGAGCCGCGACGCGGCCTGGCGCAGCGGCGATCGCGCGTTGATCCAATCGGTGACAGACAACGCGCTGGCCAAAGCGCTTGCGGCGTTCGCCGAGGCCCAAGGCGGGCAGATTGCTGAGATTATCGTGATGGGCGTGCGCGGCTGCAATATCGCGGCGGTGCCGGCCACCTCCGATTATTGGCAAGGCGACGAAGCTAAATTCCAAAAGACATTCGGTGCGAATACGAACGAGCGCTTTATTGCTCCCGTTGATTTCGATCAGTCGGCGAACACGTTCGCACAACAGATCAGTCAACGTTTTACGATCGATGGCGAGCCTGCTGGTGTCATTACAATCGGCTTCGATATTGTTTATAGGCCAAAGAAAGAAGGTCGCGGTTGACCGCAGCCTCAGCAATTCGCGAAAGCGCCGCCTGCAGGGCCGGGTCTTTCAGCCAAACGCGCAGGCTTTTTGTCAGGCCCCGCGCAATTCATTGTCCACAGTCTCGCTTGAGATGACACGGGAGAGAAGTGCTTTGAGCCGCGGCTTGGTGCTTTCCACGGCCGACAGGATTTCTTTGGCGCGATGGAAGTCGAAAGCGCCGAATTGCTCAATGCCGAACTCGAAAAAGATGTCTGGCGTCTGATAGCGCAACCGCTCCCGCGTGACGGACCTTTGAATAATCTGTGCGGTTTGCACTGCAACCGTCAGCGCCGTCGGGTTTTGCGGCATTGCGCCTTCCGTGGGTGCCCCGCTGACGTCGATTGCAACAACGATGTCGCAGGTCTCCATCAGCAAATCAAAGGGGCAGGGGTTGGTGAGGCCGCCGTCCAAGTGCAGGGCACCGTCGCGCGCGACAGGGCTGAAGACCACTGGAATTGCCATGCTTGCCGCGATTGCCGTGCGCAGGTCGCCGCGCGCAAATGTCACGGGCTCATGCGTGTTCAAACTGGTGGCGGTCAATTGCAGTGGGATCGCCAAGTCCTCAAAGCGTTTCGCCATACCGCTGGGTAACACGAGGTCCAGCACGGACGCAGCATCGAGCAAGGCAGAGCGTTGCGGGAACAGGCGTAACAGGCGGCCGGTCGGGGCGGAGCGCGCGGTATAGAGCTGGCGGATCATGCCCCAGCGGTTGCCCAGCGTGTCTTCGGTCACTGCGCGCAAGTGGGCGGCTGAAAACCCTGAGGCATAGGCCGCCCCGTAGATCGCGCCAATCGACGTTCCTGCGATCGCGTCGGGGCGAAGACCCAACTCGTCGAGGACCTCAAGCACAGCGATGTGGGCAATGCCACGCGCGCCGCCGCCGCCCAGGGCAAGGCCGATCCGCCGCCCGGCAAGGTCGATATTTGCCTTGGGAGCGGCCCGTTGTGAAAGCCGGACCATGGCCGTGTTGTTTGTCATTGTGCCGATCGTTTCGCGGTGGCTTTGCGCAGCCCCAAGCCTGAAATGGTCAACGAGTGACCGCTTGGAAAGGTCTGTGTCTGGCGTGCTCCGGGCAGGCGACGGGCGCGCATGGATCAGGGGCCGCGCCAACAGGGCGCGATCAGGACCGTCATATCCCGCCGGGGGCCGCTGCAAGGATTGGCTGGATCGCGGCAAGAAGTGCGTCTGGCGCTTCTTGGGCCATGAAATGGCCAGAGGCGATAGCGCCGCCGTTGACCGGCTGGGACGACCAGCGGGACCAAACCTCGATTGGATCGGGACCATCGACCAGGTTGCCGCGCTCGCCCCAGATCACGGTGACCGGGCAGGTCAGTTTGCGGCCAGAATCGCGATCTTGCCGGTCATGCTCAATGTCGATCGATGCCCCGGCGCGATAGTCGGCACAGGTCGCGGCGATCTGGAAGCAGGCCGTGTCGTGGGCCAGCGCGCGCGGATCGAGCCAGGTTGGCATTGGCCCTGCGCCGCGCGCCATACGACCCGATACCCACGCGGCGGGGTCATGGCTGATCCAGTTTTCTGGGAATGGTGCGGGCTGGGCCAAAAATGCCCAGTGGTAGAGGCGCAGCATGCGATCGCGATTGAGTGTTTCCCAAATGTCCAAGGTCGGGATCACATCGAGTGAGACATAGGTGGAGACACGCTTGGGATGATCGAGCGCGAGGCGATAGCCGACCCGGGCGCCGCGGTCGTGACCTACGACGGCAAAACGATCAAACCCAAGCGTAGTCATGACCGCGGCTAGGTCGGCGGCCATGGCGCGCTTGGCGTAGTTGGCATGGTCGGGCCACGGCTGCGGTGCGCTGCTCTCCCCATAGCCTCGCAAATCGGCCAACACGACGGTGTGCGATTTTGCCAACTCCGGCGCAACGCGATGCCACATCGCCATCGTTTGCGGATATCCGTGCAGACACAGCACGGGCGGTCCGCTTCCGGCAATGCGGACGGCAATGTCGGCGCCGGCCCCAGCTATTTGGCGGTGCTCGAAACCCGGCAGCAAAGTCTCGGCAATGGACATCGAAACGCCTCCATTTTGGATCCCATGGGAGTATTGATTGAATCTTCGAGAGACGTCCCATGCATGTTTCAGTTTTGGCGGGCCTGCGCGCCGGATTGTCATTCTTCTGGCGCAACATGGTTTGGGTTTTCGGCGTGTTTCTGGCCGGTTGGGTTGTTGGAACCGGGGCCGACGTGATTGCCACCACGGCTTATTTTTATGCCACCAGTATGCACCTGAAATACTGGATGCATGAGGTTATCTGGGCGCTTGTAGCCTGGACGCTGATCGATTTTCGCCTGGTGCGGGCCGCCGTGGAGGCGCCATTGCGTCCGGCGTTGTTAGACGAACGGTTCTGGGCGGCCGTGCCCACCTTATTGGCTCTAGCGACATTTGCGATCGTGCTTGGCCAGATTACGGAGGAGACCGAGGCTGCCCTGGCGCAACAGGTCAACCTGCTTGCGCTTGGTGGCGAGGGAAGGATCAATGAGACTGCCATTGACTCCTGGTGGTTTCGATCCGCGCATTTCGGGGTTGCGGTGATCGGGCATTTGCTGCGCGGGCTTCTCATTTTGCCCTATTTCGCGCTGCTTTCGAATGTCGCTGCCGCAAAGCCGGTACTGGATCAGACGGGTTGGCGTTTTGTGCGGGCGAACTGGTTGTCGGTGATGCTGGCCGTGGCATGTCTGTCGTTTGGGCTGCACGCGGTTGGCAATCTGTTTTATGTTGGGCCTGTGATGCTCGGCATCTGGCCAATCGATTTCGGGATCATAACGGATTGGCGCGACCTCGTCGGGCCGACGATCTTGCGCCACATCGCTGAACTGCCGGCGATGTTCTTTTGGACGGTCCTGCCGGTCATTTTGACCGCGTCCATTTACAGGTTGTGGATTGGCGCGGGTTCGTTGGATGCGGGATCGTCGGCGCCTACTGCGTCCGCTTGATGGCGCGCCAAGCGATGTCGCTGCGGTAGAACCCTTCGGGCCAATTGATTTTTTCGATGGCGGCGTAAGCGCGGGCGCGGGCGGCTGCGATGTCCGGGCCAATCGCCGAGACGTTGAGGACACGGCCACCGGCCGCGAGTAAGCGATCGTCGTCCCGGCGCGTGCCGGCATGAAAGACAATCACGCCCTCGTCATTAAGCGCATCAAGTCCGGTGATTTGGGTCCCGGTTTTCGGCGTAGCGGGGTAGCCGTCAGCGGCCATGACGACGGTGAGGGCGGGATCATTGCGCCAGTCGAGTGAAATCCCATCAAGGGTGCCGCTCGTGCAGGCGTGCAAAGCCGGCAGCAGATCGGATGCCAGTCGCAACATCAAAACCTGGCATTCGGGATCGCCAAAGCGCACATTGTACTCGATCAATTGAGGGCCTTCGTCGGTGATCATCAGGCCCGCGTAGAGAACACCGCGATACGGGGTGCCGGCTTTGGCCATTGCGGTGATCGTGGGGCGAATGATCTCGTTCAACGCGCGCTGTACGCGGTCGGCTGTCATCACCGGTGCCGGCGAATAAGCGCCCATGCCGCCCGTGTTGGGACCGGTGTCGCCGTCACCAACGCGTTTGTGGTCTTGTGCGGTTGCCAGCGGCAGCACCGTCTCGCCATCGGTCAGGACGAAGAGCGAGGCTTCCTCACCGACCAGGAAGTCCTCCATCACAACGGTGGCGCCCGCCGCGCCGAAAGCACCATCAAAGCAGGCTTCAACGGCGTCCAGGGCTTCTGCGCGCGTGTGGGCGATCACGACGCCTTTGCCGGCGGCCAGGCCGTCGGCCTTAATCACGAGCGGAAGTGGGTGGCTGCGCGCGTATGCCAGTGCCTCGGCGCGATTGTTGCTCCAGGCGTAGCCGGCGGTGGGGATACCGTGTGTGGCGCAAAACTGCTTTGTGAAGGCTTTCGATCCTTCCAATCGGGCCGCCGCGCGGCTGGGGCCGAACACCGCGATTTCGGCCGCGGCGAGATCATCGGCGATGCCGGCAACCAATGGCGCCTCGGGCCCGATAATCACCAAGTCGATTGCGTTTGTGCGGCAGAAATCGATCACGGCGGCATGATCGTTGACGTCGAGCGTAATGCAGTCGGCGACCTCTGCGATGCCTGGATTGCCGGGGGCGCAATACAAAGTGCCTAACTGTGGGCTCTGGCGAAGCTTCCAAGCCAACGCATGTTCACGGCCGCCGCCGCCGAATAACAAGACGTTCATGGAGCCCTCAGTGGTTGATCGGTTGGTGCCGGTAAAGGTGCACATCGGTCGGCATGGCGCAGCCGCGTGGCCGTGCGTGCCGCCACGATTTTAACAGGTTGGTTGGCGGCGCGCGCCGCAACTTCGTGGCAATCGTGTACGATCACGCACGCGACTTTCGCAACTCAGCAACTTGAATTGGCAGGCCCCGTGTCCCGATCCAACCTCGCTTCCGCTCAGCCCGCGGCCGGCAAACCTGCACCCGGCCAGCACACTGGTCGTTCAGATCCGGTCGGTGCGGCTGAGCCGACAACCAACGCAGCGGAGTTCTCAGTCGGCGAACTTGCCAACGCGATCAAGCGGGCCATCGAGGATGGTTTTGGTCACGTCCGGTTGCGCGGCGAGATCTCAGGATATCGCGGGCCCCATGCGTCAGGCCACTGCTATTTCGCGCTGAAGGACGACAAGGCCAAGATCGATGCCGTGATCTGGCGGGGCGTTTTCGGAAAGCTGCGGTTTCAGCCCGAAGAAGGCATGGAAGTCGTCGCCCAGGGCAAAGTCACGACGTATCCCAACTCGTCCAAATACCAGATCGTCATTGAGAAACTTGAGCCGGCAGGCGTTGGCGCGCTCATGGCGCTTTTGGAGGAGCGAAAGCGCAAGTTTGCTGCCGAAGGGCTGTTTGATGAGGCGCGCAAGAAACCGCTGCCATTCCTGCCGCGGGTCGTTGGGATCGTCACCTCACCAACGGGCGCTGTGATCCGCGACATGATGCACGGGTTCAACGAGCGATTCCCTGCGCACGTCGTGGTGTGGCCCGTGCGCGTGCAAGGCGAGACATCGGCTGGGGAAGTCGCCGCAGCCATTCGCGGTTTCAACGCCGTAGATCGTGACGCAGTGGGGCATGTGCCGCGGCCCGATGTGCTGATCGTGGCGCGCGGTGGCGGCAGCCTTGAAGATCTGTGGAGCTTTAACGAAGAGGTCGTCGTCCGCGCCGCGGCAGACTGTGACATTCCGTTGATCTCGGCTGTTGGGCACGAGACCGACTGGACGCTTTTGGATCTCGTCGCGGATGCGCGCGCACCGACGCCGACGAAGGCCGCCGAATGGGCTGTGCCCAAGTATGCCGATCTGGAAATCCAGCTTGGCGACCTGGGCCAGCGGCTGCGCCATGCTGGGCGGCGGGCCGTCAGTGACAAACAGACACAACTCAAGGCAGCTGCGCGCGGGCTGCCGCGCTTGCAGGATTTGCTCGCGGCACCTCGCCAGCGGTTCGACGCGGTCGACCAGCGCATGGGCCGGGCGCTACTTGCGAATGCGCGCGAACATGGCCGACGTCTGGCGCGGGTATCGGCGCGCTTGCAGCCGTTATTGTTGCGCCAGCCGGTGCAGCGCCGCCAAGAGCGCATCGATACCCTGGGTGACCGGGCGGGGCGCGCGCTGGCAAATCGCCTCGTGCTGGCGCGTCGGGCGCTTGATGGTTCAGCAAAGCTGTTGGAAACGTTGTCCCATCGTAGCGTTCTTGCACGCGGGTTTGCGCTGGTGCGGGCGGCGGACGGCAAACCGGTGCGCAGCGCTCAGGTGCTTACGGCTGGCGACGGCATCAGGCTCGGTTTCGTTGACGGTGAGGTGGCTGCGGAAGTCTCCGGTTCCGGCGGTGGCAGGGCAAGCGGCGGCCAACGCGGCGGCACCGCAGGCAAAGCGGACGCCGCAGGCAGCGGCCAGGAGGTTGCAAGCGTACGGCGCCGTCGCCAAAAACCAGCCGCCAAACAAGGTTCGTTGTTTGACTGACCACCTTGGCGGCCGTGACCGAGCGCATCGCTGGCGGCCTTGAGCGCACATATCCAAGCACCAGGGGACCCGGGCGATGCTTGACGGGGCCGACCGGGCTGCCTTTATCACTGCAAACACTTGGGGAACCTCGGATCGCAATGACAACGCTTGATCGTCTGTTCGGGCTTAAGGGTGAAGCGCGGGTGCGTTACAAGCCGGGAGATTACGCCGTGATCGCACCGGGCGACTTCGTGACGTGCGCGATGACCGGGCGCAAGATCCCGCTTCCAGAGCTGCGATACTGGAATGTGGAACGCCAAGAGGCCTACGTCAGCGCGGAGGCGTCATTGGCGCGCTATCAGGAGTTGCGTGCCGAAGCCGAAGACAAGTCAGCTTCGTCGTGAGGCACCGCCCGCGATGGCGACCTATCTTCGATCGCCGTGCGAATGAGCGCGCGCAGACGCCTACGGTCGTGGTCCTCGAACAGCAGTGAGACGGAGACAGAGCGCACGGTCTGGGCCAGTTGCGCCGTCGCGCTATCGCCCGGTGCTTTTGCCAACCGCGCGATATCTTTCGCCGTCGTGACAAGGCGGGCATCGGCGGCATCGGCAGCGGCGATCAGATCGGAAGCGGCGGCATCGCCCAGGACCTCGTGGTCGTTGAAGACGCGCGTGCCGATGACGTCAGCGCCGAGCTGGATCAGCATGCGAAAAAAGCGCTCCGGGTGGGCGATCCCCGCGAACGCGAACACCTTGGTGCCGGTAAGCCAGGCATAGTCGCCGATTGGTTGGGGGCTGGCGCGCAAAACAGGCCGCTGACCAGCAATTTTGGCAAGATCTTCGGCGGCGCGCTCCGTCCCACCGACCAGGCGTGTGGTGTCGTTGATCACGAACGCGTCGATCCAGTTGGTCTGGATGGAGGCCGGTGCGCGCAACGGCCCGGCCGGGATCACGCGGGCGTTGCCGAGGCCCCGCGCACCATTGATGACGGCAAAACTCAAGTCCTTGACCAAGTGAGGGTTTTGCAGGCCGTCGTCCATGATGATAACGGCATCGGCCGGGCCGGAGCGCTCCGCCAGCCGCGCACCGGCATCGCGCCGCCGTGAGACGATCGTTGGCGCGCGCGCGGCGAGCAACAATGTTTCATCGCCAACGCGTTCGGCGGTATCGATGGACCGATCGACCCAATGGGGTCCAGCTTGGTGCCCGCCATAGCCGCGGGTCAGGAAAACGGCCGTCCGTCCCAAAGCGGCCACTTCGTCTGCAAGGCTGAGGGCCAGAGGTGTCTTGCCGCTTCCGCCGGCTGTGAGATTGCCAACGCAGATGACCGGCACGCTTGCGCGGTAGGGTTTTGCATTCGCAATGCGGCGCGTTGTGATCCAGCCATAAAGGCCCGCAATCGGCGCCAGGCAGCGCGCCTCCAGTGTGCGCTCGCGATCATACCACCATGACGGTTCGCTAAGAGGCACGCTTGAGACCTTCATCACCGCTTGGCAGCATTGCCAGGATCGAGGCGACGGTCTTGGCCTGGGCACCGCTGAGGTCGCGCAGGCTTTCTTCGGCGCGCGTCAATTGACGGTGCAGATCCATGTCGTTCGTCAGAAGCCGGCGCACCTCTTGCGCGAGGCTTTCCGCATCGCGCACGCACACCGCGCCGTCGGCCTTCAACAAAGCTTCGAAACTGTCGGGGAAATTGTCATAATGCGGGCCGGTCAGCACGGCGCAATGCAGACGCACCGGCTCAATTGGGTTCTGGCCGCCGCGCGGGATCAGCGATCCGCCGATGAACGCGATCTTAGCCAGATCATAAAACAGGCCAAGTTCGCCAATCGTGTCGGCGACATAGGCGTTTGTCTGCGGCGAGATCTCTTCGTTACGCGTCCGCTGCGCGACGCTAAAGCCCAGGTCGCTGGCCAGGTCCGCGATCTCGGCACCGCGCTGTGGATGGCGCGGCGCGATGATTGTGATCAGGTCGGGCAGCGTCGCGGCAAGCATCTTGCTGGCTTCCAGAACGATCGCTTCTTCGTCGCCGTGGGTGCTGGCAGCCAAAAAGATCGGGCGTCCGCCAATGGCCGCGCGAAGCCGGTCGCGTTCA
The DNA here is from genome assembly GCA_964579305.1 of uncultured Hyphomicrobiaceae bacterium. GTDB lineage: Bacteria > Pseudomonadota > Alphaproteobacteria > Rhizobiales > Hyphomicrobiaceae > JBCBWG01. The sequence goes on from CAZOGY010000009.1 coordinate 20,071, forward strand.
GCGATGTCGACAGGAAGCGGTGGCGCGTCGACCTTGAGGTTGCCGACCGCGCGCACATTGCGTGCGCCAATGGCTGTGAATTGGCGGGCCAGCCGGCGGCTTTGAGCCAGGACGAGCCGCAATCGGCTGAATAGCGGGCGCGCGATCCGGCGCGATTTGCGCCAACGTTCAAACGAGCGCGGCGATAAGCGGGCGTTGATCAGGGCCACGGGGATTGCGCGGTTTTCCGCCTCCAGAACCAAATTGGGCCAGATCTCTGATTCGATCAGCACGCACAGATCGGGTCGCCAGTGGTCCAGGAAGCGGCGCATGGCGGCTGGTAAATCCACTGGGATGTACTGGTGGATGGCCCGGCTCGGCAGGCGCTTTTGGGCGAGTTCCGCGGACGTGCGGGTTCCAGTTGTCAGCAGAATTTGGGCGTCGGGCCGGGCGGCAGCGATATCGTGGATGACGGGAAGGGCCGCGTTTGTCTCCCCCACGCTTGCAGCGTGAAACCAGACCAGCGGCACATTCTCAGGGCGCTCAGCGCTGGGCACGCCGAGCCGTTCGGTAAGCCGTGCGGGGTCTTCCTTGCCGCGTCGTTCACGCTGGCGGAGGATCAAACGCGCAAACGGCGAAAGCACGCGACTGGCGAGCCGATAGGTTTTCAAGCGCAGTCCAACCGGCTCCGGCGGTGTGTCGGCGGGCAAAGCCTGCGGCGGCGTTGCTCGGCGGGGATCGGCACCAGCCAGATCGTAAGCCCGGCGCGTCACGCGTTCCAGGTCGGTCTGCAGTCGCGCCAAGGTCTCAGCCATGACGTGCTGGTCTGCATTCGCGGGAACGCTGATCGGATCGCCGACGCACAAGCCAATCTTGGAAAACGGCAAGTTCAGCGTCATCCGGCTCCAAGTATCAAAGGCGTGGTATCGGCTCGATGCAACGGCGATCGGCCGGATCGGCCGGCCGGAGAGTTTGGCCAACATGATGATGCCGTTGCCTGGGATACGTGCAGGCCCGGGAGGGACGTCGGCCGTCATTGCGACGTTTTGTCCGTGCGCAAGCGTGCGCAATGCGCCGCGCAACGCCGCAGCGCCGCCGCGATCACGCCGGCGCTCGCCAGCGCCGGCCCCGCGGATCATTTCGATGTCAAACGCTTTGAGAACTTCGCCGATCAGTTCGCCGTCGCCATGGCGCGCAACCATCGCCTTCGTCTTGCGCCCGGCCAATGGGGCGACGACTGGAACCAGCAGAAACTGTCCATGCCACATCGCGAGGATCTGCGGGCCGTCGCCGGCCATGTGCGTCGCAATATCGGCGGGATCGCTCGCCAACGACGACGTGGAATGCACCAGCTTCACGTAACGCGCGAGAAGCCGGCCGCTGAGGCGGCGCAAAGCGTGCTTGTTGATCAGACCGTTCGCCATCTTTGCTCGAGGCCAGTTGCGCCCGCGCCGATCCCAACGTGTGATCCCTGCGCACTTGAGGCCGTTACCTATAGCGGTTAGCTGGACACGGCAAATCGAGTGAGCCACGATTTATGTCGATTCTGGCGCTTGGCATGGCCTGAATGAGACGCTGTTGTGCGCCGCCGTCCCGCTAGACAGGGCCGTCCCGCAAACCCCATGAGACCCACGCATCGATGACGGCTCCCACAAAACGCGCACGCCGCGCCGTCGCGCAACTCAATCAGGCGGCCCGCCGCGCAGCGATTGATCATGCGCCGAATTGGGCCAAGCGCTGGTTTGGGCCGATCGCGCTGCATGCCGACATGTTGTTGGTGGATCACGGATTTCTCAGGGCGGTCTACCTCAACAGGCATCGGATTGACGCTGATGCTTGGCGCGCGGCTCAGCCGACACCGGGTCAAATCAAGCGCCTTGCCAAGAGGGGCGTGCGGACGATCGTCAACCTGCGCGGTACCCGTGAGTGCGGAAGCTACTTCCTTGAAAAGCGGGCGTGCGAAGAGGCTGGGATCAATTTTGTCACATACCGGGTGCGTTCGCGCGCGGCACCGACGCGTGAGGAAATCCACGGCGCAATCAAGCTGTTTGGCGAGATCGAGTATCCGATGTTGATGCACTGCAAGTCCGGTGCAGACCGCGTTGGATTGATGAGCGTGCTTTACCTGTTTGCCCACCGGGGGGTGCCAATTGAGCAAGCGGTCAAGCAATTGAGCCTGAGGTTTGGCCATATCCGACAGGCGCAAACCGGTGTGCTTGATTACTTTTTTGAGCGCTACATGGCTGACAATGCCAAATCGCCGATCGACTTCCTGACGTGGGTCGACACAGTCTATGACCCCGACGCCGTCAAAGCCGAATTCAAGTCAAGCGGTTTTGCCGACGCCTTGGTGAACCGCGTGTTGCGCCGCGAATAGGCCGGGTTCGTCCGGTTCGCTGTATCACGTCACACTGCGGTGCTTCATGGGCGATCGGCCTGGAGACCCGCTTGGCGGTTGTTGCGGTCGCAGAATTCAAGCCGAGGCAGCGGCGTCTGACTGCGGTGCCAGGAACTGCGATCGGCACAGATCCGCATAGATCCCGCCGCTGGTCAGCAACTCTGCGTGGGTCCCGCTTTCTGCAAGCCGGCCATTGTCCATCACGCAGATCAGGTCGGCGTCCTGGACCGTCGCCAATCTGTGGGCAATCACAAGCGTGGTCCGTTCCTTGGCGAATGCGCGTAACGCGTCCTGCACGGCACGTTCGGACTCAGCATCCAGCGCGCTTGTTGCTTCATCGAGCAGCAATATTGGCGCGTCTTTCAAGATCGCGCGGGCCAGGGCGATGCGTTGGCGTTGACCGCCGGACAGGCGGGTGCCGCTTGCACCGATCTCGGTGTCGTAGCCGTTGGGTTGCGCGAGGATGAACGTGTGTGCTGCTGCGGCGCGGGCAGCGGCCTCGATTTCGGCGGTACTGGCATCGAGCCGCCCAAGCGCGATGTTGGCGCGGATCGTGCCCTCAAATAGCGTAACATCCTGGCTGACGGTTGCGATCGCGTCACGCAAACTGTCAATCGTCACCGTGCGGATGTCCTGGCCGTCGATTTCAATCCGTCCGGCGGTCACGTCGAACAGGCGCGGCACGAGATTGATCAGTGTCGACTTACCCGCGCCCGACCGGCCGACCAAGGCAACGGTCAATCCGCCGGGCACCTCAAGCGTGAAGTCCTTCACGGCGGGCATTGCCGCATTGCTTGCATAGGAAAACCCGACGTCTTGGAACCGGATCGCGCCGGGCCCGGCAACAAGCGGTTTGGCGCCCGGTGCATCGACGACGGTTGGCGCTTCGTCGACGACATCGTAATAGCGCTCTGCTGCCGCCAGACCTTCCTGGACCCGGCCTGATAGCGTGCCGAGGCCGCGGATCGGTTGCGCGGCCATCAAAAGTGCGCTGACGAAACCCATGAAGTCGCCGACCGTCGATTCGCCGCTCGAGATCCGCCAATAGGCCAAGGCGATGACGCCGGCCACGGCGATCCCGCCAAGCACTTCCAACATTGGTTCAATGCGTGCGCGGCGGCGCACGGTCGTCATCCGCAAGTCCCGGATATTGTGGAAACGGTCCGCGACGCGGTCCTTGGCGTGGCCTTCCAAGCGGAATGTCTTGATGAGGCGGGCGCCTGACAACTGCTCGGTCAAAAGCGACGTCATCTCGCCCAGGCCTTCTTGCGTGCGCTTTGCGACGCGCCGCAAGGCCTTGGAGATGTGGAAGATCGGCCAAGCCGCGATTGGGTAAACGCCGAACACGATCAGCGACATTACCCAGTCGAGATAAAACATCGTCGCAACGAGCACCGAGATTGACAGGGTGTCACGGATCGCGGAGTTCAGCGAAGCGGTCATGGCGCCTTCGATGAAGCTGACCTCGTGGGTCAGGCGCGAGACGAGCTGGCCCGGAGCTTCGCGGGTCAATCGCGTCAGGTCTGCGTCGATCAGGCGGTTGAACGCGGTCTTCTGGATGTCGGTTGTGATGCCGATCACGAACCGCTGCGACAGCACCGTTGAAATATACAGCATCGTGCTGCGCGTCAGGGTGACGGCAACGACGGCGATCAGAACAAGCGGAAGCAGACCGATGCCCGATGCGGCTGCGCCCTCAGCGGCGTTGGCCGGCGCGTTCAGGGCATCAAACGAGTGCTTGATGATCAGCGGATAGCCGCCCGTGGCCGCGGCCAACGCCGCCATCGCCAGGAGCACGAACGTAAGCTGGCCCCAACGCGGCCAGACCCAGTCACGCAGGAACCGGCGAATAAGCCGCGATGTGTTGGCTGGCTGATGGCGGTTGGCGGGTGCGGGTCCGCCGTCGACACTTTGGGCCGCCGTCGCGTCTACTTTGGGTTGCGTCGTGGCGGGTTCGGCATCCTGCGCGATGGCCGGGCTCCTCGTGGTCGGTGTGCTGCGGGTCGGTGCTGCCGACGGCCTTGGCGATCAATCGGCGGGATCGAGCAGGCGGTGCATGTGAACGATGAAGTAGCGCATTTGCGCGTTGTCGACCGTTCGTTGGGCCGCGCCCTTCCAAGCATCGTAAGCGGTTGCGTAGTTCGGATAAATCCCAACAATATCGAGTGCGTTGAGGTCTTTGAACTCGATTGATTCCAGATCGGTCAGTTCGCCGCCGAACACGAGGTGCAAGAGCTGCTTTTGCGGTGTGACTTCGCTCATGGCGGTCTCCAGGCTTGAGATGATGGCGGCCGCGCGGCCGGTTCATTGTTGGCCCCCACGTGCATGACGTTGGATCGGCATGCAAGGCCCGCGCGGCGTCTTGCATTTGCGGTGCAGCACCGGACGCACAGGCAGATGGCTTAAAACTGGATCAGCAGGATTTCCAGCGCGAGGCCAAGCGAGAGCATCCATCCGATCAGCCGATTGGCGCGAAAGCGTTCCAGGCAGTTTGCGGGGTCATCGAGTTCAAGTGTCGCGATTTGCCAGATGAAATGACCGGCGGCCGCCAGCACGGCGATGAAGAAGGGGCCTTGGGCGCCTGCAAGCAGGCCAGCGGCAAACCAGGATAGCGCTGCCAGCGAAAAGAAGACCGTCAGCCAATAGGGCGTGCGTTCGCCAAAGCGCAGGGCTGTCGATTTGAGGCCGAGCAACGCATCGTCCTCTTTGTCTTGATGCGCATAGATCGTGTCATAGCCGATGGTCCAGGCAAGCGCGCCCCCATAGAGCACCAGTGCCGGCGTTGCGATCGAGCCGGTCACGGCGGCCCAACCGACAAGGATGCCCCAGTTGAACGTGAGCCCGAGCACGACCTGTGGCCAATAGGTGAAACGTTTTGAGAATGGGTAGGCGGCAACGAGCGCCAGTGAGGCGATGCCGATCGCAATGGTTGGACCGTTGAACTGGATCAGGATTGCAAATCCGATCAAAGACAGGACCACGGCGAAAACCAGGGCCTGCTTTCGGCTGACGTGCCCGGCCGGGATGGGTCTGAGCGCCGTGCGCGCGACCTTGCCGTCGTAGTCGCTGTCGACAATGTCATTCCAGGTGCAGCCAGCCCCGCGCATGACCAAGGCACCGACAGCAAACAACGCCAGGAACCAAACGTTGATCCAAGCTTCGCCCGCGGACAAGTGAGCCAAGAGCTGTCCCCACCAGCATGGAAACAGCAATAGCCAGGTCCCGATCGGTCGGTCGATCCTGGCCAAGCGGAGATAGGGCTTGGCAAAGCTTGGCGCATGTTGATCCACCCAGTTGTCCGGGACGGCGTCGATCGGTCCGGCTTCGGGTCTGGTCATGGCGGCGGGGCTCGATCCGTGATCACGTGGGGACGGGCGCCCGCATACCATATGGGTCCGCGTTGCCAACCCGCTGTGGCCGTGCGACGGCATCGGGCCTTGCGCGGCTGCGTTCAAAAATCATGGATCGAGCGACCGATCGCGCTCAGAGGAAAACCATCGGCAAGGTTCATGGCACTTCGCGACTTCACATCTCAGCGGTTGTTTTTTGACACCGATCTTGGCGCCGGCCGTGTGCTTGCGTGCGATGGGTCCCAAGCGAATTATCTCGTGAATGTCCTGCGCATGAAGCTTGGCGACGCGCTCTTGGTGTTCAACGGACGCGATGGTGAATGGCGGGGGCGGATCACCGCCATCGCAAAGCGCGGATGTGAACTGACGCTGGAAGAACAAACCCGAGCACAGACGGGCGGGCCTGACATCGATTTTGTTTTTGCGCTCTTGAAGCGGACTAAAGTCGAACTCGTCGCGCAAAAGGCAACGGAACTCGGCGTGTCCCGCATTCTGCCGGTGGTGAGTGACCATACGCAGGTCGATCGCATCAATGCAGAACGCATGCGCGCCAATATTATCGAAGCGGCTGAGCAATGTGGCGTGCTGCGGGTGCCAGTACTGGCGGGGCTTGGCAAACTTAGCGATGTCATTGCGGCATGGCCGGCCGACCGCTTGCTCGTCTTTTGTGACGAAGCCGCTGACGTGGCCGATCCGGTTGCTGCGTTACAGGCCTGCAAGCAGACGGGTGGCGCGGCGCAGAAGCTTGGCGTTGTGATTGGACCGGAGGGCGGGTTTTCCCAGGCTGAGCGCGCGCAACTTCTGGATTGCGGCCAAGTGGTTCGTGTCTCGCTTGGGCCTCGGATCATGCGTGCGGATACGGCGGGTATCGCCGCGCTGACGCTGGTTCAGGCAACGCTTGGCGACTGGGTGTGGTGATTTGCGCAGATAACGCACGGGCATGGCGGATCGTTCGCGTGATCACAGTGTGGCCCAGGTGCCTTGTGCGGCTTGAGACCGGCGGCCATAACACGTGACCGGTTTCGTGGTTCCACGCGCGCATTTGACCCGCAGCGCCGGAGTTACGCCCACCATCCCGCCAGTCCGGAGCTCGATATCCTCATGTCGACACGTCAAAAGGGCGATCCGAGCCCGTTGATTGAAAACCGCGCCGATCTCGTGGCGTGGTTCGCGGCTGGCGAAAAGCCGACGAGCCAATGGCGCATTGGGACCGAGCACGAGAAATTCGTGTTTGATACCGATACCTTGCGGCCTGTTCCCTATGAAGGTCCGCGCGGGATTTCCGCATTGATGCGGTCGCTGATCGACGAGTTCGGTTGGGAGCCTATTGAAGAAGCCGGCAACGTCATTGCATTGAAACGCCCCTATGGCGGGGGGCTTGAAACGATCTCTTTGGAGCCTGGCGGCCAGTTTGAGCTGTCCGGGGCGCCGGTCGACAATCTGCATGAGACGTGCGCGGAGGCAGGCGAGCATCTGCGCCAGTGCTTGCACGTTGGCGAGCGGCTCGGCGTTGGCTTCCTCGGCCTTGGGTTCACGCCGACTTGGTCGCGTGAAATCATCCCAACGATGCCCAAGCCGCGCTATGCGGTCATGACGCGGTACATGCCCAAGGTCGGCCAAGACGGCCTCGACATGATGTACCGAACCGCGACGATCCAGGTGAACCTCGATTTCGGTTCCGAGCGCGACATGATCGACAAAATGCGCGTGTCGCTTGCACTGCAACCGATTGCAACAGCGCTTTTTGCGTCATCGCCATTTCGCGATGGGGCGCAAAGTGGCTTCAAGTCTCTGCGCAGCGAAGTCTGGCGAGACACCGATCCTGACCGCACCGGCATGCTGCCGTTCGTGTTCGAGGACGGGTTCGGCTATGAGCGATATGTCGACTATGCGCTTGATGTGCCGATGTATTTCGTCTACCGGGACGGCAAATACATTGATGCGGCGGGCAGATCGTTCCGCGATTTCCTGGACGGCCGGCTCGATGTTCTGCCCGGGGAACGTCCCACCATCGACGACTGGTCCGACCATCTGACGACGATATTTCCCGAGGTCCGGCTGAAGCGGTTTATTGAGATGCGTGGTGCCGACGGAGGACCGTGGCGCCGCATCTGTGCTCTGCCGGCGTTTTGGGTGGGGTTGTTGTATGATGCCGGCTCACTTGGCGCGGCACTCGAACTCGTCTCGGACTGGTCGGCCGACGAACGCCAAGGCTTACGGGATGCGGTGCCGCGGGCGGGGCTGCAAACGCCATTCCGGGGCGGCACGGTCCAGGACATTGCAAAAGAGGTGGCTCGGATTGCTGCTGACGGACTGAAGAGCCGTGCGCGCCTGAACAGCCGCGGCGAGGATGAGACCATGTTCCTCGATTTCATCGAGGAAGCCTCGCAGACGGGCTTAAGCCCTGCTGACGAGCTTATCCAGCGCCTCGAACGCACCTGGGGCGGCGATATCAATCGCGTTTACACCGAGTATGCGTTTTAGGCAGCGGCCGCGCATCACCAGCGGGTCAGTGCAGGCGCCGGGCCGCTGACGGCGTGAAAAGATGCATGCGCGTTGGCGACATACGCAGGCTCGGTGGGCAAGACCGTCGATGTCAGGCGCAGCAAAACGCCGAACGTGATGGGCCATGGGACCCGGCCTGTGACGGGGGAGTTCAGCTTGTATTCATGGCATCAGGCCTACGTATAGGTTGAAACCTGACCGCACATGCCCGTCCGTCCCGTCCTTGCTTTGCTACGGCTTGCTCGCGTTGATCGGTGTGTACGCCCGAACCGTTCGTGGAGACTCCATGGTATCGCCAAACCGCAGAGGCGCGCTGGTTGTGACCGCCGCAGCGCTTGTGCTGACGCTGACCGGTGCTGTTGGCGTGATGCAGACGCTTGGCACACCAGATGCCAGCGCAAACGCCTGCACAAGCGCGTGCCGGAGTGCCTACAACGCGTGCCGTGTCCGGACCAAGGGCAGCGGCGCTTGCGAAAACGCGTACCGTGCCTGCCTGCGGCGCTGTTCGGGCGGCTGATAAGGGCTCTTGCCGCCAACCGATTAGATTGCGCGTGGCGGTCCGCCCTGCTGGCGTCAATTTCTCCCGCACAACCTCACATGCCGTTGACGATCACCACACAGACCTGCCGAGGCCCGTGTGCGCCCATCACGATGCGGCCGCCGATGTCGCCCGTGCGTGACGGGCCGGAAATCAAGTTCACGGTGCGAGGCATCGTGCTATCGCCGAACGTTTCGCGCACGCGGGAAAAACCGTCTTCGTAAGGCCCAACGATCGATGAGGCGGCGACGACGACCAGGTGCGTTTCGGGCAGAAAATTCAGTGTGACCGGATTTGCAGATCCTGATGCCAGCATCATCGTGCCGGTTTCAGCAACGCCGGCCACGGCCTTGCTCAAACCTGCGGTGTCTTCGGGCGCCGCCGGGCCTTGGGTGACTTCCAGCGACGGCACGTTGCCCCATGGCATCCCGGTCAAATCAGGATCGGAGCCCATGCGAATGGTTTGGGGCAGGTTCTTGCCGCGTAGATAGTCGGCAACAGCTTGCGGCACGTCTTCGGCCGCGTCGACTTCGAGCACTGTGGTTCCCGCGGTCTCAAGCTGTGTGCGAAACAGCTCTTTCAGACTTGCGGCATCCTTGCCAGCGACGCGCTCGGGGATTGGATGGCGCGCGCGTGCGGTCAAATGCGCATCCGCCGTGGCGCGCCGTGCTGGATCGTTGGCAGACGCGCCAAGGCTCTTGCGGACGTTGGCAAGGATTGCGGCGCGGGCGCTGTTGGGCTGGGTCGTTTGGGGATTGCTCATCGTTCAAGCCCTGCCTGATGTTCGGCCCACAGCTGCTGGAACGTGCGTTTCTGAGGGGCGGGGAAATCGCGATGCTTCGTCCAGCCACCAGCAAGCGGGAGCCATCGCAACGAACCTTTGCGTCTTGAGATCGCCGAGAGAGACGCAATCGCAAGGCGGCTTGCTGTGTGATAGAGCGCTGGGCGTTTGGCAAACCACGACCATACTTTCAGTCCCGCGCGGGCCGCCCAGGAGCTCTCGCCGGCCTTGAATTCGGCTTCGCGGTGGTGCCGCATCAGCTTTGGCAGCGGGATCTTCATCGGGCAGACCTGTTCGCAACGTCCACAGAACGTGGATGCATTTGGCAGGTGGCCAGCTTCCTTCGTTCCAATCAGCGCTGGTGTGAGGACAGCCCCAATCGGGCCGGGGTAGACCCAACCGTACGCATGGCCACCGACCGCATTGTAGACCGGGCAGTGGTTCATGCACGCGCCACAGCGGATGCAGCGCAGAACTTCGCGGAATTCCGTTCCCAGAAGCTCCGACCGGCCATTGTCGAGCAGCACGACGTGATAGGCTTGCGGACCGTCTGGGTCGTCCTGGCGCCGCGGACCGGTGGAGAAGGTGGTGTACGCAGAAAACTCCTGGCCGGTGGCAGAGCGGGCCAGAAGACGCAAAAGCGTTGTGACATCCTCAAGCGTCGGGACAACCTTGTCGATGGAGGCAATCACGACGTGAACGCGGGCCAGTGACTGGGTCAGGTCGCCATTGCCCTCGTTGGTCACGATGATCGACGAACCGGTTTCAGCGACGAGGAAGTTTGCGCCGGTAATGCCTACATCGGCGGCCAGATACTTCTGGCGCAGAACCTGGCGGGCCTCGTCGACAAGTTGATGCGGTTCGGTCAGCACGCGATCCTGTTTCAGGTGGGTGTGCGTCTGGCGAAAGTCCGCCTCGACCTGCTCCTGGGTCAGGTGGATTGAGGGCGCGATGATGTGGCTTGGCGTCTCGCCGCGGAGCTGGATGATGTATTCGCCAAGGTCGGTCTCAGCGACTTCAAGCCCTTGCGCTTCCAAGTGGGCATTCAGGCCGATCTCCTCAGAGATCATCGACTTGCCCTTGGTGACGAGCTTGGCGTCGGCGTCCCGGCATATCTGCGCGATGATCTCACGCGCTTGGGCCGCGTCACTGGCCCAATGCACCGTTGCGCCCGCAGCGGTCGCATTGGCTTCATACGTCTCCAGGTAAAGGTCGAGATGTTCCAGGACCGCGTTGCGCAAGTCGCGGCCCACATCACGCAGCATCTCGAACTCGGGCAGTCGCTCGCGGGCGGCCGTGCGCTGGGCAACAAGTCCGCCGGGCAAACCAGCAAGCGCGCGCTGAAGCTGGTCGTCATCGAGTGCGACGCGCGCGTTATCTTTAAAGGCGTGTGAGGTCGGTTTCATGCGCTGAGTGTGTCCTCAGGTCGTGTCTGGCCGGTGTTGCGCATCATCGGCGCCGTCGTGTCAGAGCGGGCACACGGCCTGATGACGTTGCTGGCGATGCCTGAATGTTGAAACAAAAGCCTATTGGCCGTCGTCGGGCGCGGCAATGGGCGGATCGGTCAATTCGCCTGCGAGGACCTCGGCGACATGCCGCACCTGCATCTTGCTGCCTGAGCGGCGCAGCTTGCCGGCCATATTCATCAGGCACCCCAGGTCGCCTGCCAAAAGCAGGTCGGCCTCGGCGCCGGCCGCGTTGTCCGTTTTCTTCGTGACCATTGCGTTTGAAATATCTGGGTACTTGACCGAGAACGTGCCGCCGAACCCGCAACAGATTTCGCTGTCGGTCATTTCGACAAGCTGCAAGCCCTCAACGCTTGCGAGAAGCTGGCGCGGCTGGGTCTTGATCAAAAGCTCGCGCAGGCCGGAGCAGCTGTCGTGATATGTGGCGCTTGCGTTGAGTTGGGCATCGACCCTGGTGAGGCCACGCACGTCGACCAGGAACGAAATCAGCTCCCAGGTTTTGGCCGCGACCGTTTCTGCGCGCGGCCCCCAAGTCGGATCGTCGGCCAGGAGTTGTGGCGCATGCTTTTTGAGCATCCCGGTGCAGGATCCTGAGGGCGCCACCACATAATCGTAGCCCTCAAATGCCGTCACGATCTGCCGCGCCATTTCGCGTGCCGTTTCCCGATCGCCGGAGTTATAGGCCGGCTGGCCGCAACAGGTCTGCGCTGTTGGCACGTCGACTTGGCAGCCGGCTTTCTCAAGCAGTTTCACCGCAGCAAAGCCCACGCTCGGGCGAAACAGGTCAACGAGGCAGGTTACGAAAAGACCTACGCGTGGTGTGTCGGCGTCAGACGACATATGAGCGGCTCCGGGTTGCGACTTTGGCCGCATACCTGCCCGCAAACCGGCTTGATCCACAAGGGGCTGGCGCGCAATTGCGCAGTGCGCTGGAGCCGTTTGGCGCGATTATGCCGCCGCGCCGGTACTTGCCGTGGCACCGCGGCTGCGACCGCGCTTGGACTTGGCGCCAGCCACGCAAGCATCGAGATCGAGGTCCTTGTGCCAAGCCGGCTCGACGCCGTAACGCTCGGAAAAGAATTCGATGAAGACATTCACCTTGGCCGGCATGAACTCCCGGCTTGGGTAGATCGCGTAGATCCCTGAACTCGAGGTGCCGCGGAAGTCCGGCAAAACGATTTTCAACGAGCCATCGCGCAAGTGATCGGCAACATCCCAAAGTCCGCGCAGGCCAATGCCGACACCAGCCAAGAGGGCAGACCGCGTGAAATCGGCCGAATTACTTGTAAGTTTGCCGTGAATACGGACCGTGCGCGAGCGGCCGTCTGCGTCTTCCAGGCGCCACGCCTCTTGCGTTCCGGTTGGCAAACAGGTGTGCAGGTCGAGGTCGTCAAGCGTTTCGGGGATGCCGGCGCGCTCAAGATAGGACGGGGTCGCACACAGGACGCGCGGCTCTGAGGCCAGCTTCTTGGCGACGAGGGATGAATCTTGCAGATCCCCGATCCGCATCGCGACGTCGAAGCCATCGCGAATAATGTCGATGATGTCGTCGCTAACGTGCACGTCCAGGTCGATCTCAGGGTAGGCGTCCAGGAACTCAGCCAAGTGCGGCGCGATATGCTGTGACGAAAATGCCGTTGGGACGGTGACCTTCAGTCGTCCGCGCGGCTTTGTGTTGCGGCGGCTGACAAAATCCTCAGCCTCTTCAACCAGGCTCAGGATGTCGACGACGCGCTTGAAATAGCCTTCACCGGTTTCGGTGAGGGTGAGGTGGCGCGTGGTGCGCTGAAACAGGCGGGCGCCGAGGCGGTCCTCAAGCAGGCTTATCCGTTTTGACACCACTGCGGGAGACAGGCTCATCTCCCGCCCAGCGGCCGACATATTCCCGGTCCGGGCGACACGCGCAAAAATTTCCAAGTCGCTGATGGCGGTCACAACAAATTCCTTTCGGTGATGGATCGCATCCATTGACGCCGATCGCCCCCCGTAGTGGAGATTATGGCTCGTGTCGACAAAAGTGTGTCTCCCAGAAAATCGTTCGTGATTGATGTTTTTACATTTCGTTTAAAATGGCCCGCATCCGTGTCGTTGTTGCATCGCATGGCCCTTCCTGTCCTTGCAGACTTCGCCTAAGGACGCGAGCGCGTGCCTGCCGCATGGCAGTCTAACTGATCAAACGGGGGACAAGCCTTGCGCAGTGTTGCTGCAGCTTTGGGCGACCGCGAGCGTGATGCCACAACCGGCGGGCGCCGGCGCGGGCGCAATGCGGCTGAAACCTTTGACGGGCGGCTGCTGGAGATCTTGCCGGAGGCGAGCATTGTTCGCGATGCCACGGGGATCGCCGCCTTCGCGCCTGCCGGGCGCGCACGGGCAAAAGCTCAGCCGATTGCCGTGGTTTTACCGCGCACGGTTGGCGAATTGTCGGCCGTTGCGCGTTTGGCGGCCGAAGCCGGTGTTGGCATTGATGTCCGCGGTGGCGGCAGCGCGATTGAAACACCGCACTGGGACGAAACGGGAGCCTTGGGCGCGCAAGGTCATGGCAATGGCTTCGGACACCACGGGGACGTGGTTGCGGTCTCGTTGCAAGGTCTCAGGCGGATTTATGAAATCGACCCGGTTTCGCGCCTGGTCCATGTTGAATGCGGCATCTCGATTGATGCGCTTCAACATGCTCTGGCACGCGCTGGACTGTCGCTCGGCGGTCTTCCGTTCAGTTCCCAAACCGCAACTTTAGGCGGCGGCCTGGCCACTGATGCAGACGGCCCGTTAGGGCTTGGACAAGGGACCTTACGAAACGCGCTTGCAGGGCTCACGGTGGTGCTTCCGGGCGGCCGTGTTGTGCAGATCGGCCACGGTGGTCTGGACAGTCCCAACGTGGATCTTGCGCGTTTGCTGTCGAGCGCGGTTTCCGATGCGGTCATCTTGGCGGCGGCTTGGCTGCGCGTGCGGCCACTGGCTGGTGCGCGGGCCGAACTCGTTTTTGGCTGGCCAACTGTCCGGGCCGCCATCGACGGCGTTTTGGGGGCCGGCCAATGGCGCTCTGGCTGGCAATCGGCCGTCGTCGCTGAGGCGGGGCAGCTCGATCCCAAAATCTATCAAGTGGACACGGGCCGCGCCGATGGCGCGATTGGCTTGGTGACAGTGGAAGGTGCGGGCGATGATCTTGCCGCGCTCGCTGCGATGGCGCGTGACGGGCTTTTCGCCCATGGCGGCCGGGATCTGGCGCGCGACCAGGCCTTCGCTGCAACAGGCGATCAGGCCGACGCTTATTCTGGCCTCACACCGGTTGCGCGGGCCTTGGCCATGGCGCAATCCGCAAACGGTGCGAGCGGGGCGATCACGGCCGGCCGGCCAGCGGCCAAGGGCGCGTCGGCTTTGGCCTCCGGCCTGCATCATATGGCTGAGCATCGCCGAACTGAGTATCTCTGGCAGAGCCACTATTTGCTGGCGCTGAGATCACCCGGTGCCGTGATGATCGATGCGGCGGTGGCGCCCGCATTGCATGCCGGCCTTGCCGATGAGATCGCTGACGTGGCGCCTCAGTACGAAGTAAACGTTGCTGGTTTGCATCGTGCATTGGAGGGCTACACGAATTGGGTTGTGTCGCCGGCAGGCAGCGCAACCGACAACGACGGCGTCGTCGGCTTTGTTCGCGAACTCGCCGCGCGCGTTGGGCAAGCCGGTGGCACGTTGGCGGTGCGCCATGGACGCCTGCCGGCCGAGCTTGAGGCGGCCGCCCAGTCCGACCTGATCAGCGATCTGGAAGCTGAGCTGATCGGCGCCGTACGCGAGGCGGGATTGGGGGTTGCACGCGCGGGAACTTCAGCGCCCTCGCACGCGCAGCTTACCGAAATGGGCGAGGTCTGATTATGGACCTTCTCAGGCCCGCGGTTGAGTGGGAACTTTCCGGCGCCATCAGCCAGATTGCTCAAAATAAGCAACGTATTGCGGTCAACGGCGGTGGCAGTCGCAGCACCGTTGGCGCGGAGCTTCATGCAGATGTCCGATTGGAGCTGGGCTACCTGCGCGGGATCATCCGGTCAGAGCCGACAGAGCGGATGATGACGGCGATGGCCGGAACGCCGTTGCGTGAGGTTGAGCGGGAGCTGTCGCGGCTTGGGCTTATGCTGGCGTTCGAGCCTGTCGACTTAGGCCCGATCCTGGGTGGGCCGGCCTACAACGCAACCATTGGCGGCACGTTTGCGGCGGATATGGCGGGCAGCCGCCGGATCGTTGCGGGGCGCGCGCGGGATGCTTTGTGCGGTGCGACGGTCGTGACGGGGCGCGGCGATATTCTGGCGCTCGGTGGCCCGCAACCGCACCTGCGCCGGCATCCAGACGTCATGTCGGCCCTATGCGGGAGTTGGGGCACATTGGCGGTGATGACGCAGGTGTCTTTTCAGGTCTCGGCCCTGCCGGAAGAAACGGCGTCGGTGCTTGTGGCCGATCTCACGGATGCCGCTGCCGTTCAGGCCATGGCGGATGCCCTCAGCGCGCAAGCCGGGGTCACTGGCGCTGTTCATCTCGATGCGGCGCTGTCGGAAAAACTGCCGGTGCCGATCCTGTCAGGTGCGCGACAGCCGTTCACTCTTTTGCGGATCGAAGGACCCTCGGTGCTGTTGCCGCAGCGCCTGTCACGGTTACGGACATTGCTGTCGGCCTATGGCGATTGTGCCGTGCTTGCGGATGCCGACAGCCTGGAGCTTTGGGCCGGCATCCAGATGCTGCTGCCGTTTCAGGACGGCGATGGTCCGCTTTGGCGAATCGTGATCCGGCCGCATAACGCGGCGGCGGCCATCCGTGGTTTGCGGCGATATTCCGACTTTGCGGTGATGATGGACTGGGGGGGCGGCGTGATCTGGCTTGCGCCGCCGGCCTCGCTTGATGCCGGTGCGGCCGATATCCGGCGTGTCCTGGCGACGCTTGGCGGGCATGCCACGCTCGTGCGGGCGGCGCCGGATGTGCGCAACAGCGTGGATTGCTTTGAGCCAATGGACCTGGCCATGGAACCGGTCTTGAAGCGGTTAAAGACCGCGTTCGATCCGGCCGGCGTGTTCAACCACGGGCGGCTTTATGCGGGGTTGTGAGCATGCAAATGCGTGAGCGGGCCGTTGGCTTGAACCTGTTTGGCGGACAGCCGGCGGGCGGGCGATTGCAAGCGGTCGATGAGCTGCTCCAGGCGTGCACGGCGTGCGGCTTGTGTAATGCGGTCTGCCCCACATTCGTCGACGCAGCCGACGAGCGCGAGAGCCCGCGCGGGCGCATTGCGATGATGCGCCACGTCGCAGCGCGGGAGCGGGCCGGCGCGCCATCGGGCGCCATGGCGGAAGCGGCCGGGGTTTTGCAAACCCACCTTGATCGCTGCACAACCTGCCTGGCCTGTATGCCCGCGTGCCCGGAGGGCGTCGACTTCGGGCGCGCGCTCGACCTCATGCGTGGCTTCATCGGTGGGGCCCATCACGCGCGGCGGCGCGGCCGTGTCGTGGACATGGCGGGCAGCCGGATGACCGATCCGATCCGTCTGCGCCGCCTGTTGCGCCTGGCGCGATGGGCGCGGCCGCTGCAGCGGCTCGGCCGGCGCAGCATCAGCCGGGACGCGGCTGACGTGCTGCGCGACCGCGCCGCGCAGGTCCACATTTGGGAAGGCGAGTTCCAGGGCCCGGGCGTCGCGAAAACCCGCAAGGAGCGCAAGGCGCGCGTGATGCTGTTGCCGGGCTGTGCCCAAAAGGTGCTGCGGCCTGGCATTACCGATGCGGCGATCCGGCTGTTAGGACGTGGCGGGATCGATGTCGTTGTCCCGCCGGGCGTGAGCTGTTGTGGCGCCATTGATGCGCAATTGGGTCGCAACGATGTGGCGGACGACCATGCCGATGCGATCGGCAGAGCGTTTGCGAAAGCCAACAAAGACGAGCCGGTCGATTTCATTGTGACGACGGCGGCAGCCTGTGGCAGCCGGGTCAAGCGCGTTGCAGCCGGCGATGATGGCGCAGGCTACGGCAGCGTCGTGCGCGACCTGTCCGAACTGCTGGATGAGATCGATATTGGCCCGCCCGTGCGCTGGTTTTCGCTTCGCGTTGGCTATCTGGGCGCCTGCAGTTTGCGCGCCAGTGGTGTGTCCGATGACCGGGTCGCAGCGCTTCTGGCGCGGTCCGGGTTTACCGTGCGGCCCCTGAACCCCGAACTCGCATGTTGTGGTGGTCTCGGCGCCTATCCGATCGTGGCGCCAGACCGCGCCAATAGCCTGCGCACGCGCATGGTCGCCGATATCGCGCGCGCGGGCGTCGATCTCGTCGTCGTGCACGACATTGGCTGCCTCACGCACCTGACCAATCACGCCGCGGCGCCCGTGGCACACTTGGCGGAATTGCTCGATTGGGCGTTTGGCGGGCCGATCCCATCGGGCCTGGAAGGTCTGCAGGGCGCATGCCAGGACGTGCCGAAACCGCGCAAACGGGGGCCGGATGAGGGTGGCGCTCATGAATTGAGTGTTGGTGAGATTGGGATCAGGACGCAGCCGGTGACCGGTTCGTTCAGATCTTAATTGGGGCTCCGGCGCCGGAATCAACCGCTTGCTTTGGCCAGCGCGCTTGCCACGTTGGCAGGTGGCCGCGGGCGCAAGCCAGGGCGCCCCATTGCGCGGCAACCGGCTTTTCATGTAGGCCCTCGGGCGCCGCCGCGGCAACGGTGGGCGGCACAGGCGTTGCATGGCCGGGCGTCACTGTGCCGAGCACGGGGTGACAACGACCTCGGCGGCAGATCGCGATGGCAATCGCAGCATAACATCAGGCGAAGGCGCCACGTCCCCATGGCGAAGCAGAAACGTCCGCAACGGCCCAAGGCCGCCCTCCCGAAGGGATTCCGGGATATCGGAGCGCAAGAAATCCGGCGCATGGACGCGATGATTGCGCAGATCCGGGCCACGTACGAGGCTTATGGTTTTGAGCCGCTTGAGACGCCGGCATTCGAATTTACCGAGGCGCTCGGCAAATTTCTCCCTGACCAGGACCGGCCGAACGCGGGCGTGTTCTCGCTGCAGGACGACGACGAACGCTGGATGAGCCTGCGCTATGATCTCACGGCGCCCCTGGCGCGCCATGTGGCTGAAAACTTTCAATTTATCCCAAAGCCGTTCCGCCGCTATGCGTTTGGCCCGGTCTGGCGCAACGAAAAACCGGGGCCTGGTCGGTTTCGCCAGTTCATGCAGTTCGATGCCGATACCGTTGGCACCGAAAGCGTCGCGGCGGACGCGGAGATCTGCATGCTGGCTGCTGATACGCTGGAGCGGCTTGGCATCGCGCGCGGGCAATACATCTTGAAGGTGAATAACCGCAAGGTGCTGGATGGTTTGCTGGCCGCGATTGGGCTTGGCGGAGACGAGAACATTGGGCGGCGCCTGACGGTGCTGCGCGCGATCGATAAGCTCGACAAGTTCCCGGTCGACGATGTGCGGTTGCTTTTGGGCGACGGGCGCCTTGATGAATCGGGCGATTACACCGAAGGCGCCAAACTTGCCGCAGACCAGATCGAGACAGTCCTCGGCGTTGTTGCCAGCGCAGACAATGACAGCGCGCCCGGCGTGGATCGCGCAGCACTTGCGGACCGGCATCCCCTGATCGGCGAAGGTTTTGCGGAGTTGGCTGAAATCGAAAGTCTCGTCCGCGCGGGCGGTTTTGAAGCCGATCGGATCCGGATCGACCCCTCCGTTGTGCGTGGGTTGGAATACTACACAGGCCCGGTGTTCGAGGCCGAACTGACGTTTGAAATCAAGAACGAGAAGGGCGACGTCGTCCGCTTTGGGTCGGTTGGCGGTGGCGGTCGCTATGACGATCTGGTGGCGCGCTTTACCGGCCAGAAGGTCCCAGCGACCGGCTTTTCCATCGGTGTGTCACGGCTTGCGGCCGCGTTGACGGCGCTGGAGCAGGACCGGGAAGCGGTTACACTTGGTCCGGTTGTGGTGCTGGTGATGGATCGTGATGAGCTGCCGCGCTACCAGAGGATGGCGACGGCGTTGCGCAATGCGGGGATCCGCGCGGAAATGTATGTCGGAACCGCCGGCATGAAGGCGCAAATGAAATATGCCGACAAACGCGGCGCCCCCTGTGTCGTGATCCAGGGCTCGGCGGAGCGCGAGGCTGGGGAAGTCCAGATCAAGGACCTCATCGAAGGCGCCCGCCTGTCAGAAGACATCGCCGATGCGCAGGAATGGAAAGAGAGCCGCCCGGCGCAGTTCTCCGTGAGTGAGGATCGCCTCGTGGAAGCGGTTGGCGACGTCCTTGCCCGCCACGTGGCCGCCTGAGCCTGGAGCTTGAACCCTTGACGCCCGAGACCGCCCGACAGTTTCAAGCGCTTGAAGGGCAAGCGCACGATCTGATGACCTTCTTTTGCGGCGGCGGTTATGAGGCCGTTGCGCCCGCCATCATCCAGCCTGCCGATATCTTTCTGGACGTCGTTGGGGAAGATTTGCGGCGGCGGACCTACGTGTTCGTTGATCCTGACGGCGCGGAGCTGTGCCTGCGTCCCGATCTGACGGTGCCGACATGCCGCCTGCACTGGCGGCGCTGTACTCAGGATGGGGCAAGCACGCTGGCCCGCTATTGCTATAACGGGCCGGCCTTTCGGTTCCAGCCAGCCGACGCGAGCGCGGCGCACCCACGTGAATTCCGACAGCTCGGCATTGAGCACTTTGGCGATAAGAACCGCGAGCGGGCCGACGTTGAAGTGCTCGGGCTGATTGTTGATGCGTTGCGGCGCGCGGGCTTGCAGACGTTCAAGATCCGGATTGGCGATCTTGGCATCTTTCAAGACCTGCTGACGGTTCTGGATTTGCCGGCGCGGTGGCGCGACAGGCTGCGCGCAAGCTTTTGGCGGCCAGAGGCCTTCCGCGAAGAGTTGCGCCGCATGTCTGAAAAACCCGATGCGATGATCGAGCATTTGCCAGCCGAAATCGTTGCGGCGTTACGCGGGACGGATCGCAAAAACGCAGAAAAGGTGGTCGCGGCGTACCTCGACGGTGCCGGTGTTGAGCTTATTGGAACGCGGCGCCTTTCGGAGATCGCACAGAGTTTGTGCGACGCGATTGAGGATGCTGGGACCAAGGCCCTGCCTGCCGAAACGGTCCGGCTGATTGAGCTTTACTTCGACGTCAAGGCGCCCGCGCGCGCGGCTGGGGCTCGCCTCGCCGATCTGATGCAGGAACACGACATCGACATCTCGCCGGCGCTGGCACTTTATCATAAGCGTCTCAAATTGCTCAGCGAACTTGACGTTGATCTGGCCCAGATTGAGTTCGCAGCCGAATTCGGGCGCACCATCCAGTATTATACCGGGTTTGTCTTTGAGGTGATCGTTGAGGAACTTGGCGACGACAGTCCGGTCGCTGGCGGTGGGCGCTATGACAATCTCATGCGGATCGTCGGCGCGCGTGCGGATGTGCCGGCGGTTGGGGCAATGATCCATACCGAACGGTTACTCTCGGTCGTGGGTAACGGAGCGGGCGGAGGTGCGGCGTGAGCACACAATTGGTGATCGCGGTACCGTCCAAGGGGCGGCTGATGGACCGCACAATGCAGCTTTTTGAAAATGGCGGTCTTGTTTTGAAACGCCTTGGGAGCGCGCGCGGGTATCGTGGGGAGATTGCGGGCATGCCGGGCGCGGACATTGCGTTCATGTCTGCAAGCGAAATCGCGGGCGCGCTGCGCAGCGGCCGGGCACACTTGGGCGTCACAGGTGAAGACTTGATGCGTGAGGAAGTCTCAGCGCCTGAGGCCTCCGTGACGTTTTTGAAGCCGCTTGGGTTCGGCCATGCCGACGTGATCGTGGCTATCCCGAAATGCTGGATCGATGTGCGGCAAATGCGTCACCTTGGCGAGGTGGCGATCCAGTTTCGGCGCAACCACGGTCGGCGCATGCGGGTTGCGACGAAATATATGAATTTAACGCGTCAGTTCTTCGCCAAGCATGCGATCAGCGATTACCGATTGGTGGAGAGCCTTGGGGCGACGGAAGGCACACCGGCGGCTGGCACGGCTGAGGCCATCGTGGATATCACCAGTACCGGCGCGACGCTTGAAGCCAATGGACTGCGGGTCCTTGATGACGGGGTGATCCTGGCGTCACAAGCCAATCTGATTGCCTCCAAGACCGCACCTTGGACACCGGAAACGCGGGCCACGGAAAATCAAATTCTCAAGAAGCTCGATATCTGAGCAGCCCGGGTGGATGGCCCGGTTTTGCGCCGTTGCGAAATGGGGAAGGTGGCGACAAGGGCAAGGGGGTGGTCTTGCGTCAGACGCTCTCGGCCAGGACGCATTTGAGGACGCCGTAGGGATAGCGGCCATCGAGGGCTTCAAAGGCTGCTTTGAGATGGCCGCTCTCGCGTGTGCCGCATTGATCGAACGCCGCGATGATCTCTTCATGCGCCGTCGCATCCAAGTCGAGGACATCGTCGGCAGCAACGACGCCAGCTTCAATGGCCTCGGCAAAGTGCCCCAGGATCGTGTCGTCTGTGATGCCGCGGGTCTCGGCGCTGCGGTCAACGGGCCAGCCGGTCAAATCGAGGGCAAGGGTGAGCGCGACGGGCGCAGACAGACGTTTGGCTTTGTCCGCGCCGAGGCGGGATTCAAGTAACTCAAAGCCTGCAACGGCGGCGGCCAATGCGTTGCCATACCGATCGATCTTGGCTCTGCCCAAACCGATGATGCCGCCGAGTGCATCTGTTGAGGCGGGCCGGTCCGTCGCGATTGCCGCCAGGGTGCGATCATGGCAAATCACGTACGGCGGCACTTTCGCGGCGCGGGCGAGGTCACGCCGCAAAGCTTTCAGCATTTCAAACAGCGCAGCATCGGCTGGATCGATTGCGGTGGCGGCGTCCTTTGCGCCGGGCCGTGCGGCACGGCTCGATGACTTGTCGGGCGCGGTGGCCCGATCAGCGCGGATGGGAAACGGGTCTGTGCCCTTGAGAAGCGGGCGCGCCCGCTCCGTCAGGCCAAGCGTCTGATAGCCATCGGCATCCTGTCGGATGAAGCCGCTTGCCAGCAACTGTCGAAAGACGCGCCGCCAAAGGCCCACGTCGGTATCGGCGCCGATGCCGAACACCGACAGTTTATCGTGACCGTTGGCCAGGATGCGCTGATCCCGCGCGCCGCGCAGAACATCGATCAAGTATGTGACGCCAAACCGCTGGTCCGTCCGGTAGATCGCCGACAGCGCCTTTTGCACCAAGACGCGGCCGTCGGTCATCCGCGGTGGCGTCGTACAGGTATCGCAGTTGCCGCACTGATCGGGGGCGGCTTCCCCAAAATAGGCAAGCAACGTCTGGCGGCGGCACGTTGCCGTTTCGCAAAGTGCGATGAGACTGTCGAGTTTTGCCCGCTGCACGGCCTTGTGGCGATCGTCGGCCTCGGACTGATCAATCCACTGGCGTTGCTGGACAAGATCGTTGAAGCCGTACGCCATCCAGACGCGGGCAGGTTCGCCGTCGCGCCCGGCGCGGCCGGTTTCCTGGTAATAGGCCTCAATCGATTTGGGCAGGTTGAGGTGCGCAACAAACCGCACGTCAGGTTTGTCGATGCCCATGCCGAAGGCGATCGTGGCAACCACGATCAAGCCGTCTTCGTTGAGGAACCGCGTCTGCACCCGTTTGCGCACGTCGGGCGGCAGGCCCGCGTGATAGGCCAAGGCCGGCCGGCCTTTTTCCGTCAGCCAGGCGGCGATTTCCTCGGTGCGCTTGCGCGACAGCACATAGATAATACCCGCGTCGCCATTGGGTTGGCGCGATAAAAAGCGCCAGAGCTCCGAGCGCGCGCCAGCGCTGCCTGTCTCTGCTATCGTGTAGCTGATGTTGGGCCGGTCGAAGCTTGCGACGAAGACCTTCGCGTTTTGGAGGGCCAGCGTTTCGACGATGTCTTCGCGGGTGCGCGCATCTGCTGTGGCCGTCAACGCAATCCGCGGGACTTGTGGAAACCGGTCGTGGAGCAACCTCAGCTGCCGGTATTCGGGCCTGAAATCGTGCCCCCATTGCGAAACGCAGTGGGCTTCGTCGATCGCGAATAGCGCGATTTCGCATTTCGACAGGAGGCTGAGCGTGCGATCCTGCGAGAGGCGCTCGGGTGCGATGTAAAGAAGATCCAGCCCGCCAGATCGCAAACGCTGTTCGACGTCGAGTTGCGCCTCTCGGTCGAGCGTCGAGTTGAGATATGCTGCGCGCACACCGGCCTGGGCAAGCGCATCCACCTGATCCTGCATCAACGCGATCAGGGGGGATATGACAATGCCCGTGCCGGGCCGGACCAGGGCCGGGATCTGATAGCACAACGACTTGCCACCGCCCGTTGGCATAAGGCCGAACGCGTCGCCGCCTGCAAGCACGGTTTCGATCAGTGCGGCTTGATGCAGGCGAAAATCGCGGTAGCCGAAAACGGCGCGCAATATGTTGCGTGCCTGATCGAGCGGTGTGGCGTTTGGTGCCGCGACGATCTCTTCAATGGAGGACGCCTGCGCATGGGGGGCGTGTGACGTCTCGGGCATGGCAGAGGTGCCTCGTGGCTGGCGTTACGTGATCCGGCTTTAGGACGGAGCGGCGATTCTTGGAAACGGGGCGGATGTTCCCATGTTGATGCCGCGGTGCATCGGGTCGTGCCCTTGATGACAAGCTATTCAGAGCCAGTTCATTTCGCCGGCGCTATGAATATGACATCACCAAAGATGCGGCTGTACACCGCCGTGACGCCGACAGACTTGAGGAACCGACAGCCGATGACACGTTCGCTTCGCCGCCCGATTGGTTTTGTTGTTGCCGCGATCACGCTGACCGCCAGCATGGCTGGGACGGCTCATGCGCAGGCAAACTGCGCGATGTATGGCAAACTCGCAATCCAGCAACAAAAAGAAAACCTGCAGCGCAATTGCGGTTTTTCCGGCGTTGCGTGGAGTACCGATCTCCGCGGTCATATCGCATGGTGTGCCAAAGTTGGCCCCGCGCAATGGAAAGCCGAATTGCAGCGTCGCGCATCCATGCTGAAAGAGCAGTGCGGCGGCTGATCGACGTGCCGCAGGCAGGGTGCGGATTGGCGCCACGCACGCTCACGGCTGTGTGAGGCGGTCATCCACGGCAAAAAGTTCACACGGTCGGTTGGGATCGTTTCGAAAGCCGCTCCCCGTCGTGGCGCGGTGACATTTGAAAAACGCGGCCGCGCTTGCTGCTTCCACACTTTCCGATCCGGCCGCATCGTACATGCGGCCGTCAAAACCGATCACCATCGCTTTGTGCCGTCGCAGCATCGCATAACCGCGTGTGACGGCGAAGTGCGCATCGATGGCTTTCGCCGCGTTGCGGCTGGTCTGGGGGCCTGCGGGCACCGCGAGGGGAGCGATGCTCAGCGCGCTGGCTAACGTTGCCGCTGTTTTCGGCGCCCACAGCGGCGCTGCACCGGTCCGGCCGTGCGCAGACATCAACGTCAACGTGCGTTTGGCATGGACGGTCTTGCAGTGGGTCGCGACCTTGCGGGCGCCGGCTGCGATGGCGGCCTTGACCGCGTCGCGATCGTCTTCGCTTTGAACTGAGATCACGTGCACGGATGGCGGCAAAAGCACCTGTCCGGTCATTTCAAACGCACATGGATAGCGGGTCGTGACAACACCGCTCACAGCGCGGTCCAGCGTCAGGGCGGCCGCAGCGCCTAGTCCATCCGCCCAGATCCAAATCCGTTGGTTCGCAGTGCCCCTTTCGAGACGGAGCAGGGCGCTTCGCAAGAGGGCGCGGGTGGCGCGGGCCCAGCGGTCGCGGCCGGCTTGCGTGGTGGGGCATTTTTCGGTGTTGGCCGTCGTATTGGCCTGGAGCGTCAGCGATCGCACGTCTGGATGATGCTGGATCCAGTCATGCCAGCTTACGATCCAGTCGGGCTGCTTTGGACGGCGGCGGCCGGGTTCGTGGCACGTCGGCGCGATGATCAGCGTGAGTTTGGCGCCGGGTCGGCCGGTGTCGGCGCTGATCGCGGGCGCGTCGGCGTTGCGGTCCGGCCCTGATCCTGGCCCGGCTGGCGCGGACATCCGAGGCGCGTTGCCGCGCGCGAATACTTTGCAGCCGGCTTGGCGCACGGCTTCGTCAGCGTGCCAGCGCAGTTTTTCAGCGCATTTCTGAAGCGCTTCCAATTCGGCTGTAGCATCATCGGGCGCGCGGAATGCGGCCGCGTAAGTTCCATCGGTCGCGATGGCCAGTGCCTTGAAGCGCCAATAGTCTGCGTATTCGTGCCGAATGAAGAGTTCCAGCGCGATGGTCGGAGCCGCTGCAACCAAGTCGGCCAGCTCTTGTTGTGCCGTCGTTTGGATCGTGGTCCGGCCCAGCGTCGACGTGGCCTGGGAGCGATCCGCGCGCAGCCCCAGGAGATTGGCCGGTAGCGCATACCAACCCGCCAGACCGCCGAGGACGACAACCATGGCTGCCAGTCGGAAACGACCGCGCGGCCGGTCACACGCTTTGGCTTGAGCCGGCGTTTCGGCGCGCTGCTGCGTGAGTGCTGCGTTGCCCTGCGATGGCCTGCGCATGTTCCAGCCTCCCGCCCTCTCGTTTCGCCGTGGCGCCCAAATCTAGCATTTTGTTTGGCGCTTCGGCACTGGTCTGCATCAGACGCGGGCGTGTGGCCCAAACTGGTGTCTTTTCGCGTCACTTCGCCGCTGATAGGCTTTGGAAAAACGCTGTCGGGCGGGCCGGCGGCATGACGGCATGGAGGATGCGATGGCGCCGCTCGATCTGAAACCGAATGAGTTGGAATCCTACTGGCTTCCGTTTACGCCGAATCGTAGCTTCAAACGGAAGCCGCGTCTGTTTTCCGGCGCCAAGGACATGCATTTTCTGACGCCCGATGGCCGCAAGGTGATCGATGCGACGTCGGGGCTGTTCTGCGTGAACGCCGGGCATTGCCGCGAGCCGATCGTGGCGGCAATCCAGGACGCGGCTGGGCGGATGGATTACGCACCGCCGTTTCAATACGCGCATCCCGGCGTGTTTGAACTCTCCAACCGGCTAAGCCTGCTTGCGCCGGGTGATCTTGATACGACCTTGTTTGCCACCTCGGGTTCGGAGGCGGTTGAAACCGCTTTGAAGGTTGCGCTGGCCTACCACAAGGCACGGGGCGAAGGCGGCCGCACGCGCTTTATCGGACGCGAGCGGGGCTACCACGGTGTCAACTTCGGCGGGATCTCGGTCGGCGGGATGATTAACAACCGCAAGGCCTTTGGAAACATGCTGGTCGGCGTCGATCACATGCCGGCGACCTACAATCACGCTGAGCAGGCGTTCTCGGTTGCGGAGCCGGATTGGGGCGCGCATCTGGCCGACGACCTTGAGCGGATTATCGGTCTGCACGATGCGTCCACCATCGCTGCTGTGATCGTTGAGCCGGTGGCTGGCTCAACGGGTTGTTTGCCGCCACCGAAGGGGTATTTGCAGAAGCTTCGGGAAATTACGGCCCGGCACGGCATTCTGTTGATCTTTGATGAGGTCATTACCGGTTTTGGTCGGTTGGGCTACTGCTTTGCGGCCGAGCGGTATGGCGTCACGCCTGATATGATCACGTTTGCCAAGGGCATCACCAACGGTGCTGTGCCGATGTCCGGCGTCCTTTTGCGCAACGATATCTACGAAGCGCACATGCAAGGGCCGGATTATCTGGTCGAATTGTTCCACGGCTACACCTATTCGGGCCATCCCCTTGCCGTGGCTGCAGGCATTGCAACGCTTGATGTTTACCGGGACGAGCAGTTGTTTGAGCGCGCGCTCGGCCACGAAGCCAAGTTTGCTGAATTGATGATGAGCCTGAAGGATGCTCCGAACGTTATTGACATTCGGCCAGTCGGCCTGATGTGCGGCATCGATTTGGCCCATCGCGACGGCAAGCCGGGTGCTCGCGGTTATGAAGCGATCGAGCGCATGTACCACGAGCACGATTTCTACTGCCGGGTGACGACCGACACGATCATCGTGGCGCCGCCGCTGATCGCTTCGGAAGACGACCTTGTGCAGATCCGCGACAAAATCCGCGCGGTGCTCGGCGTCGTCGCGTAAGGCCCGCGCCCGCCCATGCGGGCTTGTGGCTTGCTGGCCGCAGGTCCGTTCAATGACCGCACGCGCTGTTCGCAGTGCGAGCTTCTCCAGAAGTTTCTGCGGTGGAGCGCTTGCGTCATCGGCCCACGATTTCGACCCTGGGTGCAGGTGAGTCGGGGCGGTCATGGAGCAAGCCAGTGGCTTTGAACATGGATGCGGGCACGCGCGCGGATGCGGGTGGGGCTACGGTTTTTGTCGATCTGTTGTTTTTTGCGGCCATGGCCGCGTTTGCCGGGGCGATCGGAACGGCCGCCCTGGCGCACTTTTCCGCCTCGTTGACGATCGCCGCTGGTCTGGGTGCCGGTGCGTTTGTCGTAAGTATTCTCATGCACATCGTCTTGCGGCGCTGGCACGCCCGTCAGCAGCGCCACGGAGCGCGGTTCGCCAGGGCTGTGCGCCCGCAAACGGCATCCGCGCGATCCGTGAAGCGTGCCAAGAAGCCTCAAGGTGCGTCCGAGCCAGTCGCCCAGCGGCCGCCCAAACCGGCAGTTGCACCGGTGGCGAAGCCGGTTACGCAAGCTGCCGACGGCAATGGTGCGCCCGCCCCTGACACGCCGGCGGCGGCCCAGGTCCTAAAGGCCGCACGATCGAGCCATGGCCACGCGACGGATGCGGATGGGCGCGCAACCCCGCGTGTTGGCACGCCGCATGACGCAGCGGCTGGGCCGGGACCAGCGGTTCGGTTGACGGGCGTGGATGGTCCATCGGGCGGGCTGCCCACTGATGCTGCCGAAGGCGCGACGCAATCGGGCACGTCTGACGTGTCGAGCTTTTGGTCTTTGCGGCCCGGCGATGTCAGCGCGGGCGTGCAGAGCGGCAGTGGCGGCGGTCCGGCACTGGCAATGCCGGGCGTGCGGGCACAGGACATGCGGACGGCGACGGCGCAAGCCGATGCAAGCTACGGTGCGGCGGTCGCCGATGTTGCGCTTGTCAATTCCATTCTGAAACGGATGGCCCGCGACATTCAAAAGGGGCGTGCTCAAGTGCGCCAGGCACAGCTTGGCACGGCCCAACCCGGGCCGGCAGTGGCCCATGCCGTGACGGGCGAAGAGGCTGAGGCGGCGCGTAAATTGTCGGAAGCCTTCGGTTCTGCGCATGAGGCGCTTGCCGCGCGAAAGGCTGCCACGCCAACAGCGCGCGAGGCATCAGCCGATCCCATCCCGGTTGCCAGACCAGCGCAACCGCAAGCTGGGGCCAACCCGGTTGTGGCGATTGCGTCGGCTTTGGCTGCTGAGCGTGTCAGCGTATTCCTTGAGCCGATCAAGGCGCTCGATAGCGGAATCGACCAGCATTACGAGCTGTCATTGCGGCTCAAGGTCGAAAACGGGGCGGCGTTGGATCGCGAGGCTTATACGGATGCAGCGTCCGGGACTGCGGTTTTGCCGTTGATCGACACCGTTGCCTTGATGCATGCGCGGCGTCTGGTGTGGCGCAAGATCGGGGCACAGTCCGATGGCCGGATGTTCACGGCTGTCGCCGGCGAGACGTTGATCAGCGATCAATTCGCCGAAGATGTCGAACGCATGGTCGCGAAGGATGACGCGTTTCCGCGGCGGATCGTATTGTCGATTGATCAGGCCGATGCGCGATTGTTTACGCCGGCACATCTGGACGCGCTTGCCGGGCTGGCCCAACAGGGCATCGTATTCGCGCTGCAGAGCGTCGTTGACCTCGATATGGATTTCGGCGCGCTTGCGAAGGCAGGTTTCCGGTTCGTCAAACTCGATGCCGATATCTTCCTGGACGGGCTGCCAGTTGGCACATCCCGGGTGCCGTCGGCTGACATTTGCCGTCATTTGCGTGCGCTGGGGCTGTTGGCGATCGTTGGCCACATTCGCGACGACGAACAGGCCAACGCTTTGAAATTACTTGGGGTCACGCTTGGCCAAGGTCCAATGTTTGGACCGCGTGAGCTCATAACGGCAGACGTCAAACCCGAGTGAGGGTGGGAAAGGCGCGACCGTTGGCCCGGATCGCTGGCTGCAAGGATCTTGACGGCTGAACTTGCGCCGCGTTGATCGCACCGGCGTCCGGGGCCATACGCAACCAGTGCGGTCTCCTTCGGCCGCCCGACACTTTCCCATCGCGCGGTCACATGTGTGGGACCTGCGCGGACCACAAGGCGGATGGCGACATGATCCCGATCTTAAATTCGGTGGGCGCTGTTGGCAGCGACCGGCCAGCTTGGCTTGTTGATGTCTGGGGCGTCATCCACAACGGAGTTGCACCGTTTGCCGATGCGGTTGCGGCCTGCGCCAGGCGCCGCGCCGACGGCGGCACCGTCGTCCTACTGACCAACGCGCCGCGGCCTGCGCCGGCCGTGCTTGCGCAACTTGACCGGATTGGCGTTGACCGGGCCGCCTTCGACGGCATCGTGACGTCGGGCGATGTGGCTCGCGGACTGATCACGGTCTGGAAGGCGGATCGGGCGATCCATCATCTCGGGCCAGAACGCGATCAACCATTGTTTGAGGGGCTGGATATCGATTTCGCGACGACAATCGACGCTGAAGTCGTCATCTGTACCGGTCTTGAAAACGATGAGCGCGAGACCCCTGAGGATTATCGGCGCGTGTTGGACCGGCTGCGCCGACGCAACGCGGTGATGGTGTGTGCAAACCCTGACATCACGGTGGAGCGCGGTGACAAGCTCGTTTACTGCGCCGGGGCGCTTGGGCAGCTTTATGAAGAGATGGGTGGCGAGGTCGTTTATGCGGGGAAACCGCACGGGCCGATCTATGAGCTTGCCAGATCGATGATTGATGACGTCGCCGGTCGCCATGTGCCGCTCAGCGACATGCTCGCAATTGGCGATGGCGTTCATACAGATATCAAAGGCGCCGCTTTGCAGGGGATGGACAGCCTCTATATCGCCTCGGCCGTCAATTTGGCCGGTGGCGTTTTGACCGACGAGACGCTTGCTGCCACGTTTGCAAACAGTGACGCGCGACCGCTCGGCGCCATGGCAAAGCTTGCCTGGCCGGATGATGCGTGAGCGTTTGTGGTATTGCGAGGTTGCCTGATGGATGAGGAAAAAGCGCCGGCCATGACTGGCCATGTCATCGGCAGTTCGCTTGAGCGGCTGTCTGTGAGCGAGCTGAAAGGGCTGATTGATCAGCTTGAGCGAGAGCGGGAACGCGTCGAAGCGGAAATCGCTGCAAAGCAATCGCAAGCTGCGGCGGCAGATCGTTTGTTCGGCAAATCTGGCTGATTGCGTTTCGTTATCGTTCGTTTCGTTCCAGGCGCCTCAAATTGCAGCGCCGATTAACGCGCTGTTCATCGCCATCCGGCAACATTGGCGCCATCCGGTTTTCCTGGATACTGCGTGTCTTGCTTTGAACCCCAAGCGAGCACGCGCTTGACGCTTCCCGATCCACTTCAAGCCGCCAATTGGGCGGCTTTTTTTTGCGCCCATCACTTGGAACGGCGCCGTTTTTGCACAGAAACCCCCGAGGACGGTTCCCGCGTGCCCAACTCGGGCCACGGGCTTACGCAATCTTTACCCTAACGTTACAGTTACGGTCGGGTAACGCGAACCAAGTGGTGTGGCAGTGCAAGTGACAAGTGGTTTGAGCGACGTCGACGTCGCAGGTCAGCGCGAACTGATTTCGTTTGCGGAGAAGTTCACCCGCTCCCAGCAGTTTGAAGCGCTGTTTCGCGAGGGTATGGCGCTTGTCGAGGAAGCTGCCGATTATCTGGATGCGGAAGGCCGCAAGCAGTCACAGCAATTGGCGCCGCCTTTGTCGGTGATTTACGCGACCGAGAGCATGCGGATGACGACCCGGCTGCTTGAAGTTGCCTCCTGGCTTGTTGTGCAACGCGCGCTCAAAGACGGTGAAATGACTGCTGAGGAAGCCGCGGCAAAGCGCGCCAAGGTCCGTCTGCAAACGATGCCTGCGCCAGAGACGATCGCCCGTTTCGACGAATTGCCGGTCGGGTTACGGTCGCTGATTGAGCGTTCGGGCTCAATGATTGAACGTCTGCGTCAACTCGATCAGGCGATGTATCCAAAAACCTCATCGCTGGCGCGATTTGCAAACCCAGTTGGCGGTCAGCTCAAACGGCTTGCTGCCGCGTTTTCAGCCAACGGCTGAGCGCCACCAGCGGCGCAGAAATCAAGCTCATCGAAAAAAAACCGTGTCCGGCATCCGGGCACGGTTTTTTTCATTGCGTGGTGGGAGCGGAACGGAACGCGCTTTCTTGCGGGTCGGCTTGATCGCGGGTCGGGTTGACGCTCGCTGTGCCATCCAAAGGCAGGATGCGGCGCGTGCGGGCCTTTGGCCCTCCGCGGGGGCGGTCCGTTTTCGTGTCGATGTTTCGAACACGAACATCGATGGCCCGGGCTGCTTTGCG